>PWNV01000011.1 GCA_003557645.1 Candidatus Nealsoniibacteriota bacterium
ATTAGTTATATTTTTACTAGTAGCGGGAGGTGGTTTTTTCTTCTATAGATCATATAATTACTGTGATAGGATGTATGATGAAATAAGAGAAGAAATAGAAGAGGCAAATTATTGTGAAGTTGATGAAGACTGTAAAACACTTATATTAAGTGAAGACTATAGTAGTTTTGGTTGTTATCACTTTGTAAATAAAGAAACAGACAAAAATTACTTTTACGATAAAATGAGAGAGTATAATAAAGATTGTATTGATATTATTAATTTATGTGCTCCTGCCCCAGAGCCACGCTGTATAGAGGGGAAGTGTGCTTATGTTGGAGAATAGTTATAGAAAATGCAAAAGTTATTCTTAGCGACAAGGAATGAATATAAGAAGGAGCAATTTTTATATCTTCTAAAGGATGAAGATCTTGAGATAAAGACTATTTCCGACTTTGATTTTAAAGATTTGGTTGAGGAAAATGCAGATACTGCAAGAGAAAATGCTCTCATTAAAGCTCGGTTTTGGGTGGAGAAAAGTAGTTTACCGACTTTAGCCGATGATGCAGGTTTGGAGATTGATGTTTTAGGTGGAGAGCCAGGAGTGAAAGCGAGAAGATGGGGAGGGAAGTTCTCTGATAAAATCACAGACGAGGAGTGGCTGAAATATCTTTTAAAGAGGCTGGAAGGCATTCCTTTCCAAGAAAGAACAGCGAGGTATAGAGCGGCGTGGGCTTTAGTTTTACCCGAAGGAAAAGAATATGTAAGAGATATAGATCTTGAATTCTTTATACTGGAAAAACCCAGTAGTTCTTATCCTTCGGGGTCTCCGATGAGTGCGGTACGTTATTTTCCTGAATACAAAAAAGTAGAAACGGAACTCTCCAAAGAAGAGCAATGGGCATCTCTCTATAAAGAGATGAAAGATTGGAACATAAAGGAAAAGATAGGAGCAAGTTTTTTAAATAATTAATCTTAGAGACATGAAATACAAACTTACAAGATCTTCAGAGGTACCTAAAAAAGAAAAATGCGGTGTTGATATAAATATATATCCAAACATCGGTAGAGTTGGAGTTGTAAAAATCAAAACAGAAGTTGGCCACAATCAAGAATTTTACGATAAAAAATCGGCATTCACTTATATTATCCTTAAAGGAAGCGGTTCCTTTTTTCTTGATGATGAGGAGATTAAGGTATCTGCAGGGGATATGATTGAAATAGAGCCCAAGACAAGAATTTACTACAAAGGGAGTCTAGAAATGATTGAAGTTACGGATCCCGGATGGGAACCGGAAAATGAAGTAAAAACCAGAGAATCGATCTGGTAATCTTATTTCCGAGAAAATTTCTCGGATTTTTTGTTTTGCTGTATAATTAGAAAATTAAATAATATAACATCTAATCATATAAACTTTTTTAAAATGAATATAAAAAAAGCAGTAATAATAATCGTTATATCAATACTTGTCTTACTTTTCATAATAGGGATTGTTATACTTAACGTGCTTTCTGATCTTTCTTTAGTAACAGAAGAAGATCCCTTCAAAGAACTTAATCACTATAGAAAGGAAATCACTTTTGATTTAGAAAATGATACAAATCTTAGTAACTTTCAGGTTGGCTTAAGAATAGACACGCTTTCTTTAATAAGAGATGAAAAACTTGATTTTGAGTGTAGTAGTATTAGATTTACTGACTCCGATAGAGAAACAAAGATTCCTTATTGGATTAAAGGAGGTTGTGGGGAAGAGGATACCGAGATTTGGGTAAATATTCCGCACATTTCAGCCAACGAAAAGAAGACTATTTATATTAGTTACAGTTATAAAGGAATGGAGTCCGAATCAAACGCCAGGGAGGTTTTTGAAAAATCAGAAGATTATCTTGTCGGCTGGTATTACCTTGACAGAAGAGGCAAGAATGATGAAGAAATTTTAAATTTTACCAACGGACAAGAAAAAGGAAATATTGTTGGAGGAATATATAGTGGTCATATACATCCAGAAGGAATCACCTTGAATGAAGAAAAAGATTATAGAAATATTCTTTTCCATAACTGGAGACATAAATCTTACTTCGAAGTCCCTTCGGAAAAATTAGATTTTAATAAAAAAAAGGGATCTATAGAGTTTTTAGTTTTTCCTTCCGAAGAGCTTAATTTAGCAGATGAGTGCTGGGGTGGTAATTGCTCAAATCGATATCAAAGACTGTTCATTGACAGTAACTGGGAGATGGAGCTTGGTATTGACCCTCAGCTTAATCTTTATTTTTATCCTTCTCAGGCTCCAGAAAAAAACTATATTTCAACAGACCCTCTAGATGTTGATCAGTGGAGTCATGTAGTAGTGACTTGGAACTTTGAAGAAAAAGAAGCAAATATTTATGTTGATGGAAATAAAAGAAGTAAAAATATAGACAATCTCTCAAGTTATTGGAGTGAAGTTGCGCAAACAGGGGACTGGCAGTTTGGAGGAACAAGCTTGGACATAGATTCATTTTTTTCAGGTCATATAGATGGAATTAGAATTTATAGCAAAGACTTGAAAGAAGATGAGGTTAAAGATGCGTTTAGATACAACAGGAGAGAGACAAGATATCCCGATATTGTTTTTGGCAAGGAAGAAGTTTTAAGAAAAGTAGATGTTAAAGATATTGATGCTTATAAACTGAAAAACTTAAGCAAGACAGCAAAAATTAGCTTAGTTGATTATTACGTTAACCCTTATGATGATTATTATTATGATTTTGATTCAGAGGCTATGAGAAGGAGTTTTCGTTCGGGCTATGGTTATTACAATTGGCGCTGGTATACTGATCCGGAAAGTGAAGAGATTATGTTTAAAATTGAAAATGATAAAGACCTTGATTTACCTATTTTTGGTGGTCCAGGACATATCTCGAGTTATACCGGTGCAACAATTGAATTTGAAGAAAGCTTTTTAGCAACCCATGTAGCTTTTAAGATGAATGATCCAGAACTGATAAGAGATTTAAAAATTCAATTTTTAGAACATAGGAGTTATGAGCACTGGACAAAAAATAATGAAAGTTATTTTAGTAGGCTATTTCCCTCAGCTCATGCTTGTGGACCTTACGGAGGGTATATGCACATTGGTGAATCAAAACTTTCTTTAATTGAAGAAGAAGATGGAATATATTGGTATGAAATAAATAATCCAATTTTTGTTACGAAGGAAACACAAGTTATACAGTTTCGTTATAAGCCTAATAGTAAATATGGAAAGTTTTCTCTAAGCCTTCATGACATAGTGTTTATGGATAAAAACCAGCAACATTTAAGGGCAAGTATTTTAGAATCCATGGGGTATGAGTTTGATAGTTGCAATATTGATGGAATATGTGGAGGAAGTGGGAAACCTACAGACAAGTATCGCGCTTACTTTGTAGAAAGCACACTTGGTTTTATCAAGTTTGAAAAAGATTCTCAAAAAGAAAACCTAAATGTTTCTTTTGAAAACAAAGGAGAAAAACCGATTAAATTTACTGAAAACACTATAAGAGAAATAAAAGAAGAAGCGACAAGGTGGACAATTAATAATATAAGCATTCGAACAAACAATGGAGAGGAAGTATCAATGATTTCTATGGAAGAAATTGAAGGGGAAGTACTTGGTAAAATGATTAGTCCCGGAGAATCACTGAGTTTTTCAATTATTTCCTTGGAAGAATTAAATCCCGAAAACCTATATTATATCTCTCTAGGAACAGAAGGAGAAACAGAAAAAAGCGTCCAAACAAATGAAAGTACGATTAGTCGATGGATTTTAGGAGATAATCCTTATTACTACCCAAGAAATCATAAAGAGGATAGTTTGCTTGTTTATCGACTTGTTGTAGGAAATGATAGAGAAGTTTCTATAGAAGAGATATGAGCTCTAAAATAATAGATAGAAAAAATAAAATAGCAGTAGTTGTAGGAGTTATTGTTCTTTTTGTTTCAGCGATATTTTGGCAGGGTGTTTTGGGAAACAGAGATAGTAATTATTTAAACTCTTCAACTGATAGTGAAAATATGGATGATGCCCTCAAAAGTGAGAAAGAATTAAGATATATTCTTGGGCAAAATTTTATTGTTGGTATTCCGGGAACAACTTTAGATGAAAAAACAAAGGACTTTCTTGATCATATTAAGCCGGCAGGTATTATTTTGTACCGTCGAAATTATGAAGACGAATCGCAACTTAAACAATTAATACTTGAATTACAGAAGTTTGCAGATGAAAGCACGGAAAGCACTTACTTTATTATGCTTGATGAGGAGCCTGATGGTGCTTCCAGACTTGGACTTCTAAAGGGGGTTTTTTCTCTTGGCCTCCCGGTATGGGAGAAGATTGAAAACGACATTAAGATCCTTTCAGATATAGGAATTAACGTGATACTAGCACCTCTTGCAGATTTTCCTTTTAATGAAAATTCTTTTGTTAAAAGAAGAATTCCTGTAAACAGCAAAGAAGATTTAAAATCATTTAACAGAGTTTTTATAGATCTTTTAAAAGAAAATGGAATTTCAGGCACACTTAAACATTTTCCCGGAATTGGTGTTTCTACCAAGGATCCTCACAAAGAAGAAATATATATTAATACAGAAAAGGATGATTTTATTTCCTCGTTAAATATTTTTAAAGATGGAATTGAGCACGGGGTTGATTTTGTAATGACTTCTCATGCTGCTTATAGCGACATCGATCCTGTTAACTCAGCAACTTTTTCTCCTAAAATAGTAGAGGAAATTTTGATAGATGAGTTAAACTTTCAAGGAATTATAATCACCGACGATCTTTCCGATATGCCGCTAGTGATGGAAGAGATTGATCTTACCAGAGCAGGGATAAAAGCTATTAAGGCAGGGCATCATTTAATTATGTTTTCGCACAGGATGGAAGAAACAGAAAAAATATTTGATGAGATGGTAAGAGATGTGGAAAATGATTATAGCTTGCAAAAAAGAGTAGAAAATAACTATCAAAAAATTAAAAAAATTAAAGCAGATAATTTTTAGAAATAAAAAAATCAAAAGATTTCATTGCAAGATGTGCTTTAATCAAGCACAGATAAAAGTCATTTACTGTGTTTAAGAAACAAACAACAACTCAGAAGATTGACATTTTATTTTTTTTCATTATACTTAAATCATGACTTTATGCGCTAAATATCAAACATCTCTCAAAGGAAACATTGTTTTCGGAGAGTTGGGGTGTGCTGCGTAAGGTTTAAAAAAACAAGGCAAATTAAACACCCTTCTCTCCGAAAGAAGGGTTTTTAAATGCCAAAAAAAGGAGGGCAGAAAAGTGTATCTTTCGTTCTTTATAAAACCAGAGACGGAAAATCTGAAAGAGATAAAAAAAATACTAGAAGAAGTTGATTTTTCGGTGGAAAGCGAAGGAAAATGTGAAGATTATAGAATAGTAATTTTCAACGGATCAGACATTAAAAACTTTTGCTACACTGGTCATAAGCTTTTTCGTAACCCACCTCAAGGAATAACCTCTCCCTTCTTGGTGAAGGTGGGAGATTCCAGGACTGCACAAGGACTTATGGATTTTCTAAGAAATTATGCTCGCTTCCAACTTCCCTATTTTGATCCTTTGGACTTTCCCCAAGAAGAAGATTTTGATAGAAGGGCATTAACCGATGAAAGATTAGTAGAAAGACTAGAAGGAATGGAGAGAACCGCCAGGAACTGCAACATAAGCGAAAGAGAGATAGAAGCAGTAAGGGAATTAAAGTCCAGCTTAAAAGTTAATTCCGTTGGAGAAATAAAGCAGAAAATATTCTACTTTCTTCTAAATGAAGGCAAAATAAGCTTGCCTTGGGGAGGCCTACCTACGGGGGAGATAGCAAAGAATCATTTAGTCAAGTGGATTGAAAAAGCAAACTCCGTCTTTCTGGAACACAAAAATATCAATAGAAATTGAATGTAATTTTATTAAAAGAGATACACTCTAAAGCTCATCATATCAAAGGTGAGCTTTTTTCTAATTTATGGTAAGATAGACGGGTATGAAAATATTTGATACTCACGCGCATCTTAATTTTGTTGATTATGAGAAAGACCGAGAGGAAGTAGTGGAAAGAGCCTTTAAAGAAGGTGTTTCTATGATTAATGTTTGGACTGATATCATAGAAAGTGAGAAGGTGGTAGAGATTGCAAAAACCAAAGAGAACGGATTATATGCTGGAATAGGATTGCACCCCCTTTATGTAGGTAAAGAGAGCTTCAGAAAAGATGATTACGTATCTCTTTTTAATGTTGATCGCGAGAAAGTAGTAGCAATAGGAGAAACAGGTCTAGACAAGAAGGGCGAGAAAAGGGAAAAACAGAGAGATGTTTTTAAAGAACATATTATTATTGCACAAGAACTTGACCTTCCTCTTATTGTCCACTGCCGAATGGCACATCGAGAGGTGATAGAAATATTAAGAAAAGAGAAGGTAAAAAAAGGAGTGATACACTGCTTTACTGGTTCTCTAAAAGAAGCTAAAGAGTATTTATCTTTAAATTTTTACTTAGGACTTAACGGGATTCTTTTTAAGATGGACTTGAATGAAATAGTTAAGGAGATTCCCTTAGAAAGGATAGTTCTTGAGACAGACTGCCCTTTCCTTACACCACCACCAAAAAAGGGGAGGAATGAGCCCTCATATATCAAAGAAATTGTAAAAAAAGTTGCTTCCATTAAAAATATCTCCCAAGGAGAAGTAGAAGAAAAAACGACCGAAAACGCTATTAATCTTTTCAATATCAAGCAGTAGACAAAATGCTTGTTTGCTTATAAAATACGCTATATGAAGTATAATCCAGGACGAGTTGAAAAAAAGTGGCAAAAAATCTGGGATGAACAGAAGATTTATGACATACCCGGTAAAGGAAAAAAATTCTATCATTTAGTGATGTTTCCTTATCCTTCTGGTGATCTTCATATTGGTCATTGGTATAATTTTTCTCCGGCTGATGTTTATGCTCGGAAAAAAAGAATGGAAGGGAGTAGAGTTTTTTCACCAATTGGTTTTGATGCTTTTGGTCTTCCTGCAGAAAATGCTGCCATAAAAAGAGAAATCCATCCGGAAACTTGGACCTACGAAAACATTGAGCGAATGAAAAAACAGCTCGTTTCTATGGGTCCTATTTATGACTGGTCTCGAGAACTGGCAACTTGTGATCCAAAATATTACAAGTGGACGCAGTGGATATTTTTACAGCTATTTAAAGCAGGACTTGCTTACAGAAAAAAAGTTCCGGCTAATTTTTGTCCTTCATGTAACACAGTGCTTGCCAATGAACAAGTGGTTGAGGGAGAGTGCGAGCGTTGTGGTTGTGAAGTTTTGCAACGTGACATTGAGCAGTGGCTTTTTCATATCAGAGAATATGTAGATGAACTTCTCTCTGCTTTAAATGACCTTGATTGGCCTGAGAAAACTAAGTTAATGCAAAAGAACTGGATTGGCAAGTCAGAGGGAGTAGAGGTAGAATTTAGCGTAGGAGGGCATCCACTGAGAGTTTTTACCACAAGGCCAGATACTCTTTTTGGGGCAACTTACCTTGTTATTTCGCCCGAACATCCTTTTTTGGATAATATTAAAAGAACACAAGTTCAGAATCTTGAAGAGTTGGAAAGTTATGTAATGAAGGCAAGAAAGAAGTCAGAAAAAGAAAGAACAAGCGAAGACAAGGAGAAGACTGGAGTGAGGTTGGAAGGAGTTCTCGCAGTAAATCCTTTAAGTGGAGAGGAGATCCCGGTTTTTGTTGGTGATTACGTGCTTTTGCACTACGGAACAGGGGCCATTATGGCGGTTCCAGCACACGATAAACGCGATTACTCATTTGCTAAAAAACACAATCTTCCCATTAAAAGAGTTATTCATTCAGCTAGTGACCTTCCTTATGAGGGAGAGGGGGATTTAGTTGCTTCCGGAGAGTTTACTGGCATGAAATCTAGTGAAGCAAAAGAAAAGATTAATCAGTATCTAGAAAAAAAGAAAAAAGCAGAAAAAAAAGTTAATTATAAGATACGCGATTGGCTTGTGTCTCGTCAACGTTACTGGGGTGCTCCTATTCCTATTATCTATTGCAAGAACTGTTTTCAAAAAAAAGGAAGAGAAGGAGTGGATTACACAATTTTTGAAGGAGAAGATCACGCCATTATTCCAGTTGAGGAGAAAGATCTTCCAGTTGTACTGCCTTATTTAGAAGATTTTACTCCTTCAGGAGAAGGAAGATCTCCACTTTCTAAAGACAAGAATTTTACGGAAGTGGTTTGCCCTCGTTGCGGTAAAGAAGCAAAAAGGGAGACTGATACATTGGATACATTTGTTTGTTCTTCTTGGTATTACCTTCGTTATGCTGATCCTCACAATGATAAAGTTTTTGCGGATAAAAAAAATATTAAAGAATGGCTTCCCGTTGATATCTATATTGGAGGGGCAGAGCACTCAGTGTTGCATCTTCTCTATTCTCGCTTCATAACAAAAGTGCTTCGTGATCAGGGGCACCTTAATTTTCATGAACCGTTTCTAAAGCTTCGTCATCAGGGAATGATTCTTGGTCCTGATGGTCAAAAAATGTCTAAATCAAAAGGGAACGTAGTTGATCCAGACAAGGAAGTGGAAAAACATGGCGCGGACGCCGTGCGGATGTATCTTTGCTTTATGGGTCCGTACGACCAAGGTGGTCCCTGGAACCCTCGAGGAATATTAGGAGTAAAGCGTTTTTTAGAGCGCGTCTGGAAGATAAAAGATGATGTAAAAGAAGAAGAAAATAAAAAACTGGAGAAGATTATGCATCAAACTGTAAAAAAAGTTACAGAAGATATTGAAGAACTTCGCTTTAATACAGCCATATCGGCAATGATGACTTTCTTAAACGAAGCAAAGGAACCAGGGAAAGAGCAGATGAAAACATTTCTTGTTCTTCTGTCTCCATTTGCACCACACTTCACAGAAGAGGTTTGGAGCTATTTAGGTTTTAAGGGCTCAATTCATAATCAAAACTGGCCAACCTATGATTTAGCGAAAACAAAAGAAGAAGTAATAACCCTTGTAGTTCAAGTAAATGGAAAAGTGAGAGATAAGATTGAGATAAGTGCTACGAAATCGGAAAGTCAAGTAAAAAAAATTGCTCTAGAAAGTGAAAAAACAAAAAAATGGATTGATGGAAAAAAAATCAAGAAAGTGGTAATTATTAAAAATAGACTTATAAATATCGTTACCGAGTAATAACATAATAAATTTTTTATATGAATGATATACAAATAATTATCAGTGGAGCTGCTGGTGACGGCACCAAAGCGACAGGATATCTCATTGGTAAAATTCTAAACAGATGTGGATATAGGATATTTATTCATGAAGATTACTCCTCACTTATCCGAGGAGGGCATAATTTTTCGGTAATAAGAGCTACGAGAAACAATGAAAGATGCATAAGAGAGAAAACAGACTTTCTTTTATCTTTAAATGAGGACTCTATTGAGTATCATCTTGGAGGATTAGAGGAGGGAACTTTAATTTATAACTCGGATCAAATAAAAGACAGAGAGGGAATCGGGATTCCAGCTGAAACAATAGCTCAAGAAGAGGGTGCGATAATTATGAAAAGCAATGCTTTGCTTGGTGCTCTTTGCAAGGTTCTTGGAGTAGATTGGGATGTGATAGGGGATGCTTTTGAAGGATTTCCGCACAGTGAGAAAAATCTGAAAGTTGTAAGGAGGACTTATGATAGTCAAGAAAAAAAACATCAAATAGAAAAAGAAAAGGTAGCTTCTCCAATGATTACTGGTAACGAAGCCGTTGCTCTGGGGGCTCTTGAGGCGGGGATGCAGAGTTATTTTGCTTATCCTATGACGCCGTCTACCAGTATTTTACATTTTTTAGCAAGACTTAAGGAAGAGTATAAGATAGACGTGTTTCAGCCTGAGAATGAAATAGGAGTGGTAAACGCTGCTTTGGGATGTGCTTTTACTGGGAAAAGAACAATGATAGGTACTTCAGGAGGAGGCTTCGCATTAATGGCGGAAGGAATCAGCTTAGCTGCCATGTCAGAAACACCATTAGTGGTGGTAGACAGTCAAAGAGCAGGTCCATCCTCGGGAGTTCCTACCTATAACGGACAGGCTGATCTTAACTTTGCTCTTAGCCCTGGTCCCGGGGACTTTTTGAGCTTACTAGTGGCTCCAGGGGACGCTGAAGAGGCTTTTTCTTTCTCTAATTTAGCAATGAACATTGCTTGGAAATATCAAATTCCTGCTGTTGTTTTAATTGATAAGGATATTTCTGAAAGTACCTTTTCTTTTGATGAAAACGTGATTGAGGGTGCAGAAAAGTGGGATGAGAAAAAAGAAAGGAATAGCAAAAATTATCAACGTTATCAAATTACAGAAGACGGCGTTTCTCCACTTGCTTATCCTGGAAAGAAAGCTGTCGTTAAAAGTGGCAGTTATGAAACGGATGAATATGGGGTAAGTACTGAAGACTCTGAGATGATAATAAAGATGCAAGAAAAGAGAATGAAGAAGGAAGATTATATCAAAGAGGAACTAAGCAAGAAGGAAGCAATTAAGATTTATGGAGAAGGAGACAAGATTCTTTTCTGCTGGGGATCAACCAAAGGAGCAGCAATAGCAGCAGGAAGAGAAGCCGGTTACAAGGTAGTTCAGATACTTGTTTTCAAACCATTTCCGGTAGAAAAGATTCGCGAAGTTGTAGAAGGATGCAAAGAAGTGGTGGTAGTAGAATCCAATTCTTCTGGGCAGGCAGCCGAGATACTGAAAAAATATATTCTTGTGGGAAGAAAAATATTAAAGTACGACGGAAGACCCTTTAGCAAAGAAGAATTAATTAAAAAACTTAAAGAATAATTTTATGCCTCAAATAAGTCTTAACACAAAAAATACTTGGTGCCCTGGATGTGGTAATTTTGCGATTGAGGCAGCAAGCAAAAAGGTGATCAAAAAAATAGGAGTAGAGAACACGGCCATTACTGCTGGAATTGGATGTCACGGGAAAATAATTGATTATTTAAATGTAAGTAGCTTTTATGGTTTACACGGCAGGCCGGTGATAACGGCGACGGGAATAAAAATTGGTAACCCTGAGCTCAAGGTCATCGCTTTTACAGGGGATGGCGACTCTTTAAATGAAGGGATTTCTCATCTTATTCACGCGGCAAAAAGAAACTCTGACATTACTGTTGTTTTGCATCAGAACAGAAACTTTGCCTTGACAGTAAAGCAGTTTACAGCATCTAGCCCAAAGGGATTCATTAGCAACTCTTCTCCTTCGGGAAACATTGAAGAGCCACTTAATCCTTTAAGTCTTGTTTATTCTGCGGGAGCGACTTTTATCGCTCGCGGATTTTCTGGTAACGTTGATCATCTAGAGAAAATAATTTTGCAAGGAGTACAGCACAAGGGGTTTTCATTTATTGAAGTTCTTCAGCCTTGCGTGGCGTGGTTTGACACTTATGATGATTATCGTAAAAATACCTATATTTTTGAGAATACTCCAAAGAGACCACTCGAAAAAATAAATGAGTGGGATTATGAAAGCGATGGAAAGATTCCTCTCGGCGTATTTCACAAAGAAGAAAAAGAAAGTTTCGAGGAGAGCTTGAAAAAAGGAAAAAAGAAACTTAACACAAAAAAATTCTTAAGTAGGAAAGTATGAATAAAGCAGTAATTCTTGCAGCCGGATGGGGGACGAGACTCACTCCACTTACTTGCAAACTTCCCAAGCCAGCTATCCGTCTTTTGGAGGATTCTCTTTTAGAGTATAACCTAAAAGAGCTTTCTGGATTGATCGACGAAGCTATAATAGTAATAGGATACAAGGGGGCAGTTATAAAAGAAAAAATAGGCGATAATTTTTGTGGAATTAAAATTCGGTATGTTGAGCAAAAAGAGCAACTTGGCACTGGGCACGCAGCAAGACTGGCCATTCCTTTTTTAGAGGAAAACTTTTTGATTTTAAATGGTGACGACCTTTACTCTAGAGATGATATAAAAAAATGCTTGGCTAAAAATCCAACAATTTTAGTGAAAAAAGTAGAGGATCCGAGTGGATATGGTCAAGTCTGCGTCAAGGATGGAAAAGTTGAAGAGATCGTGGAAAAACCGGAGACTCCACTAAGTAATCTTGTTAATATCGGGTGTTATCATTTAAACAAAAGCTTTTTTGAAAAAGAAATCAAGAAGTCCTCGAGAGGAGAGTACGAAATTATTGATTATTTAAAAAGTTTTATTGAGAAAGATACTCTTTATTTTGCAGTAGCAAAGAGATGGCATCCGATCACCTATCCTTGGAATGTTTTACAGATTGTAGAAGATTTAATTAACAAGAAGGAGGAGAAGAGAGAGGGAAGAATAGAGGAAGGGGTAACCATAACAGGGAAAGTAATTATGGAAAAGGGAAGCGTTATAAAGGAGGGAAGTGTCATAGATGGCCCTGTTTATATTGGTAAAAACTCAGTTGTAGGTCCGAAAGCTCGTATCGGGAAGCACACCTCAATTCATGATAACTGTGTTATAGAGGGAGCTGAGATAAGAAATTCCGTGATTTTTAGCGGATCGAAAGTTTCTTCTTTCTCTATTATTTGTGATTCAGTATTAGGAGAGCGTTGCAATATTAAAAAAGAGGTGATGATCCCTTCTTTTTCAAGTAACTCTACTGTGAAAATAAGAGTAAAGGGGAAGATGGTTGACACAAGAAGAAAAAATTTAGGAGGAATTATTGGTGATGATGTAGAGCTAGAAAAAGAAACTTATCTTCCTCCTGGAGCAGTGAAAGAGGCTTTTTAGTTTAAAATTATGTATTTAATTGGTATTGATGGAGGCGGAACAAAAACAACAGTGATTCTTGCAGGCAAAGAAGGAAATGTTTTGAAAATGAAGCAGGGAGGGCCTTCTAACTTGCGTAACGTCGGTATTGGTGACGCTGCAAAGAAGATATATCAATTGATTGATGATGTTATAGACGATAAAAGTCAAATAGCTCTTTCTTATATTGCTTTGGCCGCTATAGATGAAGAGTTTTTCGATAAAAAAGAGGAAATCTTAAAGGAGTTAAAGAGCGCTGGGCTTAAAGGAAAAATTGTGGTGGCAGGAGACCAGCTTGCTGCTTTTCGTTCGGGATCCAGTCAGAAAAATGGATTAGTGGCAATATGCGGTACGGGAGCAGCGGTGCACGGATGGAGAAATGGGAGAGAGGCAAAGGCCAGTGGTTGGGGGTTTTTCGCAGATGAGGGATCAGCTTTTTATATAGGAATAGAGGGTTACAGAGCAGCTCTTAAAAGTATTGATGGAAGAATTAATAAAACAGAGATAGCAGACTTGATTTACGAAAAATGGAAGATAAAAGATGGAGAGAGCTTGAACAGAAGAATTTATAGTAATTTCATGGAGAACTTGCCAGCAATATCATTGATTGTTTCTCAGGCGGCTGATAATGGAGATGAGAGCGCACAAGGTATTTTAAAAAAGGCAGGAGAAGAAATGCTTCTCTCTGTAAGGACTGTTGCAGGAAAGCTTGAGATAGAAGATGATTTTCCTTTAGTTCTTGTGGGGGGCACTTTTAGTTCTTCGTTCTTCTCTTCTTTTTTTAAAAAAAGAATTCAGGAGACTTATTCAAGCGTAAAGATTATTCTCCCCACAAAAACTCCTGCTGAAGGAGCAGTTAGCTTGGCAGTGGAGCATTATAAAAATATAATAGAAAAATGAAACACAAAAATCTTCAAAATCAAGACTGCAAAGTTTATGAAATAATTAAGAACGAAGAAGAGAGAAGAAAGGATACTCTCGAGATGATTCCATCGGAGAATCACACTTCTTCTGCTGTTTTAGAAGCACTTTCTTCCATACTTAGTGATAAGTATGCGGAAGGATATCCGGGAAAAAGGTATTACGGAGGGAATCAATACATTGATGAGATAGAAATTCTTTGTCAGGAAAGAGCGAAGGAACTATTCAAGGTTCCTTTTGTTAATGTACAAGGTTACTCTGGATCTCCTGCAAATATGGCCGTTTATTTTGCTGTTCTTAATCCAGGAGAAAAAGTGATGGGAATGAGTCTTACCGACGGAGGACATCTTACTCATGGATGGAGAGTTAATTTTTCTGGTACTTACTATAACTCTGTTTTCTATGGGGTGAACGAAGAGACAGGATTAATTGACTACGACAAAGTAGAGGAGATTGCAAAGAGAGAAAAACCGAAACTTATTTTTGCTGGCGCAACGGCGTATCCAAGGCTTATTGATTTTAAGCGCTTTCGTGAAATTGCTGATAGCGTTGGAGCCTATCTTTGCGCAGATATCTCTCACATTTCAGGTCTTGTTATTGCAGGAGAACATCCCAGCCCAGCTCCTTTTGCGCACCTTATAACAACAACAACGCATAAAACTTTACGTGGGCCTAGAGGAGCAATTATTATGGTTACAGAAAGCGGGATTGCAAAGGATGAAAGCTTACCGGAGAAGATTAACAGAGCAGTTTTTCCTGGCCTTCAAGGAGGTCCTCACGAGAATCAGATAGCAGGAATTGCTGTTTGCCTCAAAGAGGCAGCAAGCCCCACCTTTATAGATTATGGGAAAAGGGTGGTAGAGAATTGTCAAAAACTAGCGGAAGAAATGAAAAAAAGAGACTTTAATCTTGTCTCTGATGGCACGGATAATCATTTAATTCTTGCTGATCTAAGAAATAAAGAGATTTCAGGGAAAGAGGCACAGAATTTACTAGAAAAAGCAGGTATCACCTTAAACAAGAACGCTATTCCTTTTGACCCAAATCCTCCTGCCAATCCTTCTGGAATACGCCTGGGAACTCCGGCAATAACTACACGAGGGATGGGAGAGGAAGAGATGATAGAGATAGCCTCTTTTATTTCGCAAGTAGTAACAGAAAGGGACGAGGGGACTGTTGCGAAGATAAGAGAAAAAGTAAAAAAGATGTGCAATAAGTTTCCTTTATCAAGATGATTTTTATGGATGGAAGAAAAATTGCTAAAGAGAGATTATTAAGACTGAAAGAAGAAGTGAAAAAGAGAGACAAGGCTCCTACTTTGGCGGTGGTTTGGGTTGGAGATGATGAGGTTTCTGGAATTTATGTAGAAGGAAAAAAAAGAGCCTTAGAAGAAATAGGAGTAGATGTTAAAATTTATAAATTTGTTAAAGATACACCATCAAGAGAAATAGAAGAAAAACTGATCTCTTTAAGTGAGGATGGAATAATAGTTCAACTGCCTCTTCCTAGACAATTTGATGCACAGAAAATCTTGGACTGTGTTCCTCCTCAAAAAGATGTTGATCTTTTATCAGAGACTTCTTTGGGAAAGTTTTATTCCGGCAAAGATAATTTTCTTCCTCCCGTTGTAGCAGCTATAAGTATTCTTCTTCAGGAATATAATGTTGATATTGAGGGGAGAGTGGCGACAGTTTTAGGGACGGGGAGATTAGTTGGTAAGCCGGTATCTTTTTTTCTAACAGAAAAAGAGGCAACTGTGTGCATGATAAATAAGCACACAAAAGATATTCCATTTTTTACTAAAAACTCTGATTTAATAATTTCTGGGACAGGGGTTCCTTCTATCCTTAAGGGGGAAATGATAAAAGAAGGAGCAGTGGTTATTGATGCGGGAACAAGCAATGATGACGGCAAAATCAAAGGAGATGTAGAAGAGGAGACCGTTTCTAGGAAAGCGTCTCTTCTTGCGCCTGTGCCTGGAGGAGTCGGTCCACTTGTCATCTATGCTCTTGCTTGTAATTTATTAAACCATGAGTATTGAAGAAGTTTTCTTTTTGTTTTTAAACAGTTTTACCGGAAAATGGTTTCTGTTTGATTCCTTGATTTATTTTTTAGCGCAGGTACTACCTTTTCTTCTTGTTCTTTCTCTGGTCTATTTTCTTATAAGAGACTGGAAAGGTTATGTTTGGATTTTAGGAGGATCATTCTTAGCTGGAATTTTCGCCCGTTATGCTTTAGTAGAACTAATTAGATGGTTTACTCCTCGTCTTCGACCTTTTCAAGTTTTTGCAGAGGAAGTAAACCTTATTCTTCCCTACAAAGATTCTCTTTCTTTTCCATCGGGACACACGGCTTTTGTTTTTGCAATTTCTACTGTAGTTTACTTGGCGAACAAAAAAATGGGAGTGGTCTTTTACTGCCTTTCTTTTTTGGTTGGATTCTCTCGAGTTTTTGCGGGCATGCACTGGCCGTTAGATATTGTTGTCGGAGCGTTTATTGGTATACTGGCAGGCATTCTCTTACAAATAGTGATGGAGCTTATCAAAAAAAAGAGATGAAGGATTGACAAAAACAAAGAAAGGTATTAGTTTGAATGCGTTATGATGCAAAATATTAGGAAAACGAAACTTTTTCTTATTGACCCTTTTTAAGTGGGAGGTTTTTGTTTTCTAAATGTTTGAAATTAACCTCCCTCAAGAAAAGGGAGTTTTTCTTCAGACCTGAGATTTGACTTTCAGGCTTGGAGAAAAGAACAAATACTCACGGGCGCTTGTGGTTGCAAGTTTCTGTAGGAGAGCTGTTCTTATGCTCCAAGACCATAGCTGTACCTTTGTAAGGAAAATTTTTTAAAAAGGAGGTAAGTTTTGATGAGGGATGTCGTGCGTGATCCTGTACGTGTAATTATTAGTAGAAACATAGAAGATGTTAAAAAAAAAGAAGAAAAAAGCATCTAATTTCTATGAATTAAAGAAATATAAATGGCACGAAAAACAGGCTCAAAAAGGACTACAAAATAGACTTTCTTAAAAATTTTCCACTAAACTCGGCGCTCTGTGCCGAGTTTTATTATATCAGAAGACTAACTGTGCCCGAGGAGAGACTTGAACTCTCAAGGTGTTGCCACCAACGGATTTTGAATCCGTCGCGTATACCAATTCCGCCACTCGGGCTCAAATACATTCTACTTTAAAAAAAAATATTGTAAAATAAAAAAATATTGCTATAATAAAGCCGACCCTTAAAGACGGAATTAAAAATGAAAACAACAAAAAGAGCTCAATATGCTTTACGCGCAATGATTGTACTGGCAGAAAGCCAAAAAGTTCATCCTCTACGTTCGGTCGCCAAGGAAGAAGGAATTTCTTTCGATTATTTGGAAAAAATATTTTCTAAACTGGAAAAAAAGGGATTGGTGAAGGCAAAACGTGGAGCTACTGGGGGGTATTTTCTTTCTCGATCACCGGAAAAAATTACATTGAAAAATATATTTAATGCAGTTGAAGAGCCTGTCTTTATAGTGGACTGCATTAAAAAGAAATGTCCGCGAGACAATACTTGTAAAGCGTCTAAAGCTTGGAAGAAAATAAATAAGGAGATAGAAGGGTCTCTCTCCTCGATTACTTTATTTGATTTAATTAAATGAAAAAAAATAAGCAAAAAATTTATCTGGATTATGCCTCAACTACTCCTGCAGGGGAAAGTGTTGTTAGCGCGATGATACCACTTTTACAAAAGGACTTTGGTAATCCCTCTTCTTTGCATGCTCTTGGGCAAGATGCACTTTATGCCATTGATGAGGCGAGGAGAAAGGTGGCTGAATTTCTTGGAGCGAAAGAAAGCGAAATAATTTTTACTTCCTCTGCAACGGAAGCGGACAATATCGCCCTTTCTGGGGTTTTGCAAAAAGAGAAAAAAGCTCACGTTATTACCTCTGTCATAGAGCACAAGGCGGTGTTAGAACCGCTAAACTCTAGCAGTGCAGAGGTCACTTATCTTCCTGTAAACAAGGAGGGAGTAGTTAAAGTGGAAGATGTCTTAAAAGAAATAAGGGAAAACACAGTTCTTGTTTCAATAATGTATGCAAACAGTGAAATTGGGACGATACAACCAATAAAAGAGATTGGAGCAGCAGTTAAAAGAATAAATGAAAACAGAAAGAAAAAAATTGTTTTTCACACTGACGCAGTACAAGCGGTAAACTATCTTCCCTGCAAGGTAAATGATCTAAACGTAGATCTTCTTACCATTAGTGGGCACAAAATATACGGACCAAAGGGAGTGGGAGCGCTTTTTATAAGGCAGGGAATTGAAATTTCTCCTATTTTTTATGGTGCGAAACAAGAGAGAGGTGTTCGTCCTGGGACAGAAAATACTGCAGCCATCGTTGGGCTTTCACAGGCCGTAGAGGACTTGCAGAAAAACATGACGGAAAAAACAGAAAAACTGAGAGATCGAATTATAGATACAATTTTATCCGAAATTCCGCAGACAAGACTTAACGGAAGTAGAGAGAGAAGACTGCCGAATAACATAAACATTTCTTTTAAAGGAGTGGAGGGAGAAAGCCTTTTAATCGCTTTAGATCAAAAAGGGATCGCTGTTTCTACTGGATCTGCGTGTGCTTCTAGATCTCTTCTTCCTTCGTATGTTTTGCTTGCGATCGGATTATCCCATGAAGAAGCGCACGGATCTCTGCGTGTCACCTTGGGAAGGATGACAACAGAGAAGGAAGTTGATTATTTTTTAGAACAACTTCCTTTAATTGTAGAAAGATTAAGAAAAATATCAGGAAAATGAAAAACTATTACACAAAAAAAACTATACAAAGATTTCTTGAGCCAAAATATTTTGGAGAGATGAAGGACGCTACTGGAGTAGGAGAAGTTGGCAACCCAAGGTGTGGCGACAGAATGAAAGTTTATATCAAGATTAAAAACGGAAAAATTGTTGATGCTTCGTTTCAAACACTTGGTTGTGCGGCAGCAATTGCGACTTCTGATGTAATCTGTGAGATGATTATTGGGAAAACGACAAAGGAAGCGCTGTCTATTACAGAGAAAGAGATGATTGAAAAATTGGAAAAACTACCACTAGTTAAGGTGCACTGTTCTTCCTTGGCTATTGAGGGGTTAAAAAAAGCAATAGAAAATTATGAGAAAAAGGAGGACTAAGGTTATAGTTGCTCTTTCTGGTGGAGTTGACTCTTCCGTCGCCGCCGCTTTACTCAAAGAACAAGGCTTCTTTGTGGAAGGAGTTTTTATGCGTTTGCGCGGAGAAAAAATAGATTCTGTTGTAGAAGAAAGAGCCCGCGCAGTTTGCGAAAAGCTGGGAATCTCTTTTCATGTTTTAAAGCTAGAAAAAGAGTTTAAAGAAAAAGTGATAGACTCTTTTCTCTCAGTAATCAAAAAAGGAGAAACCCCTAATCCCTGCGTTATCTGCAATAGAGAGATAAAGTTTCAAAGTCTTTCCAATCGCTTAGAAGTCTTTAGCGCTGATTATTTTGCTACTGGTCACTATGTGTTAAGTGAAAATGGGAAAATTTTGAGAGGAAAAGATAAAAGCAAAGATCAATCCTATTTTTTATGGAAAATGAAGAAAGAGTGGATAGAAAAAGCAATTTTTCCTTTGGGAAATTATGGAAAAAAAGAAGTTCGGCTTATAGCGAAAAAATACAATCTTCCAACTACTTCAGTATCAGAATCTCAAGAAATTTGTTTTGTGGAGAGAGATATATATGATTTTCTAGAACGTCATCTTTCTTCCTCTCCAGGGAAAATTATAGACACAAAAGGAAATCTTTTAGGAGAACACAACGGACTTGCTTATTATACAATTGGACAACGCAAAAAAATAGGACTGGCGGGAGGACCTTATTATGTGCTAGAAAAGAATAGCCAGAAAAACGAACTGATAGTGACTCGTAACGAAAAAGATCTTTTCAAAAAAGAAATATTTTTAGATGATGTAAATCTTTTAAGAGAAGTTTCTTTTCCTCTTAAAGTAAGAGCGAAAATAAGATATAGAGGGAGCCTGAGGTCAGGGATCCTTCAAAAAGAAAAAATAACCTTCCTTTCTCCTCAAAGAGCAGTTACTCCTGGCCAATCGGCTGTGTTTTATAATGGAGAAGAGCTAATTGGGGGAGGAATAATAAAATGAAAAAAATAGACGAAAAAACAACTATTTCACACATATTAGAGCTTCCTCATGGGGAAGAAGTTTTACGCAGGCACGGTGTTCCTTGTGTTTCTTGTCCGCTAGCTGCTCAAGAGATCAAGTATTTAAAAATTGGAGAAGTGGCTGATATGTACAAACTCCCAAAAAAGAAAATTATTGAAGATTTAAACAATGAAAACGAATAAGTGTGTTATTTGTCATTATGCAGAGATAGGAACGAAGGGGAAAAACCGTCGTTTTTTTGAAGATCAGCTAGTTAAAAATATTCAAAATAAGCTTTCTGATGCGAAAGTTTTAAAGATGAGAAACAGGGTTGTTGTTTCTCCAAAAAGCGAGGAGATAGCAGTTGCTGCTCTTAAAAAGATGTGTGGTATTGTTTATTTTTCACCGGCAGTTGTAACTGCTTCTTTAATAGAAGAGATAGAAGGCGAAGTGGTGTCATTAATGAAAAAGCGTTCGCCGAGAACTTTTCGTATAACAGTGAAGCGATCGGATAAGAGTTTCCCGCTTTCTTCTGATAAAATTGCAGCCTCTCTAGGAGAGGCGGTGTTAAAGAACACGAAAAGCCAAGTAGATCTTCATCAGGCAGAAGTGAACTGTTATGTTGAAATAACAAAAGAAGAAACTTACATTTATTTTGAAAAAATAAAAGGAGCAGGAGGTCTTCCAGTGGGAACGAGCGGAAAAGTATTATCTCTTCTTTCCGGAGGAATTGATTCGCCAGTGGCATCTTTTCGATTAATGAAGAGAGGATCTAAAAATGTTTTTGTTCATTTTCACGCTTATCCGGATACCTCTGCTGCTTCCATGGAAAAAACTCGAGAAATTGTAAGGATTCTTTCTTCCTTTCAAGGGGAATCTATAATTTATATGGTTCCTTTTGCTCAAATACAAAAAGAGATAATGCTTGGCTCAAGAGAGAGCTTGCGCGTTATTTTTTATCGTCGCTTTATGATGAGAATTGGAGAGGAAATTGCAAGAAGAGAAAAGGCACAAGCACTTGTTACCGGAGAAAGTTTAGGACAAGTTGCTTCGCAGACGATAGAAAACATGCGAGCGACATCGGAAGTAGTGGACGTTCCTGTTTTTCGGCCACTTCTTGGTTATGACAAGGAAGAGATTATAAGTGAAGCTAAAGCCATCGGTACCTATGAAACCTCTATTCGCCCTGAAGAAGACTGTTGTGTAAGATTTCTTCCACGGTACCCGGAAACAAAAGCAAACCTTTCTTTAGTAAAGAAAGAAGAGAAAAATTTTGCAGTTGAAGAAATGGTAACCACTGCGATTGAAAACTGTAAAGTGGAGCGTTTTACTTAAAGCTATTGAAGTTTTATTCTTATTTAGGTACAATTTTACAAAGCTAAAGGTCGGAAAGAACTGTGAACCTTATTTAAAAAAATTATGAGTGAAGCATATTGTGTAAAGTGCAAAGCAAAAAGAGAAATGAACGACGAGAAAGAGGTTGAAATGAAAGGAAAAGGAGATACTAAAAGAAGAGCCCTTTCCGGAATTTGTCCTACTTGTGGGACAAAAATGTTTAAGATTCTTGGGAAAGCTAACTAGCTCTTGAATTCAAAGCCGCCATTAATATGTGGCGGTTTTGATTTATAAAATGAAAAATAAAAAAGTACTGCTAGTTTTCGCTTTGTTGATAGTGCTCAATATTTTTAGCTGGGAATTATTTTTTTCACTTCGCAGAGGAGAGATGGAGGTAGTTTTTTTGGATGTTGGTCAGGGTGATGCTATTTTAATTAAAACTCCTCAACATCACCATATTTTGATCGATGGAGGCCCAGGGAGCACCGTCCTAGAAAAACTTGGTGAAGAGTTTCCTTTTTTTTATAACTCCCTTGATCTGATTATTCTTACCCATCCCCACGATGATCATGTAGCAGGACTTATAGAGGTTGTAAAGCGATACGAAGTAAAAGATATACTTTGCACGGGAGTTCGAGAAGAAACAGGTGTTTCCAGGGAGTGGAGTAGAATTATAGAAGAGGAAGGATATCGACAAGCAAGAGCTGGGACAAGAATATCTGCCAATGATTTCTATATAGACATTCTTTATCCCGCAGAAAATTTAGCAGGAAAATATGTTAAAGACTTAAACGAGGTATCAGTTATTTCTCGTTTAGTTTATAAAGACAGCAGCTTTTTGTTTACAGGTGACGCTTACAAAAAGCAAGAAAGAGAAGTTATTGCTTTTCTGCAAGACTGTAAAGAAGAAGATTGGTGCTCAATTTTTACCCTTGACTCAGATGTTCTAAAGCTTGGCCATCACGGATCTCGAACCTCTACTTCCAAGGAGTTCTTGCAGTATGTTTCTCCAAGCGCTGCAGTTGTTATGGCGGGAGAAGGTAATCGCTACGGGCACCCGCACAGGGAAATATTAGAGAAGTTAGAAAAATATGGCATAACCGTAAAACGGACGGATGTAGACGGTGATATACGTATTGTCTCTGAAGATTAAATCATATATAATCAAAGCAATGGAAAAAAATATTGAAACAAAAGAAACAAGCAGGGAGATTCTTTTTGAGTGGTATAAAGAGAAAGGGGTGTCCTTTGAGGATCTTGAGAAATTAGAGAAGAGAAGAAAAGAGGAGGAGGAAGGAGAAGAAGATATTAGTTTTTCTTCTCCCGAAAAATCATTGGAAAGTTTAAAGGAAAAAGAGGACGAAAAAAAGCTAGAAGTAAAGGCAGAGGTTAAGAAGTTACTAATTTTAGCGGAAACGGGTGGATTAGAAGAAGCAATAAAAGAGGCGCAAAAAAAAGCTGATCCGCTTGTTTTAGATGTTTTTCATGACGCCCTAGCTATGCACGGTGCGTATAAAAAATTTATCGGAAAATAAATGTATATTCCTGTATTTTGGATTATTATCCTAATAACCTTTTTTCTTGTTATTGCTTTACTGATTTTTTTGTCTAAAAAAAGCAGGTTAGAGAATATAAAGCGGAGCTTAGATATGTCTCTTTTTTTAGTAAAGCTTCCGCGATACGAAAGCCAGGAAAAGGAAAGGCAGATAGAGGAGAAAAAAATAATCTCAAAGATGGAGCAGATTTACTCTAATTTTCTTTCCTTGCGAAAGGGAGAGAGGGTTGCTCTAGAGATTGCCTCTGAGGTGGGTCAGGGTGATATTTCATTTTATATCGCTGTTCCTTCAAGTTATGAAAATGCTTTAAGTAAATACGTGCAAGGAGTTTACTCTGGAGCAGTTTTGGAAAAAGTTCCTGGAGATTACACGATTTTTGAACCCAAGGGAGAGGCTTCGGCTTCTTTTTTAAAAACAAAGAAAAGTTTTTTCTTCCCGATAAATACTTATGAAAACCTAGAGAAAGATCCACTAGAATCAATAGCGAATGCAGTAAGTAGTATTGAGCCAGGAGAGGGAGCCGCTGTGCAAATAATATTGAGACCATGCTCTTTTAGCTTGCGCGAGAAGGGAGAGAAGTTACTCAGTAAAATTATAAACGATAAAAGTAGTTTGGAAAAAGCAATTACAGAGGTTAATGCGGGGACTTTTGGTAAAAATTTTCGTGATTTATCTACTGCGGTTACAAAGAAAGAAGGGGAGAAGAATAAAGAGCTGGAGGAGAGAAAGGTCGGAGATGATACTATTGAAGCAATAAGAGAAAAAATAAGAAAGCCTGGATTTGAAGTCAATATAAGGCTTATTGGCGTAGCAAAAAACAAGGATGATGCGGATAAAGTGCTTCACAGCTTAGAGAGCGGATTCTCCCAATTTTCTTCTTCTTGGAATGAGTTTAAGATGGTTAGAGCTAAGAAAAAGATGCTCAGACAGCTTATCTATAATTATAGTTTTCGTAATTATCGTAAAGAAGAAACCAACATTCTAAATAATGCTGAGATTGTTAGTGTTTATCATCTTCCTTTGTCTCATATGGAGAGTCCGTATATAAAATGGGCGAAAACAAAGGAAGCTCCACCTCCCTCAGAGCTTCCAAAAAGCGGACCACTGTATCTAGGGGGTGCGGTTTATCGAGGTGAAAAAAAAGATGTCTATATGTCTTCCAATGAAGATAGAATGAGACATTTCTATATGATAGGTCAAACAGGAACGGGTAAATCTAACTTCTTGCGACAAATGATTCGCCAGGACCTTGAAAGCGGAGAGGGTGTGGGAGTTATAGATCCGCACGGAGATCTTATTGAACACACCTTACTCAACATTCCCAAAGATCGCATAGATGACGTGGTCCTTTTTGAACCTTTTGACCGAGACAGGCCGTGTGGACTCAATATGCTTGAATGGGATCTTCCCGAGCAAAAAAGCTTTGCTATCAATGAAATGATAACTATTTTTGGGACTCTTTTTGATCCATCTATTATAGGCCCTATGTTCGAGTATTATATGCGAAACGCCATGGCAGCTTTAATGGCCGACAAAGAAGATCCGGGAACATTAGTTGAGATTCCAAGAATGTTTATTGATGAAGATTTTAGAGAAAGAAGGTTGCAAAAAAGTGCAGATCCTATGATTAGAGATTTTTGGCTTAAAGAGTGGAGACAGACAACAGGACAAACGGCTTCGGATATGAGAGGTTATGTGGTGTCAAAGATAGGAAGATTTGTCCAAGATGAAATGATGAGGGGTATTATTGGACAGAGTAAATCGTCTTTTGATTTAAGTAAAATAATGAACGAAGGAAAGATATTTTTAGCAGATCTCTCCAAAGGAAAAACAGGGGAGCTTAATAGCAAGCTTTTAGGGCTTGTTCTTGTCTCAAAAATGCAAGTTGCTGCGATGCAAAGAGCTAGAATACCAGAAAAAGAAAGAAGGGATTTCTTTTTATACGTGGATGAATTCCAAAATTTTACAACTGAAAGCGTGGCAACTATACTTTCCGAAGCAAGGAAGTACAGATTAAGTTTAAATGTATCTCATCAATTTATGCCTCAGCTTTCCGAGAATATCAGAAATGCGGTAGTAGGTAATGTTGGGACAATGGCTTCGTTTAGGGTTGGAGCTGATGATGCTCAGTTTTTGGAAAATCAGTACAGTCCGGAGTTTTCCAAGTTTGACCTTATGAATGTTGATAATTATCAGTATATTTTCAAAACAATAGTAAATGGAAAAGTAACAACCCCCTTTAAAGTACATGCGCCTCCGCCAACTCCAGGAGATCCAGAAATAGCAAGAAGAGCAAGAGAAGTGTCGAAATCAAAATATGGGAAACCAAGAATTATGGTAGAAAAAGAGATTATGGAGAGATAGAGGTTTTTGACTTTGTATTAGAAAAATTATAAACTTTTCAGCATTATGAAAAATATAAAAGATTCATCACAAATCTTTGATAAAGATCCTGCCCTAGGGAAAGAGGACTTTCGAAAAACCTTTCAATGGAGAATTTTTCGAATTATGGCAGAGTTTGTGGAAGGGTTTCAGTTTGTGGCTGATCTTAAAAATCCGGTAGCTATTTTTGGTTCAAGTCGTTTTGATGAGCAGAATCCAGACTATGTAAAAGCGAGGACCCTTGGTAATCTTTTGGCAAAAGAAAACTTTTCAGTTGTCACTGGAGGGGGGCCGGGAATTATGGAAGCTGCCAACAGAGGAGCAGCGGAAAGCGGCGGGAAAGGAGAATCGATTGGAATAAATATTCAACTTGAAGAAGGAGAGAGAGCAAACGAATATATGGAACGGTCTATCAGTTTTTATTATTTCTTTACTAGAAAAGTAATGCTTTCATTTTCTTCTTCCGGATATGTGTTTTTTCCAGGAGGATTTGGAACGTTAGATGAATTTTTCGAAATAATGACACTTATTCAGACGAAGAAAATTCCAGGAGTATCTACAGTTGTCGTTGTGGGAAAGAGTTACTGGGAGCCTTTATTAAGCTGGGCGCAAGAAGAACTTTGTCAAAAATATGAAACTATCGATCAGAAGGATTTGGAGATGATTAATATTGTTGATACACCGGAAGAAGCTTTAGATGTTATAAAAAAAGCGTTTGATTATAAAAATAATAATTAATTAAAATGAAAGATATAGAGTTCCCAGTTTTCAAAACAAAGGTAGAAAATGATCGCCATTTTAATCTTTCCGATCCCAAAGGAAGAGAAGAATACTTTGCTTTCAAGGCAGGAAGTGAGATTGAAAGAATTAGAAAGCATCTTGAGCATAGTGCTTTTATTGTTTATCTTCTAGGAAAGAAAAGTGCAGGAAAAGGCACCTACTCCAAAATGCTCGCAGAGGTAATTGCTCCAGAGAAGATCGAACACTTTTCTGTTGGAGACATGATAAGAGAAGTAGATAAAGATTTAAAAGATGAAACGAAACGAAAAGAATTAATTGCTTTTTTAGAGGAAAACTATCGAGGATGGATATCTGTAGATGAGATTATAAATATTTTAGAAGGAAGGAGTACTGCAAAACTTCTTCCTACGGATGTTATTCTTGCACTTGTAAAAAGAGAGATTGCTAAGAGAGGAAGAAAAGTTATTTTTATTGATGGCTTCCCTCGTGACCTGGACCAAATTTCTTATTCACTGTTTTTCCGTGATCTTGTTGGGTATCGTGATGATGCAGATTTTTTTGCTCTTATCGACGTTGCCGAGCAAGTGATCGATGAGAGAGTAAAGTGGAGAAGGATTTGCCCTAAATGTAACACTTCTCGGAATTATAAGCTTTTACCAACTTCTAAAATTAAACATGAAGAAGGAGAGTTCTCCTTAATTTGTGATAATCCTGGTTGTGGTGAGGAGAAGATGGTAAGAAAAGAAGGCGATGAAGCCGGAATTGATCCGATTAGAGAAAGATTGGAGATGGACGAGTATCTTATAAAACAAGCTTTCAATCTTTACGGGATACCAAAAATTCTTCTTCGTAATTCTGTTCCTGCTGAAAAAGCGGAGGAGTATGTTTCCACTTATGAACTTACTCCCGAGTATAGCTACGAGTGGGATGAGGAAAAAGGAGAGGTAATAGTAAAGGAAACTCCGTGGACTATTAAAGATGATCGTGGTGTAGAAAGCTACAGCTTGCTTGCTCCCCCTGTTGTTGTCTCTTTTATCAAGCAGCTTGCTGACTTACTAAAAGCTTGACTACCATAGAAAGAGAGATATACTTTAGATACCGTTCCGCCCACATTGAAATTCTGACATTGTTATTATCAGGGAGCCGAAAATGATTCTCAGCTCGTGGGCTGAGACTGAGGCACCCACCTTAATTTTTATGCTCAGATCCTTCATAGGGCGGACGGTTTGTTGCTAAATTTTAAAATAAATCAAATTATATATGCTTGACAAATTTAAACAGATGAATCAACTCCGCAATATTCAAAATGAGCTTGGAAAGGAAAAAGTAGAAGAAGAAAAGAGGGGAGTAAGGATTGTAATGAATGGAAAGATGCAAGTGGAGGAGGTTAGCATAAACCCAGATCTCGAAACTAAAGAGCAAGGAGAAGCCCTTAAAGAGTGCTTTAACAGCGTAACACAGAAAGTACAGATGATGGCTGCAAGGAAGATGCAAGAGATGGGAGCGCTATAAAAAAAGCGACAGAAACGTCGCTTAATTGCTACTAAATTCGGGCCGGCGGGATTTGAACCCACGATCTCACGCACCCCATGCGTGCGCCCTAAGCCTCTAGGCCACGGCCCGTTATTTTTTTTTGCCCAAAGTTTTAATGCACTTTGCACACGCTACAACCTTCTTTCCAGCAAAGGGTTTAAACTTTTTATTATTAACAACAGAAGGGATTCTTGCAGATTGTAAATTTGGTTTCTTTCGCCTTTTAGGAGTGGGATTGTATTGAGACATCAGCTTTTTCCTGCCGCTCTCCATTGATGATGTTTTTTCGCATATTTCACACATTCTTGGCATAATTATAGTAGATATTAATTTTTTAATATGCTGTATTATAATGGAAAATGTAAATTTATCAAGTGACAAGAAAGTAGAAGTTGTTTTTTACTGCTTTTTTTGTTATTATCTAGCACTATGGAAATCTGGATTTTTTTACTAATAATTCTTATCTTTTCAGCGATATTTCATGAATATGCGCATGGTTTTGCTGCGTATGCTTTAGGCGATCCAACTGCAAAAAATGCCGGAAGACTTACCTTTAATCCCATTCCACACATTGATCCCTTTATGACGATCATGCTTCCCTTGGTTTTAGTTCTTGTTGGTTCTCCTTTTATTATAGGAGGAGCAAAGCCGGTTCCCATAAACCCCTTTAATTTACGCCAAAAATATGACGCTTTAAAAGTGGCTCTTGCCGGCCCCTTCTCTAATATTTTACTTGCTTTGCTTTTTGGATTAATGATTCGATTTTTGCCCTTTGTAAGGGAAACTGAGTCGCTGTTTCTTGCTTTCGGGGCGGTGGTTTTCTTAAATCTTCTACTTGCTTTTTTTAATCTTTTACCCATTCCTCCACTTGATGGTTCTCATGTTCTTTTTACCTTCTTTCCCTCAATTGCCGGAAAAGTGAAGATGTTTTTTGCTCAGTATGGATTCATCGTTCTTTTTCTGGTATTAATCTTGTTTTTTTCCTTTATCTTTCAATTTCTTTTCATCGTTATTAGTCTTGTTTTTTTCCTCTTTACAGGGAGCTATCTCGGTGATCTCTTTATGGTTATGGGGATGTAAGAGCAATGCTTGACATTTTATTTTTTTCGTGTATATTTTCATAGAGGTTAATGCAACCTCTTTGTGTTTAGTTTTATGCCTACAATAAATCAACTTATCAAAAAAGGAAGGAAAAAAATGAAAGGGAAAGATAAAACCCCGGTTTTTTCTTATGGATTTAATAATGTAAAAAACAGAAAATCTTATTTTCCCTCTCCTTTCAAGAGGGGAGTTTGCTTGAAAGTAACTACAGTTACTCCTAAAAAACCGAACTCGGCCTTGCGTAAAGTGGCTCGTGTACGACTCTCTAACGGAGCGGAAGTAACGGCCTACATTCCCGGAGAAGGTCACAAGTTGCAAGAACACTCGGTGGTTCTTTTGAGAGGTGGAAGAGTGAAAGACCTTCCTGGAGTGCGTTATCATGTGGTGCGTGGAACTCTGGATACTACCGGTGTAGAAGGAAAGAAGAAGTCCAGAAGTAAATACGGAACTAAGAAATCTTCGTAAGTATGCTAGAAGAAGCCAAAAAAAGTTATAAAGTTCATGAAATTAAGCCGGACCCTCTTTACGGAAGTGCTTTAGTATCAAAATTCATAAACCATATTATGCGATGTGGTAAAAAATCTGTAGCACGTAAGATGGTTTATGATTCATTTGAAAAGATTAAGGAAAAAACGAAAAGAGAACCTTTAGATGTTTTTGAAAGCGCTATATCCAACGTATCTCCTACACAAGAAGTTCGCTCTAAAAGAGTTGGAGGAGCAACTTATCAGGTTCCGATGAAGGTTAATAAGAAGCGATCCACTAGTCTTGCGATGAGATGGATTGCGGAAGCTGCGAGAGGTAAAAAGGGAAAAAAGATGAACGAAAGACTTTTTGAGGAGATTTTAAGTGCTTCTAATAACGAAGGAGATGCGATTCGGAAGAAAGAAAATATGCATAAAATGGCGAAGGCAAACAAAGCTTTTGCTTATCTCGCAAAATAATAAATTATGGCTAGAGAATATCCCATAGAAAGGTATAGAAATATTGGTATTATCGCCCACATTGACGCTGGTAAAACTACTGTTACTGAGCGCATTCTTTTTTACGCTGGAATTTCTCATAAAATAGGAGAAACGCATTCTGGCGAGTCAATTATGGACTGGATGGAACAGGAAAAAGAGAGAGGTATCACTATCACCTCTGCAGCAACGACTTGTTTTTGGACTCCTCTTGGCATGGAAAAGAAAAAAGAAAACGAGTATAGAATAAACATTATTGATACTCCAGGGCATATTGATTTTACAGCGGAAGTACAACGATCGATGCGTGTTCTAGATGCTGCAATTGTTGTTTTTGACGGTGTTGCAGGTGTTGAGCCGCAGTCGGAGACAGTTTGGAGGCAAGCGGATAAGTATAATGTTTCACGAATTTGTTTTATAAATAAAATGGATCGTCCAGGAGCTTCTTTTTCAGATTCACTGGACTCAATAAAAGAGAAGCTTACTCCAGATGTGGTTCCTGTACAGATTCCATACGGTGAAGAAGACAACTTTAAAGGAGTAATTGATCTTATTAAAAGGAAGTATTTAACTTTTAGTGGAGATTACGGTGAAATAATAGAAGAGAAGGATGTTCCCGAAGAGATGAAAGAAGAAGTAGAGAGGTGGAGAAGTGAGATGCTTGAAAAAGTGGTCACAGAGGACGAAGAACTGTTTGACCGTTACATGAACCAAGAAGAAATAGAAGAAGAAGAGATAAAGAGAGTTTTGCGGAAGGCAGTGCTTGAGTATAGGGTTGTTCCTCTTTTTTGCGGAACTGCTTTAAAGAATCAAGGAGTACAACCACTTCTTGATGCGGTTTGCCACTACTTCCCAGCACCTACAGATCTTCCTCCAGTAGAAGGAGTTGAAGTTAAATCAGAAAAAGAAATAAAGAGGCAAGCAAGTGACGAGGAGCCTTTTGCTGCGCTTGCATTTAAACTAACCAGCGACCCTTATGTTGGAAGTCTTACCTTTATGAGAGTTTACTCTGGAAAACTGGAAGGAGGTTCTTATGTGTTAAACGCTAGTAACGGAAAAAAAGAAAGAATTAGTCGTATTCTGCGGATGCACGCAGATCAAAGAGAGGAAGTCAAAGAAGTTTATGCCGGAGACATTATTGCTGCTGTTGGATTAAGAGAAACTTCTACTGGTCATACTCTTTGCGATGAAAATGCTCCTATCATTTTAGAGGAGATAAGTTTTCCCGAGCCGGTGGTATCTATTCGGGTAGAACCAAAGACGAAAGCCGATCAAGAGAAGATGGGAATAGCCTTAAGAAGGTTATCAGAAGAAGATCCCACCTTCAGAGTCCACGGAGATCTAGAGACAGGAGAAACTATTATTGCAGGAATGGGAGAGCTTCATCTGGACATTATCGTAGATCGCATGAAACGAGAGTTTAAAATTGATGCACAAGTTGGGCAGCCACAAGTTGCTTACAAAGAAACAATTAAAAAAGAAGCGAAAGCAGAAGGTAAGTATATAAAGCAGAGTGGTGGAAGAGGGCAGTATGGGCATGTGCATCTCCAAATTGAACCATTTAAGGAAGGAGACAAAAGATTGGAATTTGTGGATGCAATCAAGGGTGGAGCGATTCCTCAAGAGTTCATAGGTGCTGTTGAAAAAGGTATTGAAGAGGTAATGGATGAAGGAGTTCTTGCCGGTTATCCGGTTGTTAATGTTAAGGCAACTCTTTATGACGGATCTTATCATGATGTTGATTCCTCGAAAATGGCCTTTAAACTTGCTGGTGCAATAGGATTTAAGGAAGCTTGCAGAAACGCTGACGCAGTGATTTTAGAGCCGTTTATGAGAGTGGAAGTAATTGTTCCTCCTGAGTTTTTGGGTGATGTTATGGGGGATCTTTCTTCTAGAAGAGGTGAAGTAGAAAGTACGGAAGAAACAAAAGGAAAGAGAGCGCAGAAAGTGATACGTGCTAAGGTTCCTCTTGCTGAGATGTTTGGTTATGTGACCACGCTTAGATCGCTTACCAAGGGAAGAGGAAACTACACCATGGAATTTGACAGTTACAAAGATGTTCCTTATAATGTCCTTCAGGAAATTACAGGAAATAAGGAGTAGACTTTTTTTAAAAAATATTATATTATTGGAGACACTTAATTATTAACCTTAAGTAAAAAAATATGGCTAAAGAAAAATTTGAAAGAGGGAAACCTCACCTTAACGTAGGAACTGTCGGTCACGTTGACCACGGTAAAACTACACTTACCGCAGCAATCATCAATACTCTTAATCTGAAAGGATTTATTGATTCAAAGGCTACGGTAGAAGATATTGATTCTGCTCCAGAAGAAAAAGCGCGTGGACTTACTATCTCTATTTCTCATCGTGAATACGAAACGGAAAACCGTCACTATGCACACATTGATTGTCCGGGACACGCCGATTATGTAAAGAACATGATTACTGGAGCTGCACAGATGGATGGGGGAATTTTAGTGGTTTCTGCTGCTGATGGGCCTATGCCGCAGACTCGTGAGCATATTCTGCTTGCTCGTCAGGTTGGACTTCCTTCTTTAGTGGTTTTTCTTAACAAAGTGGATATGGTTGATGACCAAGAAATGGTTGATCTTGTTGAGTCTGAAGTAAGAGAGCTTCTTACCAAGTATGAGTTTCCTGGCGATGATATCCCTGTAATTAAGGGTTCCGCCTTAAAAGCGCTTGAAGCGACTTCTGCAGATGATGAGGCGTTAAAGCCTATCATGGAACTTGTAGATGCGATGGATAGTTACATTCCTGAACCAGAAAGAGATGTTGATAAACCTTTCTTGATGGCTGTAGAAGATGTGTTTTCCATCGAAGGAAGAGGAACAGTTGCCACTGGAAGAATTGAGAGAGGAATTATCAAGTCCGGAGAGGAGGTTGAGATAGTTGGATTACATGACACAACAAAAACTACGGTGGTCAGTATCGAGATGTTTAACAAAAGCCTGGACGAAGGAAGAGCTGGAGACAATGCAGGACTTCTTTTGAGGGGGACTAAGAAGGATGAGATTGAGAGAGGGCAAGTGCTCGCAAAGAAAGGTTCAATTACTCCCCATACTGAATTTGAAGCAGAGGTTTATATTCTCGGAAAAGATGAAGGGGGACGTCACACTCCTTTCTTTAAAGGTTACAAACCACAGTTTTATATGAGAACCACTGATATTACAGGTGAAGTAGAACTTCCTGAGGGGACTGAGATGGTAATGCCCGGAGACACAGCAAACCTTAAAGTTAAACTTATTGCTCCTATTGCTCTTGAAGAGCAACAGAGATTTGCTATCCGTGAAGGAGGCAGAACTGTAGGAGCAGGAGTAGTGGGTAAGATTATCAAGTAAATGGCAAAAGAGAAAGACGCAAAGTCAAGAATTCGAATTCGGTTACGCGCTTATGATCACAAAGTGATTGACACAAGCTCGCAGCAGATTATTGATACCGCACTTCGATACGGTAGCGAGGTTCTTGGACCAACACCACTTCCCACAGAAATAAAGAAATACACGGTTAATCGTGCCTCCTTTGTCTATAACAAGTCAAAGGAACAGTACGAGATCAGAATACACAAGAGAATCATTGATATTTTAGGTCCCAATACGAAAGTACTTGATGCCTTAAGAAATTTGACTTTGCCGACGGGAGTGAACATTGAGATTAAGATGTAATTCTAGTATTGCATTTATAAATGATAAACAGAAATAAAATTTGAATTTATTGTAAGGTTTCCGCATTATAATACCGAGGGGAGACCTCGGTGTTTAATTGCAAAATAATGAAATTTATTCTTGGAAAAAAAATAGGAATGACACAACTCTTTAACGAGGATGGAGAAGCAGTTCCGGTTACCTTGATTGAGGCTGGTCCTTGCAAAGTAACGAGAGTTAAGGGGAAAAACGAAGATGGCTATGACGCTGTCCAGATTGGTTTTTCTGCGTTAAAGAAAGTGAAAAAATCACAAAGAAGGAGTCCTTTTCGTTATGTGCGAGAGGTTCCGGGAGTTTTTGATGTGTCTGAGAATGATGAGATTTTGGTTGATGTTTTTTCTCCTGGTGAAAAAGTAAATATTTCTGCTACCTCGAAAGGAAAAGGATTTGCAGGGGTGATGAAGAGATGGAATTTTAAGGGAGCTGCAACCTCCTCTCACGGTACAAAGAAAACAAATAGAAAACCAGGTTCGATCGGTTCAATGTATCCCCAGAGAGTATTTAAGGGCAAAAAAATGGCAGGAAGAATGGGAGCAGATAAAGTCACAACAAAAAATTTGGAAGTAGTTAACGTGGACAAAGAAAAAAACGTTATAGCTGTTAAAGGGGCGCTTCCCGGAAAAATTGGGGGCATGGTAATTGTAAGAGGATTATGAAAGCTAAATTATACAACAAGAAAGGTGAGAAGACAGGAGACATTACCCTCCCGGAGAGTATTTTTAATGTAAAGGTGAATCCTGACTTGATATATCAGGTCGTTCGTTCTCAGATGTCTATTAGAAGACAGAACTCGGCCCACACAAAAGATCGTTCTGAGGTGCGGGGAGGAGGAAGGAAACCTTGGAGACAGAAAGGAACAGGAAGAGCACGTCACGGGTCCAGGAGATCACCTATATGGACTGGGGGAGGAGTAACTTTCGGACCAAGAAACGAGAGGAATTATAAAAAGAAAATTAACAAGAAGATGAGAAGGAAAGCTCTTTTTATGGTTCTTACTGCAAAAAGAGAAAAAGATTTGCTATTTTTTGTTTCCGATCTGGGAGTTAGTGAGCCAAAAACAAAGAACATGACTAACATTCTTTCTAAATTCCCAGTTGAGAAGGGAAGCACGTTGATAGTTCTTCCAGAGATGGACAGAAACGCAATTCTTGCTACGCGTAACCTGGAAAACGTAGACACGGTACAAGCAAAGGATATTAGTCCACTTTCCCTTTTATCTTATAAGTATCTTGTTCTTCCGGAAAAATCGGTAAAAATAATAGAAGAGAATTTTAAAAGTGATTTAACCGAAGCTAAGAAAACGTAAAAATGGATAAAAATATAGTTATCAAGCCACACATAAGCGAGAAAGCAACCTTTTTAAATGAAAGTGGTTTTTATGTTTTTAGAGTAGCTAAAAAAGCGAATAAATCTGAAATAAAGAAAGAGATCGAAGGAAAATATAGCGTTAATGTTTTAGGTGTCCGGATTATAAAGATTCCCTCCAAAAAGATAAGAACAGGAAGAATCGAGGGAACTAAAAAAGGATACAAAAAGGCAGTAGTTAAGCTTAAAGAGGGACAAAGCATTGATATTACTTCTTCTTGACTTAGTCTCAGTTATGTGTTTTAATTAAAATTATGCCCAGCAAAACGAAAAAATTAATTGTTCCCTTAAAACGACACGCAGGAAGAGGGAATACAGGAAGAATTACGGTACGCCATAAGGGTGGAGGAGTGAAACGACTTTATCGTAAGGTTAGCTTTGGGCAAGAGTTTTTAAATGTTACAGGAGAAGTGATTGGTATTGAATATGACCCTAACAGAAGTGCTGACATAGCTCTTATTCAATACGAGACTGGGGAAAAAGGATACCTTCTTGCTCCCCAAAAAATACAGAAGGGAGATAAGGTTATCTGCACGGAAAAAGCAGAGGTAAAGCCAGGAAATAGAATGCAAATTAAAAATATTCCTGTGGGAACAGCGGTTTACAACATTTCTCTTCATCCAGATGCTCCGGGAAAGTTAGTGCGTAGCGCAGGGGTTTCTGCCATTGTGCTGGCTCACGAAGGAAAGAGCACTCACTTGAGAATGCCGTCTCGAGAGATAAGGAAAGTAACAAGCACCTGTTTTGCTAACGTTGGAGAGCTTTCTAAGCCAGAACATCGATACAGAGTAATAGGTAAAGCGGGTACGGCAAGGAAGATGGGGCGTAGGCCTACGGTGCGTGGTTCTGCGATGAGTCCGGTAGCACATCCTCACGGAGGAGGAGAAGGAAGAGCTGGTATCGGGATGCCCTCTCCTAAGACGCCTTGGGGGAAGATAGCTCGTGGTGTTCGTACTAGAAAAAGAAAACATACTGATCGAAATATAATAAAAAGGAGAAGTAAAAGAAGAAAATAAAATATGCCAAGAAGTCTTAAAAAAGGGCCATTTGTTGATGAAAAGCTTTTAAAGAAAGTGAAAGCTTCTGAGCCTGGTAATAACGAAGTGATTAAGACATGGTCACGAAGCGCTGCTATTACTCCTGAAATGATAGGTTATGTTTTTGGTGTATACAATGGAAAGGAGCACATTAAAGTGCAGGTAACCGAAGAAATGGTGGGTCACCTGCTTGGTGAATTTTCTCCATCAAAGAAATTTGTTCGACACGGAGGAAAAATGCAACGTGATATAGAAAAGAAAAAATAAAATTATGGCAGTTGAAGCAAAGCTTAGATATCTTAGAACATCCCCTCGAAAAGTACGTTTAGTAGCGGATGTTATTCGCGGCCTTTCCTTGAAGGAAGCCGAGGAGGTTCTTCGTTTTACAACAAAAAGACCGACAAAGCCGATGTTAAAATTATTAAGGTCAGCCGCAGCCAACGCGGAACACAACTTTAATCTAAGGCGTGAGAATCTTTATATATCAGAAATCAGGGTAGATGGGGGACCTATTTTAAAGCGATTTCGGCCGAGAGCAAAGGGAGCAATATCCCCTATACAGAAAAAGACATCACATATTTTTATTCAATTAAAGGAGTATGATGAGACAAAAAAGAAAGAGGCAAAAGGAAGAAAGCAGAAAATTGAAAAAGTAAAGCAGCAAGAAAAGCCAAAAGGAGAGGGATCCAAAGAGCAGACTCGTGAAGCAAAAATAAAAGAAGTGAAAGAAGAAGGGCCAAAAAAATCAAAAGGAACAAAAAGGCAAGTATTCAGGCGTAAAGCGATATAATATGACGCACAAAGTTCATCCAAGAATTTATCAGTTAAATAAGGTTACAGATTGGGACTCAAAGGGTTTTTATGAGAATGATTTTGCTGGTCTTTTAAAAGAAGATTATGAGATAAGAAAGCTTTTAAAGAAGTTATTAAAAGGCATGAGCGTTGAAAAGGTTGAAATTGAGCGTTCTCCAGAAAAGGTTGGCATTATGATTCACAGCTCAAGACCTGGGCTTATTATTGGAAGAGGGGGTGAAGGAGTAAAGAAATTAAAGGAAAAACTAGAGAAAGCAATAGCTGAAGTTACTAAAGATGAAAAAAGAAATCTTCGGCTGGATATAAAAGAAATAAAAGATCCTTGGCTTTCTGCTTCACTTGCTGCGCAAGACATTGCAGCTCAGATTGAAAAAAGACTGCCTTATCGTAGAGTGATAAAACAGGCTCTACACAAGATTGCTATGCACAAGGAAGTGAAAGGAGTTCGGATCGAGATAGCAGGGAGGTTAAACGGAAATGAGATAGCAAGAAAGGAACATTTTCAGGAAGGGCAGCTCAGGAGAGAAACCCTTAGATCTGATATTGAATATGCTTACGAAATAGCTCGCTGCTCTTACGGAGTGATTGGAATTAAAGTGTTTATTTACAAAGGAGAAAAATTTTAATATGCTAGTTCCGAAAAAGATAAAACATCGTAAACACCGAAAGGGGAGGCTGAAAGGAGTTTCTCAAAGAGGTTCCTTTGTTAATTTTGGAAGTTATGGGCTAAGAGCGGAAGGAAAAGGGTTTATAAGTTCTAGGCAGATAGAAGCTGCTAGGAGAGCGATCATTCGTTATTTAAGAAAAGGAGGGAAGATGTGGATAAGAATCTTTCCCCATAAACCGATTACAAGAAAAGGACAAGAAGTTCCCATGGGAGGTGGAACTGGTAAAATCGATCATTACGCTGCTCCGATTAGAGAAGGAAGAATGCTTTTTGAAATTGAAGGAATCCCGGAAGAAAAAGCAAGAGAGGCATTTCGCAAGGCGGGAGATAAGATGCCAGTTAAAACTAAGTTTATAAAAAGGTAAAATGAAAGCCAAGGAATTGAGAAAAAAAACAGACAAGGAACGTGCAAAACTTCTTTTAGAAAAAAGAAAGAAGCTAAAGGATTTTCATTTTAGTGGGGCAACTTCCAGACCGAAGAATACCAAGGAAGCAGTTAATTTGCGTAAAGATATAGCGAGAATAAAAACAATTGCAAAAGAATATGAAAAATAGACTCAAAGGGGTGGTAGTTTCAAATAAAATGGATAAAACAGTTGTGGTTGAAGTTGAAAGAGTGAAAAAGCACCCTCGTTTTCAAAAAAGATATAAAGTACACAAGAAGTACAAAGCGCATGATGAGAAGGGCGAGTGCAATATAGGGGACAAGGTTGTTATCGAAGAAGGAAGACCGATGTCTAAAGAAAAAAAGTGGAAAGTGATCAAGGAACAAAGCAAATAAATCATGATTCAAACAGAGACAATTTTAAAAGTAGCAGATAATGCTGGAGCGAAAGAAATCCAATGTTTTCGCATACTTGGTGGTACGAGAAGGCGCTATGCTAGGATAGGAGACATCATCGTCGCTGCAGTTAAAAAGGCAGAGCCAAGAAAGGAGGTGAAAAAGCATGATGTTGTACGTGCAGTAATTGTTCGCCAGAGATATAATTTTCGAAGAAAGAACGGTTCTTATGTGCGTTTTGATGAAAATGCTGCAGTTGTTCTTGATGGAAAGACAAAAAAACCAAAAGGAGGAAGGGTTTTTGGTCCTGTTCCAAGAGAACTTGCGGAGATGGGTTTTAAAGATATTACTACAATGGCAAAAGAAGTGGTATGAAAATAAAAAAAGGAGATACAGTTTTAATAATCGCTGGAAAAGACCGAGGAAAGAAGGGGAGTGTTTTGCATGTTTTTCCTAAGATGGAGAAAGTTTCTGTAGAAGGTGTTAATCTTCTCAAGAAACACATCTCTCCTCAGAAACAAAAACAGCAACAAAAAGGAAAGAAGAAAGGACAAGTTGTTGAGTTTCCTGCACCGATTCATGTCTCTAACGTGAAGGTAGTTTGTTCTAAGTGCGGGAAAGCAACTCGTACCTGGGAGAAAGAAGGGAAAAGAACTTGTAAAAAATGTAATCAGAAGATATAATGTCTAGCTTGCAAGAAAAATATAAAAACAAAATATTTCCAGAACTGAAAAAGAAGTTTGGTTTTAAGAATATTCTGGATTGCCCACGCCCCGATAAAATTGTAGTTAACGTTGGGATTGGGCAGAGAGTAGTTAAAGACCCTTCAAAGAGAGATGATCTTATAAAGAAAATTTCTAATGACCTTGCCCTTATCACTGGACAGAAACCACATATCAGAAAGGCAAGAAAATCGATCTCTGGATTCTCTGTACGTGAAAAAATGCCGGTGGGATTGAGGGTTACTTTGCGCGGCAAGAGAATGAATCAATTTTTAGATAAGTTAATTAATGCTGTTCTTCCTCGTATTCGTGATTTTCAAGGGATAAATGAGTCCAGTGTTGATGGTGAAGGTAATTTAACCATAGGGATTAAAGAGCAACTAGTTTTTCCGGAAATCTCTTCTGATGATGTAGATGTATTTTTTGGGATGGAGATAACTATTGTTACCACGAAGACAAATAGAGAAGAAAGCTTGGAGCTTTTAAAAATGATAGGAATACCTTTTACCACTAAATAAATTATGGCAAGAAAAGCAAAAATAGAAAAAGCGAAACAAAAAGAAAAATTTCCTGCCCGTAAAGTAAGGAGGTGCTTTAAGTGTGGAAGGGCAAGAGGTTTTCTTAGAAAGTTTGAACTCTGCAGGATATGTTTCCGTGAAATGGCTAATCGTGGTGAAATCCCTGGAATTAGAAAATCTAGTTGATAAAAATTTATGTATACTGATCCCATAGCAGATTTATTAAATCGAATTCGTACAGCCCAAGTGGCTAAGAAGAGTGAAATAGAGCTTCCCTTTTCTTGTGTTAAGCATGAAATTGCAAAGTGTTTAGAAAAAGAAGGCTTTGTCGAGAAAGTTGCAAAGAAAAAGAAGCAGTCTTTTTATGTTTTACGCATTGATTTAAAATATGAAGAAGGAAGACCGGTTATAACAGAGGCGAAGAGAGTTTCCTCTCCCGGGCAACGTATTTATAAAAAGGGGAAAGAGATAAAAGGTGTTAAGGGAGGGTTGGGAATACTTATTTTATCTACATCCCAGGGAGTAATGACTCATAAAGAGGCAAGAAGAAAAAATGTTGGAGGAGAAATTTTGTGTGAAATCTGGTAAAAATTATGTCAAGAATAGGAAAAAAACCAATTCAAATACCAAATGGCGTGGAAGTGACCATTGAGAAGGGAAGAGTGGTTGCGAAAGGACCAAAAGGTGAACTTGCAACTTCGTTTCCCGCGGAGATTGAAGTAAAGAAAGAGAACGATCAGATTATGGTATCGGAGAAAAGAAGGACAAAGAAAAGTAAAGCTTTTTGGGGAACTTTTCGATCCTTAATTTTCAATATTATAGAAGGAGTAAGTTCTGGTTATAAAAAAGAGCTTCAAATAAAAGGGGTTGGATACAGAGCAGAAGTACAGGGAGAAAAATTAATTTTGAAAGTTGGTTTTTCACACTTGGTTGAAGTTGATGCTCCCGAGGGGATTCAGTTTGAAGTGAAAAGAGATATTATTGTAGTGTCTGGGATAAGGAAAGAGCTTGTGGGGCGTGTTGCAGCAGAAATTAGAAAGGTACGTCCACCAGACCCCTACAAGGGAAAAGGAATTCGTTATAAGGACGAAGTAATAATTCTAAAAGAAGGTAAGAAAGGAGCGGGAGCCTAAATATATGTTTAAAAAAGAAAAAATTAAAAGAAAACACCGCAGGATTAGAGCAAAAATTTCCGGGGATTCGCAACGCCCGCGACTTCATGTTTTTCGATCGTTAAAACATATTTATGTGCAACTTATCGATGACACGAAAGGGAAAACTTTACTTGCTGGGAGTGATCATGAAATAAGCGGCAAGAAGAATAAAACAGAAGTTGCTTTTATGCTAGGAGAAAAGATAGCAGAAAAGGCCAAAGAGAAGAAAATTAAGGAAGTTGTTTTTGATCGTGGTGGAAATATTTATCATGGAAGAATAAAAGCAGTGGCGGATGGTGCTCGTAAAGGTGGTTTAAAATTTTAGAAACATTATGAGAAATAAAGAGATCAAAAAAGAATTTGAAAACGAGGTTCTTGATATAAGCAGAGTAGAAAGAATGACTGCGGGAGGAAGGCGTTTGCGTTTCCGTACACTGGTAATTGTCGGAAATAAGAAAGGAAAGGTGGGGGTTGGTCTCGCGAAAGGGCATGATGTTCAGAAAGCTATTGAAAAAGCAATAAAAAGTGCGGAAAGAAGCATTATAAAAGTTCCCATTACAAAGGATGGCACGATACCACATGAAGTGAAAGCAAAGTACGGTGCAGCGGTAGTTCTTTTAAGGCCTCAATCTGAGGGAAGAGGACTTGTAGCTGGAGGAACAGTAAGGACGATCTGCAGTATGGCAGGAATTGAAAATATTTCTGGTAAGCTTATCGGGAACACAAGGAATAAAACAAACAACGCCAGGGCAGCAGTTAAGGCTTTGCAAAGTATAAGATATAACGAAAAGAAAGAAGAAGTTACAGAAAAAGAAGTTGTTGTTAATAAGGAAGGCGATAGCAAAGATATTGCTAAATAAAATTATGCAGATTCACGAAATACAACCAAAAAACAAATCAAAAAACAGAAAGAGAGTTGGGCGTGGTGGGAAAAGAGGAACTTATTCTGGAAGAGGAATGAAAGGGCAAAAATCGAGAGCTGGAACCAGGAAAAAAGAACCTGAGATCAGGAGACTTATCAAAAGATATCCTAAGTTAAGAGGTTATAAGTTTTCTCCTCTGGGAAGCGTATTTGTTGTTAATCTTTCTATTTTAAATAAGTTATTTGATGAGAACAGTGAAGTAAGTCCGAAATCTCTTATAGAAAAAGGACTAATCTCGAAAAACACTAAAAAGAGCGTTAAAATTCTGGGAGAAGGAAAGATCGAGAAAAGTATCAAGGTTAAAGAGTGTCTTTTTTCGAAAACTGCAAAGGAGAAGATAGAAAAAGCAGGTGGAAGTGTAGAAGATAAAAAAAAGAAAGATGATCGAAAAAATAGTTAAAATTTTCAAAATACCTGACCTTCGAAAAAGACTTTTGTTTGTTTTCGGGGTTTTTGCTATTTTTCGTGTTATGGCAAACATTCCTATGCCGGGAGTTGACGCGGAAAAAATGACAGAGTTTTTTGAAGGATTTGAAGTTTTTCAGCTTGCGAATCTCTTTACTGGAGGATCACTTGATCAATTTTCTATTGTTATGCTTGGTCTTGGACCCTATATCACGGCTGTAATTATTATTCAGCTTCTTACACTTGTTTGGCCAAAGCTAGAAAAATTACAAAAGGAAGAAGGTGATGCTGGAAGACAGAAGATAAATCAGTACGGAAGAATGCTTACGGTTCCTTTTGCTTTTATGCAGACCTACGGAATGCTCACCTTGTTTCAAAGCCAGGCTGTCATACCTCCTCTTAGCTTGATGGAAACGATTACCTCTATGATGGTCGTTGCTGCTGGAACAGTTTTCTTGATGTGGCTTGGTGAGCTTGTTACAGAAAAAGGAATTGGCAATGGAGTTTCGCTCCTTATTTTTGCTGGTATTATTGCCACGGTCCCAATTAGTGTGGCAAGAATGATAATGGATGTGGGTCTTAGCCCAGAAAATTTACAAGCCTACCTTCTTTTCTTTATTCTTAGTCTTTTTATCATTGCGGCTGTAGTGCATGTAAACGAAGCAAGGAGAAATATCCCAGTTTCTTATGCGCGACAAGTAAAAGGAAGAAAGGTTTATGGAGGAGCGTCTACTTACCTTCCTCTTAACCTTAATCCAGCCGGTGTTATTCCAATAATTTTTGCAATGTCAATTGTTATTATTCCGTCTATGATAGCTGGATTTTTTGTAGATGCTGGGGGAAGAATTGGGAGCTTAGCAATAACGGTATCTTCCTTTTTTGAGTCTGCTGTTGTGCAAGGATCACTGATTTTTGTAATGGTTTGCCTTTTTACTTATTTTTATACTGCAGTTACGTTTGACCCTAAAAATGTGTCTCAGAACTTACAAAAGATGGGAGGATTTGTACCTGGAATAAGACCAGGAAAGCCCACTGCAAATTATATATACTATATCCTAAACAGAGTTCTTTTGTTGGGAGCGCTCTTTTTGGCAACCGTTGCCGTTCTTCCTCTTGTTGTGGGAGGAGGAGTAGAGACTTTACTCGGTATTAGGGATACGGGAATAGAAACCTTTAGCTTTTTAATTGGTGGTGCATCACTCCTTATTATCGTAAGCGTGGTACTAGAAACTATGAGGCAGATTAACGCTCAGCTTCAGATGAGAGAGTACGAAACCATTTAAATTTTTATATGAAAAACAATAAGCTTGTTATTTTTTTCGGACCTCCAGGATCCGGGAAAGGAACTCAGGCATCTTTACTCGCCGACAAAAAGAAATTATTTCATCTGGAGGCAAGCAAAGCCCTAGAAAGAAGGTTCTCTAAAAGCAAGAGTGGAGAAGAGGTAGAAATAGGAGGAGAGAATTATAATCTTAATGAACAAAAAAAGAGATGGAAGGAAGGACTCTTGTGTGAGGATGGTTTTGTTGCGTTTGTTATAAAAGAGAAGATAAAAAGCATACAGAAAACAGAAGAAGATGTTTTGCTTGATGGTTATCCGAGAACAGTTAAGCAGCTTGATCCGATTATGGATTTTATTTTTTCTATTTATAATGTTGATGATATTTTAGTTATAGCTCTTAAGGTTGAAGAAGAAGAATCAATAAAAAGAAATCAGAAACGAAGAGTTTGCTCCTTGATGAGACATCCGATTATCAATGTTCCAGAAACAGAGAATCTCACGATCTGTCCTATTGATGGTTCGCTGTTGCAGAAAAGAGAGCTAGATCAAGAAGAAGTTATCAGGGTTAGACTTCAGGAGTTTAAGATCCGCACCTTGCCTGTTCTTGATTATCTTTCAGATAAAGGGGTTTCTATTTCTTATGTTGATGGAAAAGGAACAGTTGCCGATGTATTTTCCAGAGTTTTAAAAAACGCTGAAGATTTTGGCTTATGAAAATCTTACCTATAATTGGTTGTCCTGGAGCTGGTAAAGGAACTCAAGTAGATCTTCTTTCCGAGAAGATCGAGTTTGATGTTATAAGAACTGGAGAACTGCTTCGTGAAAAAGCGAAGAAGAACGATTTTATCGGTAAGAAAATTCAGCAGACACTAAATCAGGGAGGACTTATTCCAACTCCGATTGTTTTTTCTCTTTGGATGCCAAAGCTAGAAGAACTCTCAAAAAGTAACGCAAAAGGAGTTATTTTTGATGGAAACCCAAGAAAGCTATATGAAGCTTATATGCTAGAAGAGGTTTTTGAAATGTTTTCTTGGCATGACTTTCGAGCTTGCTACATTAATATAAGCAAAGAAGAAGCTCTTTCTCGCCTTGAAAAGAGAAAAAGGCATGATGACTCCGATGCCAGAGAACGCCTTTCTTGGTTTGAAACAGAAGTGATACCTGTAATTGATTATTATAGAGAGAAGGGAGCTCTTATAGAGATAAACGGAGAGCAGTCTATTGAAATGGTTCAACGAGAGTTGTACGAGAAATTAAATGACTTTCTCTATGGCGCTAATTAAATCAGAAAAAGAGATAGAGACGATGAGAGAAGGTGGAAGAATACTTGCCACCATCATGGAAGGTCTAAAAAAAAAGATTGCTCCTGGAATTACAACTCTATCCCTAGATGATTTTGCCGAAAAGGAAATTATAAGCAGAGGAGGGAAACCCTCTTTTAAAAATTATCAAGGTTTTCCAAACACTCTTTGTACGAGTATTAATCAGGTAATTGTTCACGGAGCTCCCTCAAGCTATATTTTAAGAGAGGGGGATATTATAACTCTTGATTGCGGTGTTTTATATAAAGGATTCCACACGGATATGGCAGTTACTGTCCCTGTCGGAAGAGTTGATGAAGAGACGCTTCGCCTTATAAGAGAAACGAAGAAAGCGCTTAAAAGAGGAATTAAAAAAACAAGGGAGGGTAATACTATCGGTGATATCGGAAACACGATCTCTCGGCATATCAATAACGCTGGTTTTTCGGTTGTGCGCGGCCTTTGTGGACATGGAATCGGGAAAGCGGTTCACGAAGAGCCACAGGTGTTAAACGAAGGAAAGAGGCGGAAAGGGCTTAAGCTTCAAAGGGGAATGGTTATCTGTATTGAGCCGATGGCTTCTATGGGAAGTCAGGAAATTAAAGACAGTGACGATGGGTTTGGAATTGAAACAGTTGATGGTTCTCTTTCTGCTCAGTTTGAGCACACTGTGGCAATAACTAGAGAAGGGTGCGTTGTGCTTACGGAGATTTGAATCATTTAATTATTTTTTGTATAATCATAATATTATGAGCAAAGAAAAAGAATTTCCTTCGGAATTGCGATACGATCTCTCCTCTGGAGACTGGGTGGTAATTGCCTCCGGGAGAGGAAAGCGTCCGGAGATGTTTAAGAAAGAAAAAAGATTAAAGGAAGAGTCTTCTGAAAGGAAGTGTCCTTTTTGTGATTTTTCCAATCTTAAGGATGCACGCTCTTGCTTTGAAAATGGTAGACAAGTAGATAAGTTTACAAAAAACTGGAGCGCTATCTCTATACCTAACAAATATCCTGCGTTTCTTCCCTCTGATGATTTAGTAAAAAAAGAAGAGAATGGACTTTATCAAACAATGAATGCAGTAGGATATCACGAGGTGGTCGTTACGCGTGATCACAATAAATCAATGGGACAAATGAGTGTCGAAGAAGTGCGCGAAGTGTGTGCCCTTTACAAGCAGAGATATACTGAACTCAAAGATAAAAAACACGTAAATTATATCTCTATCTTTCACAATCACGGAGTAGAGGCTGGAGCTTCTGTTGCTCATCCACACTCACAGATTGTCACGACACCCCTTATAGATATTGACCTTAATAAAGCACTTTCTAAGGGAAGAGATTACTATGGAAGTCAAAAGGAGTGTATTTATTGTCGGATGAACGAGTGGGAGATGGAGAAAGGAGAAAGGATTGTATATGAAAATGAGCTCTTTTTGGTGATCTGCCCTTTTGCTTCAAAGGCTGCGTTTCAGACAATCATTTCTCCAAAAAAGCACCTTGCCTATTTTGAAGAAATAACAGAGAAAGAGCTGGATTTTCTTGCTGATGCTTTCCAAAAAGCACTTTCTAAGCTTTATACGGGCCTTGAAGACCCGCCTTATAACTTTTATCTTCACTGTGCGCCTTCTGACGGCATGGACCATAGTTATTATCATTGGCACTGGACAATACTGCCTAAAACCTCTATTTGGGCGGGATTTGAGCTTGGGGCGAGAATGGAGATCTCTACCATTAAACCGGAAAAAGCGGCGGAATATTTAAGAAAACAATGACTACCTTTATTGTAGCAAACTGGAAGATGAACCCTTCCACAAAAGAAGAGGCGGTAAGTCTTTTGTTGGCAATGGAAAAGCTAGGGAAGGAAAATAAAAAGGTGATAATTTGCCCTCCTTTTCCCTTTATGAGTCTATCGAAAAATGTAATATTAGGAGCACAGAATTGCTTTTTTGAAAAAGAAGGACCTTTTACGGGAGAAGTTTCCCCTTATATGCTAAAAAGCTTGGGTTGTAACTATGTTATTGTTGGTCATTCAGAGAGAAGAAATTTTTTTCAAGAAGATTCATCTTTGATTAGAAAAAAAATAGAAGTATTAAACGATGCCAAAATGACAACTATTTTATGTGTAGGAGAAAAATCAAGAGAAGATAGTGATGTGGTAGAAACAATAACAAGGCAGATTGAAAGTGTTTTAGATGGCGTGAGTCTTCAAAATATAATAATAGCTTATGAGCCGGTTTTTGCTATTGGGACGGGTGATTCTTGCTCGGCTGAAATTGCCAAAGAAAGAAGAGAGCTAATCAAAGAAGTTCTTTTTGAAATTGATAAAAACGAAAATCCAGCAATACTGTATGGAGGAAGTGTAGACTCAAATAACGTTAGCGAATATATTGATAAAGCGGGCTTTGATGGCGTTCTTGTTGGAGGTGCTTCTCTTAATAAAGATGAGTTTAAAAAAATAGTAGATAGCGTATAAAATTTAGAACAATGAAATCAAAAGAAGTTAGAGAAAAGTTTATTCAATTTTTTAAGAAAAAAGAACATAAGATCGTTTCTTCTAGCTCCCTTATCCCAGAAGATGATACGGTTCTCCTTACTACGGCAGGAATGCAGCAGTTTGTTCCTTATCTTACAGGAGAAAAAAGTGTGCTTAGTGAATTCAAAACAAGACACCTTGCTTCTGTTCAGAAATGTTTTCGTACTCTAGACATTGAAGAGATTGGTGATGACACCCATTACACTTTTTTTGAAATGCTAGGGAACTGGTCTATTGGTGAAGATGAAGAGAAAGGATATTTTAAGAAAGGAGCAATAGAGCTTGCTATCGATTTTTTTGTTAATGAAATGGGCCTCTCTAAAGAACGTATTTATGTTACTGTGTTTAAGGGAGAAAAGGGGATTCCTCGAGATGATGAGGCAATCTCTATTTGGACAGACAAAGGATTTCCTAAAGAAAGAATCGCGGAGTTTGGTACAGAAGATAATTTCTGGGGACCGACGTCAGAAACCGGGCCGTGCGGGCCCTGTTCGGAGATACACTACGATCGAGGACAAGAATACGGATGCTTAGAGGATTGTGGTCCAAACTGTGAGAATTGTAATCGTTTTGTGGAACTTTGGAATCTGGTTTTTATGGAGTACAACATGGAAAAAGATGGTTCATATACCAAGTTACCACAAAAAAACATTGATACGGGAATAGGTTTTGAGAGGCTTGTTTCTCTTTTGCAAGGAAAAGATTCTGCTTATGAAACTGATCTGTTTAGCTCGGCAATAAAAAAAATTGAGGAACTTTCTGGAAAAAGATATGAGGAAAATAAAAAAGAGTTTCGTGTTATTGCAGATCACGCACGCGGTAGCATTTTTCTTATTGCAGATAGTGTTCTTCCTTCGAATAAAGGAGCGGGATATGTGTTGAGACGTATCATAAGAAGAATGATACGCTATAAAAAAGAAATGGGGATAGAATCTTTAAATGAGATAGTAGATATATTTATAAAAGAATATTCAGAATTTTATCACGAGCTAGAGAATAAAAATATCTTGAAAGTAATTCAAGAAGAGGAAGAGAAGTTCGAAAAAACACTGGAGGACGGACTAAAAGAGCTGAAAAGAATTCAAGAAAAAGGAGCTATGAAAAATGACAAGATCGATGCAGGAGATGCATTTTATGTTTATCAAACATTTGGTTTTCCACTAGAAATGATTCAAGAAGAGCTGGAAAAGAGCGGTTTATCGGTAGATGAAGAAAAATTCAAAGAGGCGTTTTACAAACATCAAGAAATTTCAAGAAAAGGAGCGGAAGAAAAGTTTGGTGGTCTCTCCAAGGATGTGGGAGAAGATGAAGCAAAACTTCATACAGCTACTCACCTTTTACATCAAGCTTTAAGGGAGGTGCTGGGAGATCATGTTATTCAAAGGGGATCGGACATAAACCGTGAAAGGTTGCGATTTGATTTTTCTCATTCTCAGAGTCTTTCCAAGGAAGAGATCATGGAAATAGAAAGGATAGTTAACGAGAAGATTAAAGAAGATTTAGAGGTTAAGGAGGAAAAGATGAGTCTTGAAAAGGCGAGGGAGAAAGGAGTGATTGCTCTTTTTCAAGATGATAAGATGGGGGATATAAGTGTTTATTATATCGGTAATTTCTCTGCAGAAGCGTGTGGAGGGCCGCATATTAAGAAAACATCTGAACTTGGCAAGTTTACAATTAAGAAAGAAGAGTCTTCCGGGGCAGGAGTAAGGCGTATTAAGGCTGTTTTGAATTAATGCTTGGGACTTGATATTTTTTAATAATAAGGATAAATTATATAATTATGAAAGAAAAAATGATTGATATAGTCCCTCCTTTTGAAAAGAAGAAGGATAAGAAGGTTTATTATGAGCACAAAAAGGAAGGTGGGGCAAAGAAAGTATTCCTTCCGCTTGCTCTCCTTGGTTTAATTCTTGCTGGTTATTTTTATTATGCTTCTTACAGGACCGAGATTACTATTTCACCGATAATGGAAGAGTTTACACAAGAGCAAAAGGTTTTAGCACTTGCGACTGGAGCAATTAATGAGGGAGAGGTAAGAGCAAGAATATTTAAAGAAAAAGTGAAAGGGGCACAAGAGTTTGACATAGAGGAGAGGAGATTAGTTGAAGAAAAAGCAGAAGGGGAGATTGAGGTTTGCCAGAATCACAGCGATGTTGGAGCATCGTATGTCGAAGGAACAAGATTTGTTTCTGAAAATGGGAAGCTTTTTATAGCAGAAGAAAGAGTGAATCTTCCTGGGAGAACTTATGAAGACGGGAAAGTTGTTGCTGGATGTGCTCAAATTGCAGTTGTTGCCGCAGAGCCGGGAGAAGAGTATAACATTCCTTCGAATTCAAAATTTTCTCTTCCTGGATTGCACGGCACAGCTCACTATGGAAGGGTGGAAGGCAGGTCAATTACACTTAGAAAAGAAGGTTTCCGAGGAGAAGTTCCATATCTTGGAGAGGGAGAGAGGGCAAGAGTTGAAAAGGAAATGGCCGATGAGCTTTTTTCTCGGGGGATGGAGAAGATTGCAGCAGAGCATGGAGAAGATTATCTATTCAGAGGAGAAGATCAATACAGAATGGAGATAGCTGAACGGTTTTTCGAATCAAAAGACGACAACGAAGAAAAGGCGGTTCTAGAAATAGAAATAAGCGTAGAGGCAATTGCAATAAAAAAGAGCGATATGAATGATTATTTATCCGCTCTTTTGCCAGAAAATTATACCTGGGAAGACAAAGAAACAAATTATTCTTTCTCGAGGATAGATTTTGAAGATGGGAGAGCGGAGTTTGATTTGACTTTTTCAGCCTCTATTTATGAGAAAATAAATAAGGAGTTAATGAGAAAGGAGTTGCTTGGACTTTCTTTTGAAGAAGCAAAGAGGAAGTTGGAGGAGGACATTGAAGCAGAGTGGATTAGTTTTCGTACCTTGCCCTTTGGAGCACAAAGGGTTTCAAGGAACATTGAAAGAGTGGGCATAGTTTTAGAATTTGACAAAATATGAAAAATTTGTTACCGTTACTAATCGTAAATGAGCTCTAAAGAGAAAAAAAGAGGAATTGTATTAGAAGCACTGCCCAGCGCACACTTTCGGGTGAAGCTTGATAGTGGTGAAGAAATTATTGCTCATCTTGCTGGTAAATTGCGACTTCATCGAATAAAGGTTCTTCTTGGAGACAAAGTCACAGTTGAAACTAGTGAGTACGATAAAACAAAAGGAAGAATTGTTTATAGAGGATAAATATGAAAGTACAGTCATCAGTAAAAAAAATTTGTCGAGATTGTAAAGTTATTCGACGCAAAAGTCGCGTTTATGTTATTTGCAAGAATAAAAAACATAAACAAAGACAAGGATAATTATGCCAAGAATTTCAGGAGTTAGTATACCGGAAAAAAAGCAAGTGGTAATTTCCCTTACCTATATTTTTGGTATTGGTCCCTCTATTAGTAGGCGCGTATTGCAAGAAGCTAAAATTAGTCAAACAAAAAAGACATCTGAACTTACCGATGAAGAGACTAACAGGCTTCGAGAAATTATCGAGAAAAAATATAAGGTGGAAGGAGAGCTTCGTCGAGAAAGAAGGGAGGCGGTTGATAGATTAAAGAGGATTGATTGTTATCGTGGTGTACGTCATAAAAGAGGTTTGCCAGTTCGTGGACAGAATACGCGTACTAACAGTCGTACAGTTCGAGGAAACGTCAGAAAGGTTGCTGGATCTGGAAGAAAGGCACCTCCTTCAGCCAAATAAAAAAGATATATATGGGTAAAAAAAGAGTTGTAACACAATCAGAAGAAGAGCTTTTACAGGAAAGAACGAAGCTTGAGGAAGCAAAAAGAAAGACAAAAGCACAAAAACGAGGCATCTCCAAAGGAAGGATGTATATTTCTGCAACCTATAACAATACAATTATAACCCTTACTGATAAAGATGGGAAAGTTTTAACTTGGGCTAGTGCTGGTAATCTGGGATTTAAAGGGACAAAAAAAGCAACCCCTTATGCTGCTTCTGAAGTTGCAAATGTAATTTCTGAAAAGGCGGAAAAAATGGGAATGAGTGAGGTAGATATTTTTGTGAAGGGGGTAGGAAGTGGAAGATCATCTGCACTTCGTGCTTTGGCCGCTAAAAATATTATTATTAACTTGATAAAGGATGTTACACCTATTCCACATAATGGTTGTCGTCCTAGAAGAGCAAGAAGAGTATGACTAAGATTAATGATTGTAAAAAATGTCGTCGGGTTGGGGCTAAGCTTTTTCTTAAGGGAGAAAGGTGCAGTTCACAAAACTGTGCAATGGTAAAAAAGCCTTACGCTCCTGGACAAAAACCAAAAAGGAGAAAAAGACCTCTCTCTGAATTTGGAAAGGAGATGATAGAGAAGCAAAAACTTCGATATTGGTATGACTTAAGAGAGAAACAGTTTGCGAAATATGCAAAAGATGTTATTGGAAGACAGAAAACAGCAGAAGCTGCAGGAGATCAGTTGTTGCGAAAGCTAGAAGCTCGTTTAGACAATACGGTGTATCGAGCGGGATTTGCGATTTCACGAGGTACTGCAAAACAAATGGTTGTGCATGGATTTTTTCATGTTAATGGAAAGCCAGTAGATAAACCATCTTATGCGATAAAAGTTGGAGATACAATCACTGTACGACCGGGAAAGAAAAAAGTGTTTGTTGATTTTACCGAAAGAATGAAAAATTATAATCTTCCTGCTTGGATATCTCTTGACAGCAAAAACCTGGAAGCAAAGGTGATCGGTGAGGTTGTGATCGAAGAGATCGCACCACCTGTAGAAATTTCTTCTATATTTGAATTTTATTCAAGATAAGTAATTAAAACTAAAAGATGATTCCATTACCATCCAAACCTAAAATTGTGGAAAAAAAGAAAGAGAATACAGCTCTTTTTGAGATAGATTCTTTATATCCAGGCTATGGAGCAACTGTTGGAAATAGCTTGCGAAGGGTTCTTCTTTCTTCTCTCGGAGGAGTAGCGATTACGAAGATGAAGATTGAAGGGATAAATCACGAATTCTCTACGATTCCTGGAGTAATGGAAGATGTTGTGACTATAATGATGAATCTAAAAGAGATGCGTTTTATTATGCACTCTGATGGACCAGAAGAAATAAGTTTATCCGTAAAGGGTGAAAAGAAAGTAAAAGGATCTGATTTAAAATTACCAACACAAGTAGAGTTAATTTCTCCAGACACTCACATTGCAACATTAACAAACAAAAAGGCATCGCTTGAGATGAGCCTTGAGATTGAAAGGGGGACAGGATATTCCTCTGCAGAAGATCGAAAGGAAGAAAAGCTTGATGTAGGAAAAGCTCTTCTTGACGCAATTTTTACCCCGATAAGACGAGTTAATTTTTATGTAGAAAATATGAGAGTTGGAGAGAGAACCGACTTTGATCGTCTCTTTATTGAGATTGAGACCGATGGAACGATGTCTCCTGAAAACGCTCTTTTTGAGGCTTCCGATATTTTGGTTAAGCATTTTGAAATAATTTCTCCACCAGAAGAGGAAAATAAAAAAGCTCCGAAAAAGGAAAAGAAAGTTGCTAAGAAGGAGGAAGACAAGGAAGAAGATTTATCAATAGAAGAATTAAAAATTTCTGCTCGTAACGCAAACATTCTAAAAGAAAATAAAATTACAAGCGTCAAAGATCTCTTGGAGAGAAGTGAAGATGATTTAAGTGATTTAAAGGGAATGGGAGAAAAAGGAGTAGAAGAGATAAAGAAAGCGTTGAAAAAGAAAAAATATAAGTTGTCGGAGTAAATTATGCCGAGAATAAAAAACAAAAGAAGATTTGGAAGAAAGAGAGATCAACGAAAAGCGCTCTTTAATTCACTTGTGCGCGCTCTTGTGTTGAAGGAAAAGATAAAGACAACGGAAACAAAGGCCAAGGAGTTACAGTCTTTGGTTGAGAAGATGGTGACTAAAGCAAAAGAAGACAACATTCATGTGCGAAGACTTTTAGAGAAAAGACTTTCTCCTGAGATATCTTATAAATTAGTTAAAGAGATTGGAGTACGTTACAAGGATCGTCCGGGAGGATATACGCGTATTTTAAAGCTAGGACCAAGAGAGCAGGATGGGGCAAGAATGGCTATTATTGAATTTGTATAATCTTATGAATAGAGAAACGCATACAATAGACGTATCAAAAAGATCACTTGGAAGGGTTGCTACGGAGATAACAACGCTTCTTATGGGCAAACAAAGAGCAGATTACAGACCCCATGATGATAAGGGAGATTTTGTTGTTGTAAAAAATATAAGCAATTTAGTACTTACCGGTGACAAGAAAAAAAAGAAAATCTATTATCGGCACAGTGGATATCCTGGTGGATTAAAAGAAATCCCATACGAAAAATTTGCCAAAAGAAGTCAAGCCATTGCCTTGAAGAAGGCTGTTTATGGAATGCTTCCAAAAAACAAGTTGCGAAAAGCGAGAATTAAAAGATTAAAAGTAGAATGAATATGGCTAAAGGGAAAGAAAAATATTATCAAGCAGTAGGAAGAAGAAAAACCTCCACATGTGTGGTTCGTATTTATGAAAAAAAGAACGGAGGGTTTTCGGTGAACGATAAAGAGCTTAATGAATATTTTCCGACTTTTGATCTTCAAGAAACGGTAATAGAGCCACTTTCTTTCTTAGATTATAAGGATAAATTTTTTGTATCGGTAAAAGTGCGTGGTGGTGGTGTGAGGTCTCAAGCCGAGGCGGTTCGCCATGGAATTACTCGTGCCCTTATAACTTTTGATGACAGTCTTCGTAAGCGCTTAAAACCTACAGGATTTCTTACTCGGGATCCGCGCATGAAAGAAAGGAAGAAGCCTGGACTTAAAAGGGCGAGAAGAGCACCACAATGGAGAAAGAGGTAAAACTTACATGCTACAGGCTTAGAATTCCGCGCTTTCCCCGCGGATTTTTTAATTTGATATTTCACGGTTTTTGTATTACAATTAATAGGTATTACTAAATTATATTATGGCAGAAAAATTAATTATTACTGGGAAAAGTAATCTAAGTGGTACTATTGATGTACGTGGTTCAAAGAACGCTGCTACACCTCTTGTGGCGGCTTGCTTGCTAACTCCTGAAGCCTGTGTTCTTGATAATATTCCTCTCGTAGAAGATGTTAAGATGATGTTAGAGATTTTAAAAAGAATGGGCGCAGAGATAGATTTTTTGGACAAGAGAAAAGTGAGAATTAAAGCGAAGGATATTGATCCTGGGAAACTGGACCTTGACCTAGTAAACAAGATGAGATCTTCTATTTTGCTTGTTGGGCCCTTAGTTGCTCGTTTTGGGTCGGTACGAATTAATCATCCAGGAGGGTGCATTATAGGATCTCGGCCGGTTGACACACATCTTGATGCTTTTCGGGAAATAGGTGTAAAGATAGAAGAGGTTAGCTTAAAAGAGAACGGGTCTTTACGCTCGAGAATGTATCACTTTAGTACAGAAAAAAAAATAAAAGGAAAAGAAGTTATTCTTAATGAATTTTCTCCGACTGCAACTGAAAATATACTTATGGTAGCGGCTCTTGCCAAGGGAGATACTATCATAAAAACAGCAGCTAGTGAGCCACACGTTCAGGATCTTGCGGCGTTCCTAAGAAAGATGGGAGCAAAAATAGAGGGGGAGGGCAGTAGTGTAATAAAAATTAGGGGTGCAGAAAAATTACAGGGAGCAGATCACTCGGTTACTTATGACTATGTAGAGGCTGGAACATTTGCTCTTCTGGCTCTTGCTGCTCAAGGAAAGGTACGAATAGAAAATTTTCCTGTAGATCAACTTACACTTCTTCTTAGTAGATTAAAAAGTTTTGGAGGAAAATTAAAGATAGAGAAAAATGCTGTTTTCGTAAATTCTGGGAGAGGTCTAAAAATCAACAAAGTGCAGGTTATGCCTTATCCTGGAATCCCGCCTGACCTGCAGTCTCCGTTGGGTGTTCTTTCTACTCAAGCAAAGGGACTCACCCTTATTCATGACCCACTGTACGAAGGAAGATTAAAATACTTAGAAGAATTAAATAAAATGGGCGCAGAAATTGTGGTGTGTGACCCACATCGAGCTATAATAAACGGACCCACTAAATTACAAGGGACAACTCTTGATCCATTGGATCTTCGCTCTGGAGCTGCTCTTATCATTGCTGGCGTCATTGCAGAGGGGGTGACCGTTATTAAAGATATTAGCCAGGCCGATAGAGGATACGAGGAGATAGATAAAAGGCTCCGAAAAATCGGTGTGCAAGTAAAAAGAATGAAAAATAATTAGTAAAACATGTTTAATAGAAAAATTGGAATAGACCTTGGGACCTGTAATTCTTTAGTTTTTGTTCCGGGCAAAGAGATAGTTTTAAACGAGCCTTCGGTGGTGGCGGTGAGCGTTTATGAGAATAAAATTCTTGCAGTTGGAAAGGATGCCAAAGAGATGACGGGGAGAACTCCGGATGAAATTCGAGTTTATCGTCCTCTCCGCGATGGAGTTATTGCTGAGTATCGTATAACAGAAGCAATGCTTCGCTACTTCATTCAGAAATCACCTGGGCTACGCTTCATTAAGCCAGAGCTTATGATTGGGGTTCCAGTAGGAATTACTTCTACTGAGAAAAGAGCTGTTATTGAGGCAGGAATGTCTGCGGGAGCAAGAGCGGTCTACACGGTGAAAGAACCTATTTTAGCAGCGATTGGTGCAGGGATTCCCATCTCTTCTTGTTCTGGCCATATGATTGTTGACATTGGTGGCGGAACAACAGAGATAGCAGTAATTTCTTTAGGGGGTATCGTAGTCGCTCGCTCCTTGAGAGTTGCGGGAGACAAAATCGATGTTGCTATCTCTAATTATGTTAAAAGCAAGCACAATATAGCTTTGGGTGAAAAAAGTGTCGAAGACATTAAAATGAATATCGGGACAGCGATGAAAGAGAAAGAAGAGAAAGTAATGGAGGTAAAAGGCCGTGATCTTGTCTCTGGATTGCCACGTATTATTAAAATCTCCTCAAACGAAGTTGCTGGAGCGTCTGAAGAGACTTTGGAAGAAATTGTAAAAGTAGTAAAGCAAGTTCTCCGAGATACTCCTCCTGAACTTTCAGCCGACATCATGGACAAGGGGATGGTTGTCACTGGAGGGGGAGCTCTTCTTTCTAACATAGATGTCCTTATTACAGAGAAAACAGGAGTACCTTCGTTTTTTGCAGAAGATGCTCTTTTATCAGCGGCGAAAGGAGCTGGAATAATTTTAGACAATTTAGACAGTTATAAGAGAAGCATTATGAGTAAGTAGTTTTTATGAAAATTATAGGTCATAAAAAACAACAAAAGGCTCTTTCCACTTTTTTTGAAAAAAAGAAGATACCTCACGCTTTTTTGTTTTCTGGCCCGAGAAAAGTAGGGAAAAAGACAGTTGCTTTATGGTTTTTAAGAATGATAAACTGTAATGAGAAGAATGCTCCTTGTGAAAAGTGTCGCAGTTGCTATGAGATAAAGGAAGGTATCCATCCGGATATTATTAATGTTTACGCGGATGAAAAAGAGATACAGTTAAATCAGGTAGAGCAATTGATTGAAAAAGTTTCAATGAGGGGGTTTAAATCCTTTTATAAGGGGGTATTAATAGATGATGCGCACCTTATGAACACACAATCTCAAAACGCTATTTTGAAAACCCTCGAAGAGCCATCGGAAAATACGGTCCTTATTCTTGTTACCGAGTATCCTAATATGCTGCTCTCAACTATTACTTCTCGCGTTTTACAAATGAAATTTTCATCTGTTTCCGAAAAAGAAATTATGGAGTTTACTGGAGACGCAACCAGCACCTCTCTCTCCTTAGGAAAACCGGGAAAGGCTCTTGATTACCTAAATTTTCCAGAAATAAGAGAGAAAGAAGAAAAAACAAGAGAGGAGATGAGTAGGCTTGCAAGGGAGGATTTGTCTTATCGGTTTGCAGTGGCAAAGAATCTCTCTAAAGAAAAGAATATGGAGGAGATCATCAGATCCTGGATTGCTTGCACAAGAGAGGAGATGAGAAAGAAGATGAAAAGGAAAGAAAAAACGGATTCACTTCGGAAAATTCTAAAAGAGATGGAAGAGATAGTTTTTTTGAGCTCAAAAACCAATATTAATAAACAACTAGCTTTAGAAAAAATAATGATAAAATTATGATCGATTATCAAACAATTGTACAAAAAACAAAACCTGAAATGGATAATGTAATCAATTATCTTACAGGAGAGTTAAAAAGAATAAGAGCTGACAGAGCTACACCGTCTTTAGTAGAAGATATCGTGGTGGATTGTTTTGACCAGAGACTTCCTCTTAAGCAACTTGCTGCTATTTCTTGCCCAGAAAAACGTCAAATATTGATTCAGCCTTGGGACAAAAACTATTTAAAAGATATTGTTAACGCACTTCACAAGTCAAATTCGGACTTAAGTCCGGTAACAGAAGAAAAATCTATTCGCATAACTCTACCTCCTCTAACGGAAGAATACAGAAAAAGTCTTTTGAAGCTTCTTTCACAAAAAAGAGAAGAAGTGAGAATTAGCTTAAAAAGAGTCAGAGAAGAAGCATGGAAAGAGATACAAGAAGGATTTAATAATGGTGAGATAACAGAAGATGATAAATTCAAAGGAAAAGATGATTTGCAAAAGATTATTGATGAGTATAATAAAAAGGTTGATGAGTTAATAGAGAAAAGAGAAGAAGAAATTACGAAAGGATAAAACATGCCTCCTATTTTTGTTGTTATTATAACGCTTGTATTTTTAATCGCTTTTCATGAGCTTGGACACTTTTTGCTTGCTAAAAAATATGGAGTAAGAGTTGATGAGTTTGGAATAGGGATTCCTCCGCGAGCTTGGGGGAAGAAGATAGGAGAAACAATTTATTCCTTAAACTGGATTCCCTTGGGTGGTTTTGTAAGACTTTACGGAGAAGATGCAAGAATCGATAACGAAAGGAGCTTTTCTTCTAAACCGATTTATCAGCGAGCACTTATTGTTTTTGGTGGGATAGCAGCTTTCTTTTTAATTGCAATAGCTATTTTTTCTGTTGTTGCTTTTACAGGCGTAAGCGGAGTTGTTGCTGATGATACTTTAGATGAGTGGGAAAACCCTCGGGTATTTGTAAGAGGGGTGTTGGAAGGATCTCCTGCAGCGGAAGCAGGAATTGTTATGGGTGATATTGTAAAAGAGGTTGATGGTAAAGAGGTTACAAAAAGAAAAGAAGCAATAAGTTACTTTTTAGATAATAAGGGAGAAGAAGTCGAAGTGACAGTAAGAAGAGAAGGAGAAGAGTATTCTTTTCTATTGACTCCCCGCGAAGAAGACGGCATTGTTGGAATTAATTTGGTGCGGATTGCCGAAAAAAGATTCCCCTTTTATGAGGCTCCTTTAATAGGTTTACAGATAACAGGAGAGACGACTTATATGGTAGTCAGTGGTTTCTATACAGCTTTTTCATATGCTGTTACGGGCAGGGATCTTCCAGATTATATGGAACTTGGAGGACCTGTAGCGATTGTTGGTATGGGAGCAGAACAGCTTGAAAGAGGTTTTTCTGATTATTTACATTTTGTTGGGATAATTACCATTTCACTGGCCGTTATAAATGCTCTTCCTATTCCTGCTCTTGATGGAGGAAGGCTGGTTTTTCTTGCGATAGAAAAAATTAAAGGAGGAGCAATTCCTCAGAAAATAGAATACGGGTTAAATGCAATATTTTTTCTTTTACTGTTGTCACTTATGATTTTTATTACTTTCAAAGATTTGGGGTTTTAGAGGTGAGCATTATTAAGATAGATGAAGTTATACTATGTTTAGCAAAATTTTAAGAAAATTGTCGTGTGATATAGGGATTGATCTTGGTACGGCCAACTGCCTTGTGTATGTGCGCGGAAGAGGTATTATTATGTCCGAACCTTCTGTAGTGGCTATAAACAACAAGACGGGACAGATTTTAGCAATAGGGGAAGAGGCCAGGAAAATGGTTGGAAAGACTCCTGGGCATATTGTAGCTACACGTCCACTTGTCTCTGGAGTAGTTTCAGATTTTGATGTTACCGAGCAGATGATTCGTTATTTCATCGAGAAAGCTCATCAAGACAGGTTTCCTCTACGTCCTCGTCCTCGTGTAGTAATTGGAATTCCTTGCGGTGTAACGGAAGTAGAAAAAAGAGCAGTTCAAGATGCTGGTAAAAATGCTGGAGCGGGACGTGTTTATTTGATTGAAGAGCCGATGTCTGCCGCTATAGGAATTCACTTGCCGATACAAGATCCAGGTGGGAACTTTGTTGTTGATATTGGAGGAGGAACTACAGAGGTCGCAGTAATATCGTTGGGAGGAATAGTTATTTCTAAAAGCCTACGTATCGCCGGGGATAAACTCAATGAAGATATAATTAATTTTGCGGAGAAGAGGCACAAACTTTTAATCGGAGAAAGAACTGCAGAGGATGTAAAGATTAAGATAGGTTCTGCTTGCCCAGGAGAAGAAAAGATGGAAGCGTCTATCAGAGGAAGAAACTTAGTTACGGGGCTTCCCGAAGAAGTTCTTCTTACAGATGACGATGCTCGAGAGGCGATGGAAAAGTCAATTCGAGAAATTGTTAGAACTGTTAAAGACACAGTAGAGGAGACACCCCCCGAACTTCTGGCTGATATTATGGCTAAAGGAATATATCTTCTTGGAGGAGGAAGTCTTTTAAGAGGGCTTGATAATTTAATTGAAGAAGAAACAAAAATTAAAACTATAATAGGGGACGATCCGCTTACAGCCGTGGTGCGCGGAGCTGGGTATGCGTTAGAGCACATGGACAAACATACAGAGATTATTTTGCAAGCAGAGGACATTGATCCTCCAAAACAATAAGAAAGAAACTATGTTTATAAAAAAGGAAATAACTAAATTAGCATTTTTGTCTCGTATAAAACTAGACAAAGAAGCGATGGAGGATATTCCCGAAGAGCTTGAATCAATCTTGAACTACATACAGAAACTGACGGACATTAATACTGAGGGAGTGGATCCTCTTTTTCATTTTCCAGAGTTAAAAAATGTTGTTCGCATTGATAAGGCTTTTGAAGAAAGCAAGGAGATCAAAGATAAAATGATGTTGATGGGCAAAAAGAAGGACGGATATTTAAAGGTTGAATCAATATTATGAATCCTACTATTAAAGAGACGCAGGAAAGAATTAAAAAGAGGGAATTAACTCCCTCTGATGCTGTTTACTCCTTTCTTTCTCGTATAAGAGCAAGAAACATGGAGACAAATGCAATGCTCTCTGTGTTTGAGAAGGCCGCAGGAGAGATTACCGAGATAAGAAGAGAGCTACCTCTCTTTGGAAGTGTTTTTGCGATAAAAGACAATATTTTAGTCAAAGGAGAAAAGTGTACCGCCGGATCAAAAATATTGGAGCATTATGTTGCACCATTTGATGCTACTGTTATTGAAAAAATTAAAGAAAAAGGAGCAGTAATTATTGGAAAAACTAACATGGATGAATTTGCCATGGGTTCTTCAACGGAGAACTCGGCATTTGGGCCTGCAAGAAATCCACATAATTTGAAAAAAGTTCCTGGAGGATCGTCAGGAGGAGCAGCGATAGGAGTTGCTGATGGTATGTGTAACGCAGCTCTTGGATCGGATACAGGTGGATCAATTAGGCAGCCAGCTGCTTTTTGTGGGGTTGTAGGAATGAAACCAACCTATGGGACAGTCTCAAGAAGTGGAGTTATTTCGATGGCCTCTTCTTTTGATCAAGTAGGACCGTTTGCTCAGACAGTAGAAGATGCCGAAATTATTTTTGAGGCAATTTCTGGCAGAGACATAAAAGATTCTGTTACTACGGATTTTTTGCGAAAAAACAGAAAGAGCGATAAAATTAGAGTGGGAGTTCCAAAAGAATATTTTGTGAAAGGAATAGACCAAGATATCAAGGAAGTAATTGAAAAAGCTATTTCAAAAATTGAGAGGAAAGGAATAGAAGTGATCGAAATAAGTTTACCTCATACAGAGTATGCGCTTCCAACCTACGAGATTATCATGGCTTCAGAAGTTTCTGCAAATATGGCTCGGTTTGATGGTATGCGCTATGGGATGAAGATAGAAAAAGATGTTGCAAAAACTATTCAGGACGCTTACCTTGAAAATAGAGGGCAAGGATTGGGCAAAGAGGTGAAAAGGAGAATCATTTTAGGAACCTACACTCTTTCTGCTGGTTATTACGATGCATATTATGTTAAAGCACAAAGAGTTAGATCATTGATTTACAAGGATATGCAAGATGCGTTTAGGCAAGTCGATGTGCTTTTGACGCCTACCACACCAACTCTTCCGTTTAATATAGGTGAAAAGATAAAGGATCCCTTAGCAATGCATCTTTCAGATGTCTTTACTGTGACTGCTAATTTAGCAGGATTGCCGGCGATTAATCTTCCGTGTGGGAAAATTAAAGGTCTTCCGGTAGGGGCTCAGGTGATCGCTGGAAGATTTAGAGAAGAAATTTTATTTGCAGCAGCGAAAAAATTTGAAAAAATATGGCAGGAGTAATACAAGAAATAATAAATTATCTCACTAATCCAGAGCTTATTTCTCCTTCTTTTTTTTCTGCTTGGCAAGTTCTTCGTTTGATTTTTATCTATATCTCTATTATTTTAGGAGCATTAATTATCTTTCTCCTTTCTGTTAATGGATATATTGATGCTCGATATAAGGCGAACCTTGAAGAGTTTACAAAGGTAAAACCCTATCGTAACTTTAAAGTCAATATAAATTGGGTGGAGATTACAAAAGCTGTGAAAGAAGGGAAAGAGGCTGATAGGAGACTTGCTGTTATCGAGGCAGATGATGCTGTAAATAGCGCCTTGGGACAACTTGGTTATCAGGGGAATAATCTTTTAGAAAAACTAGAAAGAATAAATAAAGATATTATCCCTAACATTGAAGATCTTAAAAGAGCGCATAAAATTAAGAGAGATGTTGTATATGATCCAAGTAGAGGGCTTTCACATGAGGAGGCAAGGGAAATGATTGCAATTTACGAGAAGACTTTTCAAGATCTTCAACTTCTTTAAGCTGATTTGACAATTTTGAATAATGTATTAGAATGATCAAGGTATCGCGGGGTGGTGAAATGGTATCATTTAGGGCCCATAACCCTGAGTTTCAGGTTCGAATCCTGACCCCGCAACATGACTTTTGGCCAGGGTAGCTCAGATGGTTAGAGCGTGGGACTCATAAGCCCGAGGTCGTGGGTTCGATCCCCACCCCTGGCACATGAGTTCTAGAAGTGGGGGCGTAGATCAATTGGTTAGATCGCCACTCTGTCACAGTGGAGGTTGCCGGTTCGAGTCCGGTCGTCCCCGCCAAAAATTCCGAGAAATTCTCTCGGTTTTTTATTGAATCAACTCTAATTTTTATGTACAAAGAGTGCTATTTTTAAAGATAAATGCGTTTGATTTTATTCTTTTTTTAAGGTAAAATTAAAACATGAAAGGGGAGAATTTAGAACTTATTAAAACAAAATTTTTACAAGAATTCGAAGGAGCGAAGACCTCAAAGGAAAGAAGGAAAATATGTAAAAAATATCTAGAGGATGAACTTTCCTCTGTTTTTGCGTCCTTAAAAAAACTTTCAGGAAAAGAAAAAGCAGAACTGGGGAAGGAAGCTAATAACTTGAAAGAGCTGTTTTCGAGTAAAATGACGATGCTAAAGGAGATTAAAAAAGAAAAGGATGAGTGGATAGATGTTACACTCCCAGGAAAGAAACCTGCTCTTGGAAGCATTCACCCATTAACCAGAACACAAAGACGATGTGCAGAAATTCTTTCTCATATGGGATTTGTTACTGTTGAGGGGCCCGAACTAGAAAGCGAATGGTATAATTTTGATGCTTTAAACGTAGAGCAAGACCATCCTGCAAGAGAGATGCAAGACACTCTTTTTATAAAGCAAAAGAATAGAGAAAAATTAAGCCCTAGAGAAAGGCTTCTGATGCGAACTCAAACTTCTGCTGTTCAGGCTCGTTATATGGAAAAAAATAAACCTCCTCTGAAAATTATTGTTCTTGAAAGGGTGTTTCGAAACGAAGCTACTGACAGTTCTCATGAAATAAATTTCTATCAGTTAGAAGGGCTTATGGTTGAAGAAAAATTATCAGTAGCAAATCTTCAGGCCGTAACAAAGTTATTTTTCCATAATTTTTTTGGTAGTGATGTAGATATTCGATTTCGCCCTTCTTATTTTCCTTTTACCGAGCCATCATTTGAAGTGGATGTAAGTTGTACTATTTGTAAAAAAAGAGGCTGCAGTGCTTGTCAAAGAACTGGATGGCTGGAAATAATGGGAGCGGGCATGGTACACCCTAACGTATTAGAGAGCGCGGGAATAGATCCTTCACAGTTCACGGGTTTTGCTTTCGGTATGGGGGTTGATCGTCTTGCCATGATTAAGTATGAAATTGATGATATTCGCCTTTTCTATGGCAGTGATTTACGATTTTTGAATCAATTCTAAAAATGAAATTTTCCTATAACTTTTTACAATCATTCTTCAAAAAAAAGCTTCCTCCAGCCGAGAAACTTGCTGAAAAATTAATGATGCACTTTTTTGAAGTAGAAGAAATAGAGCATCTTAAGGATGACATTGTTTTTGATATTGATGTTTTGCCCAATCGTGCTGCGGATTGTTTTTCACATGTTGGAGTTGCCCGCGAAATAGCTGCGATTATTGGGATGGAGTATGAGAAGCCAAAAGCAGATTTTCAAGAGGACAGTGAAAGTATTTCTGACTTAATAAACATAAAAGTAAAAAATGCTTGTTCTCGCTACACCTTAAGAGCGATGAAAGGCGTAAAGGTAAAGCCATCACTACCCTATATCCAGAAAAGATTAAAAAGTTGTGGAATAAAACCAATAAATAATATTGTTGATGCTACCAATTACGTCATGCTAGAGATGGGTCAACCGCTTCATGCATTTGATGGGGGGAAGATTGGGGGAGAAGACATAGTTGTGCGATTTGCAAAAAAAAGAGAGAAGATAGTGACTCTTGATGAAAAAAGATATGAACTTTATGATGATATATTAGTTATTGCTGATGAGTTTTCTCCTTTAGGAATTGCAGGGATAAAGGGAGGGATTGTTCCTGAAGTTGATAAGAATACAAATCTTATCTTTATTGAAGCGGGTAATTTTGATGCGAAAACAGTAAGAAAGGGGTCGCAAAAACTAAAACTTAGAACAGATGCTTCTTCACGTTTTGAGCACGGAATTCCACCTGAATTTACTAAGGAAGCCTTGGATCGTGTGGTTACTTTGATTGCAAAAAATGGAGGGGGGAAAATTTTAAAAGGAGCGCTTGACTACTATCCTAACGAAAACAAGGCAAAAGAAATAATTTTTTTAGCTCAAGAAGTGAGAGGTCTTCTTGGAGTAGAAATTCCATTGAAAGAAATAGAAAGAATTTTGAGGTCCTTAGAGTTTAAAGTTAGAAGAGAAGGAGATACTTTTTACGCTGAAGTTCCTTATTTTAGAATAGATATTTCTATTAAGGAGGATGTTATTGAAGAGGTGGGAAGAATCTATGGGTACGAAAACATAAAACCAGTAATGCCCACAGTTCAGATGAGGCTTTCAAAAGAAAGTGCTTCTGTGAAGATGGAAAAGATTTTTCGAAATCTCTGGAGTGCTATTGGTTTCTCGGAGGCATATAATTACTCTTTTATTAATAACAAAGTTGCAACTAGCTTTGAGTATAAAAACTTAATAGAAGTAGAAAAGCCGGTTAGCTTGGAGTATAAGTATTTGAGACCAAGTCTTCTTCCGGGGTTATTGGAAAACATTAAAGAAAACGAGAAAAACTTTAAGGAAATAAAGATATTTGAGCTGGGGAGAGTATTTTTCTATGATGACGTTGCAAAAGAAAAGAAAATGATATCAGGAGTTATGGCACCAGATAATTTCTATGAAATGAAAGGTGCTTTAGATGTTTTTTTTGAGAAAATAAATATAGAAGATATTTCCTATTTCCCGGTACAGGATGAGAATTTTTTAAACCTTAATCGCAGCGCAAAAATAATTTCAGGAGATGTAGTTATTGGGTATGTCGGAGAAATTTCTTCGGAGATTAGGGGGAAGATTAATCTTAAGAAAAAGGTTTCCGTTTTCGAAATTGATTTTGAGAAAATAGTTGAAATTGCTAGTGAGATAAAGCCTTATGACCAGATTTCTAGATTTCCGTTTATGATCAGAGATTTGGCGGTTTTGGTTCCAGAAAAAACACTTCATGACGAGGTGTTAAAAGAGATAAAAAATGCTGGTGGAATACTTCTTAGAAATATAGATCTTTTTGATGTTTATAAGGGAGAATCTATTCCGGAAGGACAGAAAAATTTTGCTTTTCGTCTTTTTTTTCAAGCGAAAAACAAAACTCTTTCTCCTGAAGAAGCCAACAGATTGCAAGAAAAAGTAATAAAAGCTCTGGATAGCAAGCCGGAGTGGAAGGTAAGAAAATAAAAAATGCCTAAAAAATCAGAGTATAACGCAAAGGACATCAGTGTATTAAGGGGGCTTGATCCGGTACGAAAAAGGCCAGGGATGTATATCGGGTCTACGGGGGTTGATGGTCTTCATCACCTTATATGGGAGTGTGTTGATAACTTTATTGATGAGTTTATGGGTGGACACGGAAGTAGGGGATCAGTGACTCTTCACGCAGATAACAAAGTAGAGGTAAGTGACGATGGAAGAGGGATTCCTGTCGACAAACACAAAGAAACAGGGAAGCCTGCCCTCGAGACGGTGATGACAACGCTACACGCAGGTGCTAAGTTTGGAAGTAAAGCGTATCAAGTTTCTGGGGGTTTGCACGGAGTGGGAATTTCTGTTGTTTGTGCTCTCTCTGAATGGATGAGAGCAGAGGTTTGTCGTGACGGTTATAAATATTCTCAAGAATACAAGCGAGGCGAGGTGGTTGCAAAGCTTAAAAAAGAAGGACCAACAAAAGAGACGGGAACTACGATTATTTTTCAACCAGATCCAGAGATTTTTAAAGAAGTTAAATTTGATTCCAAAAAAATACTGGATCATCTAAGACAGCAAGCATATCTTACAAAGGGTATTAAGATTGATTTCAAAGACAGAAGAAACCCGATAGAAGAGAAGAGATCATTTTATTTTGAGGGAGGAATATTATCTTATGTTAAGCATTTAACTAAAAGATCTGAACCTCTTTCGCCTAACGTTTTTTACTGCACAGGAGAGGAGAATGGTGTCATTATTGAGGCTGCATTTCGTTATACTCAAGAGTATGAAATATACGAGGAAAGCTTTGCCAACAATATCAATACCAAGGAAGGGGGAACTCATCTTACTGGTTTTCGTGTTGCACTTACCAGAACGATTAACAATTATGCAAAAAGAGAAGGGTATTTAAAAGAAACAGAGGATAATCTAAGAGGGGAAGATATAAGGGAAGGTTTAACCAGTGTTGTTTCAGTTAAAATAAGGGAGCCACAGTTTGAAGGACAAACCAAAGCAAAACTTGGAAATGTGGAAGCTCGATCGGCAACAGAGAACTTAGTTTCAGAGGCACTGCTTGATTTCTTTGAAAGAAATCCTCAAGACACGAGAGCAATCATTAATAAATGTGTTCTTTCGGCAAAGGCGAGAAAAGCCGCAAAAGCAGTTAGAGAAACTGTTCTTCGAAAAGGAGCTCTCGAGGGGCTGTCTCTTCCTGGGAAGCTTTCGGACTGCACAACAAAGAAGCCCGAAGAATCAGAGCTCTATATTGTTGAGGGAGAATCAGCAGGAGGTAGTTGTAAAGGAGCACGAGACCGTAGATTTCAAGCAATCCTTCCTCTTAAGGGTAAAATTTTAAACGTTGAGCGCTATCGCATGAATAAAATACTAGACTCGAAGGAGGTGAGAGCTCTTGTGATTGCCCTTGGAACAGCGATTGCGGAAGACTTTGATATAGAGAAGTTACGCTATCAGAGAATAATTATTATGTGTGATGCAGATTCAGATGGAAACCATATTAAGACACTGCTTCTTACTTTGTTTTTTCGTCATTTCCGACCACTGATTGAAAAGGGATATGTTTATATAGCAAGGCCGCCTCTTTATAAAATTCAGGCTGGGAAGAGGGTTGAGTATGCTTATATGGAGGAGGATAAAGCTGAAATACTTGGAGATATAAAAGGAGATGCAGTGGACATTCAGCGATATAAGGGTCTTGGTGAAATGAATCCAGAACAACTATGGGAGACGACAATGAATCCAGAAAATAGAATGCTAAAGCAGGTAACGGTGGAAGATGCGCAAGAAGCAGATCAAGTTTTTGATGCTCTTATGGGGACTGAGGTTGCGCTACGGAAAAACTTTATTAAAACACATGCTAAAGACACAAAAAACTTGGATGTATAGTTTGACAAGGTGCGATTTCTGCCTTATAATTGCGTGGTAAGCCCAAAGCAGGCTTTTTTAGTAAGCGATAATTTTTTATGAAAAGTATAATTCAATTCTTAAAAGAGGCTAGGCAGGAAGTAAGAAAGGTGAGTTGGCCAACAAGGACAGATACTTTTAGAAATGCAATAATAGTAATAGTTGCTTCGTTTCTGGTTGCCCTTTATCTTGGTGGTATAGATTTTATTATTAGAAGGATAATGGAAAGAGTTATTTAAAATGTCTAGACAAAAGGAAGTTTCACATGAAAAAAGGTGGTATGTTATTCATACTTATTCTGGCTACGAAGAGGCTGTAGCTAGTAATTTAGAGCAAAGGAAAGAGGCTTTTGGTGTGGAAGATAAGATTTTTGATGTAATTGTTCCAAAAGAGAAAAAAATTAGAATTAGGGATGGGAAGAGAAAAGAAGTAGAGGAAAAGCTGTATCCTGGATATGTGCTTGTGCAAATGATTGTTACTGATGAATCTTGGTATGTTGTTCGCAACACACCAAATGTTAGTGGTTTTGTCGGGGCAGGGACAACACCTGTTCCACTCACACAAGAAGAAGTGGATATTTTAATGAAAAGAATAAAAGAAGATGTTCCTCAATTCAAAATAAATGTAGAAGAAGGGGATATGGTTAAAATTACGGATGGGCCGTTTAAGGATTTTGATGGGAAAATTTCCGAGGTAGACAGAGAGAGAGGAAAGGTTAAGGTGCTAGTTAATATGTTTGGAAGGGACACTTCTGTAGAGCTCGATTCACTGCAGATAAAGAAGTTATGAATGGAGTTAGAGTAATTACAAATAAAAAATATAATTATGGCGAAGAAAGTTAAAGGAATAGTAAAATTACAAATTGAGGGAGGGAAAGCTACGCCTGCTCCTCCAATTGGTCCGGCTCTAGCACAGTATGGAGTTAACATGGGTCAGTTTTGTCAAGAATTCAATGATCGTACCAAGGAAAGAGCGGGGACCACGGTGCCAGTGGAGATTACTATATTTGAAGGTGGGGCTTATGAATTTATTCTAAAAAAAGCTCCTGCATCTGAACTTCTTTTAAAGGCTGCAGGAATAGAGAAAGGCTCTGGGAGTCCCAAGAAAAAGAAAGTCGGGAAAATTAATAGAGAGAAGCTAAAGGAAATAGCAGAAGAAAAGATGGATGATTTAAATACTGAGAATATTGAAGCTGCAATGCGCATAATTGAAGGAACTGCAAAGAATATGGGGATTGAAATAAAAGATTAATTCATTTATGGATTTTTTGAAATCTAAACAAGAAAAAGGGGACGGAGACCCCTTTTTCTTCGAGAAGAATCTAAAGAATAGATTTATTCCTGGGCACAAAAGGTTAAAAGAAACAGTGTCTTTGCTAAGAGATTCTGGGAAAAAAATTGTACTAACTCAAGGTGTGTGGGATCTTATTCACGAAGGACACGCGGTTTATCTAGAAGCTGCTAAGTCCTTTGGGGATATTCTTATTGTGGGAGTGGACTCTGATGAATTAACACGTTCTCGAAAAGGCCCGAATCGTCCAATTGTTCCCCAAGAAGAGAGAACGAGAATGCTTTCTCATTTACGACATGTTGATATTGTTACTTTAAGAGAAATTGATGAGGATATAGGCGATCTTATTAGATTGGTTTGTCCAGATGTTCTTGTAACTTCAAAGAGCACCTCTGACTTCACTAAGAAGATGAAAAAAGACTATGAAAGCTACTGTGGCAAAATTGTAACGCTTCCTCCACAGGCCACGACATCAACAACAGCAAGGATAAGAAATCTTACCATAGAAGGAGCTGAGCAACTTGCTTGTGAAGTAAGAAACATGACAGAAGAGTTTATAGAAAAAATCAAAAAAGGAAAATGAAGGCACTCATCATTTATGCTCCAGCCTTGCATCGAGCTTATATAGAATTATTCAAGAAGCATCATGATGCTTCTATTTTCTTATTGGGCTCTGAATTCGTACACAGATTTCCGCGAATGGAGAGAGATATTCGCGCTCTTGATGCAGACAGTGTCAAAAAAGCTCTCAACGGCATGGGATTTTCTAATGTGAAAGTTTTAAAAGAAAGTGATTTAAAAAGAATCACTAAAAGCGATAAAGTCATTATGCCAGAAGAAGATGTTAGCCATAATTTTGTTAAAAAACATTTACAGAACAAGGACGTAGAGTTTGTAAATGTTTTTTTAAGATGGGATAAAAGTAACACGAAAAAGAAAAGTGCAGTAATTACAAATGAAGCTATTTCCAGAGATGAGTTTGATAGAAGAATGATGATTAAGGCGAGAGAGGAATCCAAGAAAAGTCCAGACTGGTGGCGACAAATAGGCGCCGTCATTGTAAAAGATGGGAAAGCTCTTGTTTCTGGGTTTAACAAGCCACTACCTATTACTCAAATACATAATATTTTTGGTGATCCCCGAAGTAATTATGATCACGGTGAGTCGTATGAGCTTTCCAAGTTTATTCATGCTGAGGCTGGACTTATTGCTGTTGCAGCAAAAAATGGAATGAAAATTGACGGAGCATCTATTTACGTTACGACATTTCCTTGCCCTTCTTGCGCTAAATCTATTGCCGTAGCGGGCATAAAAGAAGTCTATTATAGCGAAGGATACTCTCTGCTAGATGCAGAAGATATTTTGAAGTCTTTTGGAGTTAAAATCGTAAGAGTAAGAGAGGATTAAAAGTCTATCCAATTCGAGCTAGAATAGGAGAGCCCTGATTACCCTTAGAGACTACTAGGTGAAAGTGGAGGTGTGTGACTGTAGCTCCAGTGTTGCTATTACCAAATCTCACAAAAACCGAACCACCATCAATATTAAATTCTTTAATTATTGTTGATATTAGTTCTTGTAAATCCGCCCACCCCTTTGCGCTTAGTTCTTCTATTGTGGATACATGTTTTTTGTGGATAAAAAGAAAATGAAACTTTGCTCCATCGTAGGGATACATATTTTCTGTCGCGATCCAAGAAAAATTTTCTGCGATTATCGGGTTTTTGTGATAATTTGACAAGTGTTCAGGGCAGAAAGGACAGACGCCCTCTTTTTCTATTCTATCAATGACTTTCTCATAGTTTTTACTCTTATCGTTTGGACGATTTGCGTTTTTTAAATTGACAAATTTTTTTTCCATATATTTTATACCGGAGTTGGTATTCCCATTTTCGGGTGCGGATCATAATCCTTTAAAGTGAAGTGATTAACTCGAAAATCAAATATATTGTTTATTGATCTATCTATCTCGACTGTGGGAAATACCCTTGGTTTTCTTGAGATCAGTTCTTCTGCTTTTTCAAATTGGCTTTCATAAATATGGGTGTCAGAAAAAGTATAAGTAATATCCTTAAAGCTGTAACCGATAATATGAGAAACCATGAGGCCAAAAGCAGCGTACTGAATAATATTAAAGGGAACTCCAACAGGGAAGTCGGCGCTTCTTTGAAAATGATGTATTGATATCTCTTTGGTTTCTGGAAAGGCCAATATATGGATCCATCCATGACAAGGAGCAACCACAACTCTTCTTGTTCTGTTTTTGTGTTGAATTGTGTATTGAGGAATCCATGGTGAGATAAAATGAGTTCTAAGATAGGGCCTTTCTTTCAATTGAGTTATCACTTCTTTTATCTGATTAAAAGGTGATCCTTCTTTTGTGGGGAAGGATGCCCAAGCGGCTCCGTACGAGCCATCTCCAAGGTCTCCTTCGGGAAGATTGAAGTTTGCGCACTTTTCTTTTGTAACCCAACGGTGCCACCACTTACAACCAAAACTCTCTAACTCTTCTTGTGTCCTTCCTCCATTAAGAAAGGCGATGTGTTCGGCGATGGCGCCCTCAAAAAAAGGGCCAGAGAGATCTCTTTCGGTTATTACAGGAAAGCCGTTGCTTATATCATATTTTAACTGAGCACCGACAATCATTTTTGTTTTTTCTCCGTGAATCGGCATCACTTCACGCCCCTCTTTCATTATTTTTTTTAAAACGTCTTGATATTGACTGTCAGGGATGCGTTGTTCTATTGGTTTCATTTTTTTAAAATTGTTAGATATAAAAGCTTTTGCTATAATATCACGGAGAGAGAGTATTATCAATATAATGACTCAAAAAAAGATCTCAATTATAGTAGCGACTGACAACAGAGGCCTTATTGGAAAAGGGAATGAGTTGCCGTGGAGTTTTTCTGAGGATCTGCAATATTTTAAAGAAAAAACAATGGGGAAGTTCGTTATTATGGGTGATAGGACTTACAGGTCGATCGGAAAAAGTCTTCCAGGAAGGAAAGTCATAGTCTTGTCCAAAAGTGGTGATCTAGGCGATGGTAAGGTTCAGGTGGCTGACTCTATTGAAAGCGCCTTAGCTAAGACGGAAGGAGAAGTGATGGTCGCAGGAGGGGCTTCTGTTTATAAGCAGTTTTTAGAAATTGCAAATAGAATCTACTTAACCATGATTGACAAAGAATTTGAAGGAGATGTTTATTTTCCAAAATTTAATAAATCTGATTGGGTAGTTTCAAGCGAAAAAAAAGGTGATAACAATCTTTTAAATTTTCAAATCCTAGAACGAAAAAGATAAACAGAAATTGATTAAGGGCGCAGTTTGTGTTATCATTGAAATATTATTAGCTTAATTAAATTATTTTATGAGTATTGCAAAAACTATTGATCACACTAACATAAGGAAAGATGCAACTGTTGATGATATTAAAGAGCTTTGTCAGGAGGCGAGAGAAAATCATTTTCACGGGGTTTGTATCAATCCAGAATGGGTAAAGTTGGCTGCTGAGGAACTTAAAGGAAGCTCTGTAAAAGTTGTAGTTCTTATTGATCCTCCGATGGGGCTTGGATCTCATGAAGAGAGAGTAAGGGTTTGCAATAAAGCAAAAGAAGATGGAGCGAATGAGTTGGATATAGTGATAAATATTGTTGATTTAAAGCACGAGCGCTATGATAAAATAATGGAAGATTTAACTCCAATATGCCTTATCTTACCCACAAAAGTAATTATCGGCTCTGGATACTTAACCGATAACGAGATAAAGAAGGCTTCCGAAATCGTAAAAAACGCAGGAGCGATTTGTGTTAAGACAGCAACCTTTAAAGATCCCTTAGAGGAGAGGGAGGTAGAGGAAAAGGCTTATCATTTAAAATTGATGAAAGAGCACGCTCCTGGTCTTTTAATTAAAGCTTCGGGAAATATTAGAAACTACGAGCAAGCAAAGTACATGGTTGAGGTAGGAGCAGATATTATTGGAACAAGTTCGGGAGTTGAAATTATTAAAGAAGAAGGCAATGTATAAGCCGGTAATCGGACTGGAGATACACACTCAACTCAAAACAGAGTCAAAGATGTTTTGTTCTTGTCCGAACAGATCATCTGTTAAAGAACCGAACATCAATATTTGCCCTGTTTGCTTGGGCCATCCAGGGACACTTCCAGTAATAAACGAGGAGGCCGTAAAGAAGGTGCTAGAAGTGGGCATGGCTCTTGATTGTGAGCTAAGAGATGTTTCTCGATTTGATCGAAAGAATTATTTTTATCCCGACCTACCGAAAGGTTATCAGATATCACAAGACAGACGACCCCTTTGTTATGAAGGGTTTTTGGACATTAAAGGGAAAAGAGTTCGTATTAAGCGTATCCATTTAGAAGAAGACACCGGAAAGCTTTTTCATGACGAAAAAGAACAGTCTTCTCTAGTAGATTTTAATCGTGCAGGAATCCCCTTGATGGAGCTTGTAACAGAGCCTGATATTCGCTCCGGTTACGAGGCTTACAAGTTTGCTGAAGAATTGCAGCTTATTTTTCGTTACTTGGAAATATCAGACGCAAATATGCAAGAAGGGCAGATGAGGGTGGAAGTGAATATTTCGATTTCCCACATGGAAGGAAGATTGGGGACGAAAGTAGAAATTAAAAATTTGAATTCATTTCGTGCTGTACAAAGAGCGGTGGACTATGAAATTAAAAGACAGAGCGGTATTTTAGAAAACGGGAAGCATGTATTGATGGAAACCAGGGGCTGGAATGAAAAGAAAGAGGAAACCTTTGCGCAGAGAGAAAAGGAAGAGGCGTTTGATTATCGTTATTTTCCAGAACCAGACCTTCCACCAATGTATCTGAATGATCCTCCTTTTAATAAGCAAAACATCAAACTAAAGACGGAGCTTCCTCAGAAAAAAAGAGAACGCTTTAAGAACGAGTACGGCATAGAAGAGGAAAAAGAGATGGAGGTGTTTATCGCTGATAGGGATCTGGCGGATTATTTTGAACGAATTATGAGTGAGACTCTGAACTGGACCAAAGAATGGGATGAAAAAAGCAAAGTACAAAAAAGAGAGAAGAATCAATTGACTCGTCTTGTTGTTAATTATCTTTTAACGGACTTTCTTGGCCTAATAAAGGAAAAGACAGCCAAGGACACGCTTATTACCTCAGAAAACTTTGCAGAGCTTATAATGTTAGTTTATAAGAAAGAGATATCTAGTAAAATGGCTAAAGATCTTTTAAAGGAGATGCACGAAACAGGAGGGGATCCCTCACAAATAATTGAAGAAAAGGGCTTATCTCAAATTAAAAATACCGAGGAGGCTAAAAGTCTTATTAAAGAAGTAATAGAGGAAAACAGCGGAGCAGTGATTGATTATAAAGAGGGCAAAAAAGAGGCTTTGCAGTTTCTAGTTGGAAAGGTGATGGCCAAAACAAAGGGTAGATTAGACCCAGAAAAGGCCCTTGATGAAATAAAAAAGATAATAGATTAGAAACTTATTTCAAGAAGTTCTTGACGATATTACTGGCTTCGTTAGAATTTTTTACCCATTTTATTCTTTTATCATCTTTCCACCATTGCATTTGTTTTTTGCTAAATCTTCGAATATCTATAAACAAATGTTCGATAAATTCTTGATAACTAACTTCATTTTGTAAATATTTCACACACCACTTGTACTCAAGGCCAAAACTATTAATTCTTTTCCAGGATAGACCGGCCTCTTTGAGGCTTTTAACTTCTTCAATCATTCCTTGGTCAATCCTTACAAGGAGTCTTTTCTTTATCTTCTTATCTAGTTCTTTTTGAGAGATATTTGTTCCTATTAAGAGGGGATTATATTTCGAAGTTTTTTTAATTACGGGAACAGATTTACCAGTTTTACTTATAACTTCAATTGCACGAACAAGTCTCCTTTTGTTTTTACTATCGATAGTTTTTGCTCTTCTAGGGTCTAGTTTTTTAAGTTTCTCGTATAATTTATCAGAAGACTCTTTCTCTAATTCTTTTCTCAACCTCCAGTCAGGAGAAACGTCAGGAACAGTTATTCCTTCCGATAGAACTTTAATGTAAAAAGCGGTTCCTCCACAGACGAAAGGTATCTTATCCGCTCGATCTATTTTTTTTATCGCTTTTTCAGCGATAGCTTGAAATCGTGTAACGGTAAAATTTCTTTTTGGGCTGGCAACGTCGAGGAGGTGGTGAGGAACTCCTTCCATCTCTTCTTCTGTAATCTTACCAGTTCCGATATCCATTCCTCGATATACTTGTCTTGAGTCTGCCGAGATAACCTCACCATTGAACTTTTTTGCAAGAGAAACTGCAAGACCGCTTTTTCCGGAGGCCGTTGGGCCTAAGATAATTATTATTTTGATAAGATTTTTCCCTTTAGAGTCCATGGAGAGACTTGATTTATTTTGATTTTTACAAAGGTTCCAGTTATTTTTTTTGGCCCTTCAAAAATCACAGTTTTATTTTTAGCAGTTTTACCTTGTATTTTTCCGTTTTTGTTTATTTTTAAGGCTAATACCCTTACATCTTTTCCGATATATTTTTTATTTTTTTCTAATGTTATTTCTTTGAGTATTTCTGTTAATACTCTCTCCCTTCTTTTCTTTTCTTTGTCAGAGACAGTTTCTTTCATGGCGTATGCAGCGGTTTGAGGTCGAGAAGAATAACAAGATATATATGCCATATCGAACTGTATTTCTCTAAAAAGCTCTACAGTATTATGGAAATGCCTCTCCTTCTCTCCAGGAAATCCGACTATCACATCCGTGGAAAGCTCTATTTCTGGCATAGCCTTTTTTATTTTCATCACCAGACCCTTGTAATCCTCTCTTGTGTAGGGGCGGTTCATCTTCTGTAAGATTTCATTGTCACCTGATTGAACGGGCAAATTTAGTGACTTAACAACTTTTCTACATTCAGTCATTGCTTTAATAAGATCATCAGAAAAATCCTTTGGATGAGAACTTACAAAGCGTATCCAAAAATCTCCTTTTATTTGATTTATTTTTCGTAAAAGATCAGCAAAGCTCATTTCTCCTTTATAAGAGTTGACATTTTGACCGAGAAGCCACAGTTCTTTATGTCCACTTGTAACTGCTTGTTCTGCTTCTTTTATAATATCTTCTGCTGGTCTTGATACTTCTTTTCCTCTCGTATAGGGAACAACACAATAAGTGCAAAAATTATTACATCCCGTCATGATAGGAACAAAAGCAGAGATGCCCTCGAGTTTGGGGGTAACTTTAAAGTAGTTTTTTCCCTTAGCTTCGAAGAGAGGCCACTTTGTGAGATCTTCAATTCTTAAAACATGATCAAAGAGGTGTCTAAACTTTATTTTGTCTTTCTTTAAAACACATCCAGTAAGAATTGTTGTTGGTTTTATCTCTCGGCTATTTATCCTATTAATCTTTCCGTGAATACGGTTGGTTGCTGATCGTCTTATACTGCAGGCATTTATTACAACAAGATCTGCCTCTTCCTTGGGTGCTTCCTCATACCCGTTCTCTTCCAGATATGTGGAAATCCGTTGACTGTCACTTCTATTCATCTGACACCCAAAAGTAATGATATGATATTTCATTCAATTTTTCTTTAAAAATACTTAGGAATACGCCTCTTCTTTTAGCTTCTTTACAAATTCTTCAGTTGTAATCATTTCTTGCTTTTTTTCTCTACAGCGCACATTTACTTTTTTTTCGTTCTTTTCTTTTTCTCCCACTATTAGAAGATAAGGGATTTTTTGAGTTTCCCCGTTTCTAATTTTCTTTGAGAGGGTGTCGCTGTCCTTGTCTAGGTAAGCTCTTATTTTCTCTTTCTTTGTTTCTTCAAAAATTTCTTCTGCGTAATCCATGAATTTATCCGAAACAGGGATAATTCTTACTTGCTCTGGAGCAAGCCAGAAAGGAAGGTTTCCATTGTAGTGCTCGAGTAAAAGAGCGATAAATCTTTCGTAGGAACCAAGCACTGCTCGATGAACTATAATCGGATGTTGCTCTTTTCCGTTCTTGTCGATATAAGCAAGATTAAATCTCTTAGGTGTTGCAAAATCAATTTGCACGGTTGGGATCTGAATTTCGTTTCCAAGAGCATCTTTAAACATAAAATCAAGCTTTGGTCCGTATATTGCAGCTTCTCCTTCTTGTTTTTTTGCATCAAGCTTCATCTCTTTAGCGACCTCTTCAAGTATTTCTTCACATAGATCCCAGTCCTTCTTCTCTCCAATATATTTTTCCGGATGAGCATAGTCGCGAACGGAAAGATAGGTTTGATGATTACCCCAAAGATCAAACAAACCGTAAAAATCTTTTACTATGGAGACCATTCCTTTAATCTCGTCCTTGACCTGATCAACTCGACAAAAAGAGTGGCCATCTTCTATTGTTATTCCATAAACCCTACTTAGCCCCCTTACTTCACCGGGCTTTTCTGCTCGATACATTTTTTCTGATTCCATATAGCGAATAGGGAGATCCCGATAGCTTCTTATTTTTGATGCATATATTTGTGTTTGGTGAGGACAAAGGACAGGGCGCATTACAAAGTTATGATTTTGCGGTGAGGTTACATGAAAAAGCTCTTCAGAAAACTTTTTTGCATGACCAGATTTTTCGTAAAGATCAATTTTTGCAAGGTGAGGAGTAAGAACTCTTTGGAAGCCGTAGTTTTCACAAATATCTTCAATTTTCTTTTTTAATTCGTTGATAACAATAGTTCCTCTTGGAGTAAAAAGGGGAAAACCAGAACCCACAATATCGGAGAAGCAAAAAAGGTCAAGTTGTGCTCCCAGTTTTCGGTGGTCTCTTTTTTCATTTTCTCTTTTGTTTGAAAGATAAGTTTCTAAATCATTTTTTGTCTCAAAAGCTAATCCGTATATTCGTTTTAGCATGGGTCTCGTTTCTTCGCCCTTAAAATAGGCACCAGCGATCCTTTCTAGCTTAAAAGAGTCAACTGGAATTTCTTTGGAATTTTGCACGTGGGGGCCTTCGCACAGATCAACAAAATTTCCACTTTGGTAGAGCGAGACGTTATCTTTTTCGATATCGTCGAGAAGCTCTAGCTTATAGGGATTGTTTTTAAATATTTCTTTTGCTTTTTCTTTAACAACCTCTCTTTTCTCAAAGGAAAAATCTTTCTTCATTATTTCCCTCATTTTATTTTCAATTCTTGCTAGGTCTTCTTCTTTAAAATTTGCATTGTCAAAGTCGTAGTAAAATCCGTTTTCGATGGCAGGACCCATTCCAAGAAGAGCCTCGGGATATAGTTCTTTTACAGCCTGAGCCATTACATGGGACAGGGAGTGTCTAATTTTTTCTATTTGTGACATATAATTAAAAAACCTCTTTCCATGCAAGAGAGTAAAGAGCGAGGACTTCACTCTCCCTTAGAAAGAGGTCGTGTTTGTTTGTTTGTACATGCATTAAGATTTTAAAATATATTTTACAAAAGTCAAACTATTTTTTCGGCTTTCTCACAAATTATTTTCGGTTGATCGTCACGGTGCGTAACTTTACCTGAGATAAAAACAGGTTTTCCCTCTTCAAAAAGCGAGCCGTTTTCATTAAGACTTCGAGGGAACACGATGATTTCTATGGTGTCTTTCAAATCTTCAACCTGAACGAAGAGCATCGCTTCTCCCGATTTTGTTGTTATTTTTTTTATATTAGAAATGATAACGCCAATACGAACCCGTGTATCAGACGCTTGTCTTTTTGCATCCTTAATCGTTGTTCCTCCGTTTTTAACTTTTTCCTGTAAATGTTCGAGCGGGTGACCAGTGATAAAAAGTCCAAGAAGCTCTTTTTCCCACTTAAGTCTTTTGATGTCCTCTAAGGGAGGAGCTTTCTCTAGTTTTAAATCAGGAGCCTTCTGCATGTCAAAAAGACCTGCTTGACCATTGCTTTTGCCAGTTCTTTTTTCACGAATGTATTCAAGAATGAGGTCCATATTGTGAAGAAGCTCATTTCTTTCCTTAAATCTATCAAAGACACCAGCCTTCACCATACTTTCTAGTGATTTTCGATTTAAAGCTCTAGATTCAACTCGTGATAAGAAATCGTCAAGTGAAGCGTAAAGACCGTTTTTCTTTCTTTCCTCCACCACCGCTTCGACAAGATTTTTACCAACGTTCTTTATGGCAGAAAGACCAAATCTTATCTGAGGTTTTTCAGGAATAACACTAAAACCAATAAAACTTTCATTGATGTCTGGCGGAAGGACCTCAATACCTATTTTATTGCAATCATTTATAATAAAACCAACTCGTTCCGTATCTTTCTGGTCAGCGGTAAGAAGAGAAGACATAAACTCTTTTGGATAGTGTGCTTTCAGATATGCTGTTTGGTATGCCACCTGTGCGTACGCTGCAGCGTGACTCTTGTTAAAAGAGTACTGAGCAAAGGGTTCTATCCAGCTCCATAACTTTTCGCCAACCTCTTTTTCTATTCCACCATCTTCTATCCCTTTAATAAATTTCTTTCTCTCCCCCTGTAAAAGTTTTTGAATTTTTTTTCCTATAGCCTTGCGCAGAACATCTGCCTCGGTTAAGGTATACCCAGCAAGATCACGAGCAATTCTCATCACTTGCTCTTGATATACACAAACTCCGTACGTTGGCTCTAGAATAGGTTTTAATTTTGGGTGCAGATAAGTTATCTCTTTTTCGCCTTGCTTTCTGCTTATGTATTCGGGTATAAATTTCATCGGTCCAGGGCGATACAGAGAGACCATAGCAATAACTTCTTCAATATTGGAAGGTTGAAGTTGCTTTAAGTATCTTTGCATACCTCCTGATTCAAGCTGAAAGACACCGACTGTCTGCCCTTCTTTTAAGAGAGCAAAGGACTTCTTGTCGTCTAGTGGTAAATTTTCTATATCCAACTCTTTTCCGTGTAAGACATATATTTTTTTCAAAGTGTCTTCAATAATGGTTAAGTTTTTAAGGCCTAAGAGATCCATCTTTAAAAGGCCAATATCTTCTACCGAGTTCATTTCATACTGAGTAACCACAGTTTCTTCGTTTTGAGTTGGGTGTTGCAAAGGAACAACATCTGAAAGTGGTTCGTCGGAAATTACTGCACCACAGGCATGAGTAGAAGCATGTCTTATTACTCCTTCCAATCTCTCTGCATGGTTAATGAGGCGCTTTGCGTCCTTGTCAGTGTTATAAACTTGTCTAAATTCGGCACTGGTTTCTCTAGTTTCTTGTAACGTTGATCCAAAAGGAATCATTTTAGCCATTTTATCACAGTAAGAGTAAGAATATCCGAGAGCTCTTCCGGTGTCGCGAATCGCCGCTCTTGCTGCCATGGTTCCGAAAGTTATGATCTGAGAAACCCTGTCCTTGCCATATTTTTGAGCGATATACCCGATGACCTCATCTCTTCTTCTGTCGGCAAAATCTAAATCAATATCAGGAAGAGAAACTTTTGCTCTTCCAGGATTAAGAAATCTCTCGAAGATAAGGTCGTAGTGTAGAGGATCTATGTTAGTTATTCCAAGGAGGTAGGCAACAATTGATCCTCCTGCACTTCCTCGTCCTGGCCCGACAACAATTCGGTTTTCTTTGGCCCAGTTCACAAAATCTTGCACAATTAAAAAATAAGAAGAGAGTTTCGCGTCCGTGATGACTTTCATCTCTTCTTCGAGGCGCTTCTCTATTTGTGGATCTTTTTTGGGATATCTTTTAGCGATTCCTTTGTTACACAGTTCTCTCAATTCATCGTCTGGAGTTCTATCTTTAGGGAGGGGGAACTGCGGAAGAATGGTTTTTCCTAAAGTAAATTCAAAATTGCAAAGTTCTTTAACTTTTTCCGTATTTTCAAGAGCTTCTGGTGTTTCTTTAAATAGCTCTTTCATTTCTTCTGGTGGTCGAAGAGAAAAATCATCTCCGATCATGGTAAGGCGGTTTGGGTTATTAATATCTGACCCGGTATTAATTGACATTAAAATGTCTTGTGTTTCGGCGTCTTCGGGGTATAGGTAGTGAGAGTCGCAGGTAGCAACAACTGGTATTCCGGTTTCTTTAGAAATTTTGATTATTTCATCATTTACCTTTTTTTGCTCCTCAATGTTTGGGTGGTGCTGAATTTCCAAATAAAAACCTTCTTTACCAAAGAGGGTTTCGTAGTAAAGCGCTAACTATTTAGCCTGATCTCTTTTACCAGAAAGAATATATCGAGGAATTTTCCCTTTCAAGCAAGCGGAAAGAGCGATAAGGCCCTCAGCGTGGGTTTTAAGAAATTCCTCATCTATACGAGGTTTGTAATAAAAGCCGTCAAGATGGGCTTTGGTAATAATTTTTACTAAGTTTTGATATCCAGTATCATTTTTTACAAGAAGAACTAAGTGGTAAGACTTACTATCTTCTTTTGAATCTTTGCTACTTAAGCTGCCTGGTGCCATGTAGATCTCTGATCCGATAATGGGCTTAATGTTTCTCTTTTTTGCCTCCTTGTAAAACTCTACGGCACCATAAAGTGCTCCGTGATCAGTAAGCGCTATCGCATCCATGCCTTTTTTTTGAACATCGTCTAAAAGCTCATTAATCTTTGGAAGACCATCTAGGATGCTGTAGTGCGAATGTACGTGTAAATGGGTAAAATTTGTTTTTTTTGTCATTTGTCTCTGGTAATAAAAAGGATTTGTCGTTATTCTATAAGATATGAAGGAAAAAGAAAAGGCGGTAAAAATAATTGGACTAGACGAGGCAGGAAGAGGGCCACTGGCTGGACCAGTGGTGGCAGTGGCAGTTTCTTTTAAAAAAATACCTGGAATTGAGTTAAAAGATAGCAAAAAGTACTCAGAGAAAAAAAGAGAAGAGGCTTACCGAATGATTATGCAGTTTGATTCTTTGGAGTGGGGGATAGGTGTTGTTTCTGAAAAGATAATAGATAAAATCAATATCCTGGAGGCAACCAAGCTGGCCATGAAAAAAGCTTTAGCAAAGATTTCTTGTGAAAACTCTGTGATTATAATAGATGGCAATTTTAAGTTAAATGTTCCGCTTGATCAAAAATCAATAGTAAAAGCGGATGAGAAGATTTTAGAGTGCTCTGCTGCTTCAATTATTGCAAAAGTAGAAAGAGACAGGCTGATGCAAAAATATCATAAGAAATATCCATGTTATAACTTTGACATGCACAAAGGGTACGGGACCAAGCATCACAAAAAAATGATAAAAAAACACGGAGCTTGCCCTCTTCATCGTAAATCGTTTCGTTTTTCTTAGAGGGAGATGGCCTTGATTATTTTTCTTTTTTTTGTTATCATGCGGTATTACTTATTAAATTTTAATTTATGGCAGTACCGAAAAAAAGAACTACAAAATCAAGGAGAAATAAGCGAAGAATGCATATTCATTTAGAGAAACCAGCGCTTACAGAATGTCCACAGTGCAAAGATAAAAAGATAATGCACACTGTTTGCAAGTCGTGCGGGTTTTACAAAGGAAAAGAGGTGATAGATGTTTTAAAAAAAGAGAAAGAGAAAGAGAAAAAGAAGGAGAAGGCAGAAGGGGAGGAGAAGAAAAATAAATCCCTTTCAATGGAAGGTTTGTCCAAATAAAAAAGATAAGATTACATGTCTTCTAGGCACTTGGCACGATCAATTGTTCTTCAAACCCTTTATGAGTGGGATTTTTTTGTGGACAGGAAAAAGGAATGGAAAGATATTTTAGAAAGAAATATGGAAGAGTTTGGGAAAAAGAACAAGGAAAAAGATTTTGCTTTTTCACTTGCCGAAGGAGTGATAGATAATATGGCAGAACTTGATAAGGTAATTATTGCGGCTGCACCAGACTGGCCGATTGAAAAGATTACCATCATAGATAAAAATGTTCTTCGTATTGGTCTTTATGAGTTAATTTATGGAGAAGAAAAAGAGGTGCCTCCTAAAGTTGCGATTAACGAAGCAATTGAGTTAGCAAAGTGCTTTGGAGGCAGTAGTTCGGGAAAGTTCATAAATGGAGTGTTGGGAACAGTTTACAAGGAGCTTCAAGAGGAAAATGTTAACAAGGATTAAAGATGATGGAAAAGTTTACTGAGCTGGAAAAGAAGATAGGAGTGAGTTTTGAAAACAAGGACCTCTTAATTCAATCTTTTTGTCACAGATCTTATCTAAACGAAAACCAAGATTTCTATCTTGGACAGAACGAGAGATTAGAGTTTTTGGGGGATGCTGTTTTGGAGCTTGTTGTAACAAAATATCTTTATACAAATTATCCGGATCGCAGCGAGGGCGAGCTTACTAACTGGAGAGCTGCTCTAGTTAATTCTAAAGTGATTGGCGAAACAGCGGAAGAGCTGAATTTTTATGACTACCTTCTTCTTTCTAAGGGAGAAAGAAGGGGAAACGGAAAGGCAAGGCTATATATCTTGGCGGATACATTTGAAGCTTTCATAGGAGCACTTTATCTTGACCAGGGATACGATGAGGTTAGGAAGTTTATAGAGGAATTTTTAATCAGTAAATTACCGAGAATTCTAGAGCTAGAGCTTTACAAAGATCCGAAATCTGAACTTCAAGAAAGAGTTCAGGAAGAGGTCGGAGTAACCCCTTCTTACAAAGTTTTAGAGGAAAAGGGACCAGATCATGAAAGACACTTTCTCATGGGGGTGCACGTAGAAGAAGAGCTTATTGGAGAAGGTGAGGGACTTTCTAAAAAAGAAGCGGAGGAAAAGGCTGCAAAAGATGCTCTTGAGACGAAAAAGTGGGTAAAAATTAAAAAGAAAAGTTTATAAATGAGAATTAAAAAATTATGTTAAGAATAAGATTTTTTCGTACCGGCAGAAAAAGACAACCTTTTTACAAAATTGTGGTTACTGATAAGAACAATCCTCCAGCAAGTGGAAGATTTGTGGAAGATGTTGGTTACTATAATCCAGTTACTAAGGAGTGTAGTATTAAGGGAGAGAGAGTTTTGGATTGGATGAAGAAAGGAGCTCAACCTTCTGATGTGGTGCACAATCTCTTGGTTAAAAGAGGGATTATAGTGGATAAAAAGATTTTGGTTGGTGGTACAATGAAAAAAGAGGAAAAGGGAGAAGAACCTACCAAGGAGGATTCTGTTTCTAAGGAAGAGCTTTCCGAAGAGAAAGAAGAAAAGGTAGAAGAACCTACCAAAGAAGAGGAGAAGGAACCTTCTAAAGAAGAAGAG
>PWNV01000021.1 GCA_003557645.1 Candidatus Nealsoniibacteriota bacterium
TAGAGATAGGAAATCAGTGCTGGATACAAGAAAATATGAACTCTTCTAGCGGACTTTCGTTTGGAGAAAGTTTTTGTTATGAAAGTGATTCGAGTAATTGTGATACCTATGGACGTCTTTATACTTGGGATGCTGCAATGGGGATTTGCCCTGAAGGGTGGAGACTACCCTCAGACAATGACTGGAAATTATTAGAGAGAGAACTTGGAATGTCGAATGAAGAATCCAATGAAACAGGTTACAGAGGCTCGCCTGCAGGAGACTTATTGAAAGATTTTGATTATGATTGGTGCGATTCGAGTCCTTGTGGGGATTCTGGCTTTAATGCTTTGCCCAGCGGATGGCGTGATGCTTATGAAGGTAACTGGAGCGCATCACTTGACCTTGGCACGACGGCCAGATGGTGGACTTCGAGTGGTTGTGGTGCAGGGGCAGCTCTTGAGCGCCAAATTGACGACGATAGTTCGGATGTTCGTAGAGGGTGTAATAATAATGATCGGTATTCCAGTGTGCGATGCTTGCGAAACGAATAAATTTTAAAGATAAAAACATTTGTTTTTTTGATTATTCTTGACAATAAAAAAATTGGAAAAGAGCGATAAAAAAGTGAAAAACACCCTTCCTCTCAGAGAAGAGAGCTAAGAAAAAGAGATAAACAAAATAGAGAAATTATATTTACTTTAGAAAAAAATTGACATCGCTCAAAAATATCTTCAATCTCTCCTTTTTATTTAAGACTTTGCTATAAAGTCTAACGTCATCAATTGTTCCCGTAAAATTATTGCTACCTCCAGCATCTTGAGCGATAAAGATACTGCTATCACTCCCTGGATTTGCAATACTAGAAGACGTAGTGTTTAGTATTTCGTTGCCGTTTATATATATCTTCCTTTCAGAGCCATCAAAAGTAAGAAGGAGGTGTTGCCACTCTCCAGCGATAGTGCTTTCCTGTGCTTTTATGGAACTCATTTCATTTGTTCCTGTAGAAACTCCCCACTCGTAAGCCCTCTCTTCTGCGTTAAAGAGAAGAGCAAAGGAATAATCATCCACTACACTGGCACGCTTATGCAAAATAGTCATATCCTCTTCCGGTAAAGGATCGGGAAACTTTAACCATATAGAGAGTGACATCTCGTTATTTAAATTAAAAATATGGTCACTTGATATTTCTAAAAAGGTACTTCCGTCAAAATCGAAAGCACCGATATCTTCAAATCTGTTATTAGTCCATAAGTCTTGACAGTTTTCAATCTTTCCGTGTTTGTAGTTTTCGCTGTTATCGTGTACTGTGCAACCTTCACCCTCGTTAAAGCTCCAGCTAGCAAGAAGAGAATCTATACTTGAAACCTTTAAACTCTTCGATCTCTTTACGTCGTAATTTCCGTAAAGACCTGCAATCTGTGAAGAGGTTAAAGAGCGGTTATAGATTCTTACATCGCTAATTCTTCCGCTCCAAAAGTCTTTATCTCCTTCATTACTACTATCTGAACCGATAGTAAAGTCAATTCCGGAACCTTCGTCTAATGATGTAAAATTAACAGAAGAAGAGTTTCTCTTTTCACCATTAACAAAAATATGGATATTGTTACCTGGGTCAAAAACTCCCGCAACGTGTTGCCACCCAGAACCTGCAGGAGTTGTTACACTCGTACTACCTCCTCCTTCCTGAAAAACTTTAAAGACATAATTACTTCCTTCTTTATATAGCGCGTATCCTCCGTTTTCTGTTTCCTTATTATACCTTCCCGCGATTATTGCACTCTCCGTTCCGATATTTAAAACCCAAGCAGATAAAGTGAGTGGTCCCGTTACGTCCAGAGAGTAGTCATGGTAAACTCGAAGAATGCTATTTTCTCCATTAAAGCGCGCCGAGCCGTAAAGCTGACCCTTTCTGTCATCGGAAAAGCCTACATTTGTCATTATTGATGTATTGCCGTAGTCACTTTTATCATCACCATCTTCTGTTAAAAGAAAGTTGCCGACAAGGCCCGCTTTAGGAAGAAGAACCCATTCTTTTTCATTATTTATCCCCACCTCATAACTTCCAGGAGTAAGGAGCCAGGGGCTACTTTTCTTTATTGATTTAGCGGCAGTTATTATTTCCGTAGAGACAAGGTGAGCGTTAGTTCTTGCTAGGCCCGCTAAACCTCCTTGGGTTGAGCTGGTGAAAAGAGCAAAAACAACAACCACTCCTATTGAAAAAATGGCCATTGCAGTGAGGAGCTCGATTAAAATTAATCCTTTTTCTTTTTTCATAAGTTGCTTTCAATTTTTCCTTGCAAGTTGACGGTAATTTCTTTGCTATCACCACCGTAAGAAAGTTCAAGCAAAGCTTCTTCCGCTAGCAAGGGGAGGCCACTTTCCTTTTGAAAAACAAACTCTGTTACTCCGTTTAGCGACATGGTAACGGGAAAATAAACTATTCTGTCAAAATGTTTTACTCGCCCCTCGTAGGAATCTCCTTGGAATATTGTAAACCCTTGTTCTTTTACCTTTACTCCTGCACTGCTGCCTCCACGTCCAGTTATTGCCACTGACTGAGCTTTTCGTAGACCAGATTCTAGATTTCTTGTTTGGTCTCTTAGTGCAGTATCAAACACCAATGAAAAAGTTGTCATAAAGGAAAGAGTCAAAATCATAGAGAGAAGTCCGATAACGAGCAAGAGCTCTATTAGCGTAAAACCTTTTTTCATATAGTGTAAAACATTATCTTTTGGAAAATTATAGCAAAGTTTATTATAAAAAACTATACTTTATTAAACCTGCGAGAAAAAGAAAGAAAATGCGTTGCAATGATAATTTCTATATGCTATAAACAAGGGAGTAGTATATTCTAAAAAAATACTCGCAAATGGCGATCACCACAAAAGACAATCAACAAATTAGTACAGAAGAAAGAGTTAGAGAGATAAGGAAAGAGATTGAAAGAAAAGAAAAAGAAAAAAAGGAACAGGAGAAAGAACTGGAAAGAATTAAAAAAGAAGCAGGAGGGAAGGAATTAGAAGTTTTTTTGAAAAAGAAAAGTGAGATAGAGTCGTGGAGAGATGAAACGAAGTTTAAAATGCAGCCCTTGCAAGAAGAGGTAGAAGAGAAAAGGAAAAAAATAGTGCAGATTGATCAAAGAAAAGGAGAGATTGAGCTGGAAGAAAAGGCTACGGAGAATCCCGAAAAAATGAGGGAGATCGAGAAAAGACGGTGGAAAGTAGAGGACGAAAGAAGAAGCATGGAGAAAGAGGCTTGGGAGATAGAAGACAGGATTGAAAAAGCCAAAGAAAAGTTGGCGAGAATAGAGAGTGAGCTTGCTAAAATTGAAGATACTAGGAAAGAAGAGGAGCTAAAGCAAAAAATAAAAACAAAAGAAGAACTCTTAGAGGAAAAGAAAGAAGAGATAGCTTCGTTTGACGAGGCTATTTCTGATTTAAGAAAAGAGATTGCGGAAGAAAAGAGCCTGGAGAGAAAAGCGGAAGAAAAGAAGGAGGAGCTCTTTGAGAAGCTAAGAAAAGCAAATAGTCATTTGCAAAGAAAAAGAATTACAGCCTCTTTTGATATAATAAATGAGGTTTTTGATGAGCTTCATAGCGAAGAAAGATTAATGGAGAAGGTAAGACTTGATAACAGGTTAGAGAACAAAGCAAGAGAATTAAAAGAGGAGATTGAAAAAAGAAAGGAAGAAGAGGAAGATAGGCAAAGAGAAAAGGAAATAGGAAAGGAAAAAGAGGAGGAGAAAAAAAGAAAAGAGCAGAAAAAGATTTCTCTCAAGAGAAAAATGGAGGACCTTTCTAGTAAGGCCAACGTTTATTTCCACGGAGCGGATTACGACAAGGCTCTTTCTCTAGCTCAAAAGATAATACAAACACTGGAAAGCCCAACACAAGAGGAAGATGTTTTTGATGAGGTTAAAAAGGAAACAACTTTTTTGGCTGACATGAAAGAATTAAAAGAGAAGGCGGAAGAAGAGATTAAGAAGGAAAGAGAAAAGATGACTGAAGAGGAAAGGAGAATAGATGAGAAGAGGAGGAAACAGAAAAAAGAAAAAGAAGAAAAAGAGAAAGCTATAATGTTAGAGAATGCTCTTGCCTACTATAACGAAGGAGAGTTTTCTGATGCAAAAAAGGTTCTTTACAAGTTACTTGAAAAAACAGAGAGAACAGAAAAAAGAGGATTTATTAAGCGCTTTTTAAGCGGAGCTACTGTTTCTGAGAGAGCGATGGATCTTCTCAAAAAGATAAGGGAAAAAGAAGGAAAAAAAGGAGAGATCAGAGTTCCAGCTCCGAAGGAAGAAGAAAAGAAAGCTCCGAAGGAAGAAGAAAAGAAAGCTCCGAAGGAAGAAGAAAAGAAAGATGCTCCTAAAAAAAAGAAGGGGCTGTCTCAAAAAAATCAATTAGAAGCAAAGATAGAAAAAGCATATGAGCAGTACAAGAAGGACGACAAAAAAGCCGCTACTTCCCTTCTTTTGGAAACTGTAAAGGAGCTGGAAGAAGAAGAAAAGAAAGCCACTCTCATTAAAAGAACGAGGGTTATTAATCCTTTAATAAGAAAGGCGAAAAGACTTCTTTCAAAGATTAAAGAAGAGGAAGAAGAGAAAAGGAAAAGAGAAAGAAAGAAAAAGGAAAGAATGTTTCAGATAAAATATAACAAGGCTAAAGAGCAGTTTGAAAATAAAGAGTTTTCTCTTTGCCTTCAAACAAGCAAAGAGCTTTTGGGTGAAATAAAAGGAGTAAACACTGTTCTGGAAAAGAAGGTAAACGATTTGATAGAAAAAGTTGAAACAGAGCAAGAAAAAGCAAGACTTATTAAAAAGCATGAAGAAGAGTTAAAAGCACAAAGAGAAGAGCTTAGAAAAAAACAAGAAGAAGAGATTAAGAAAGAGCGAGAGAAATTGCAAGAGAAAGAAAAAGAAATAAGCAAGAAAGAGCCTACAATGAGGAAGGAGGCCATGGAAGATGTTTTGCAAAAAGAAAAAATACAAGCGGTGAAAAGAGAGATGGAGAAGCAGAAAGATGAGATTATCAAAAAGTATGAAGAAGAAATGAAAAGGAGAGAGAAAGAGCTTAAGCAAAAACAAGAAGAAGAGTTTAAGAGAAGAGAAGCTGAGATAAAGGCTACTCCGAGAGTTATAAGGGAAACAGCAGCGCCTTCATCAGAGCCTTCTGTTATAAAAGAAGTGGAGGTGAGGCCTGAGACTGTAAGAAGGGAAACAACAGCAGCACCTCTAGAAGAGCGAGCGAGGCCAGAAGGAGTTTCTACTGATGCTCCGAGAAAAGAAGTGATTGACGATGGAGAGAGAACACGAGCGCTGCTCTCACAGATAGAGCTTCAAAAAAGAATGGAAGAGGAATTAGAGAAAAAGAAAGAAAGGTTAATAGAAGGAGGCAGCTTAGATGAAAGAGATAGAGAGATTATTATAATGGTGGACAGACAAAGAGAGAATTTGGACAGATGGGCAAGCAAGATCAGAGAGTTTGAAAGAAGACAACTAACTCCCGAAGAAGAGGAGAAAAAGAAAGAAGCGGAAAAAACAGTGAAAGAAGAGCTTGAAAAGCGAAGAAATATGATTGAAGAAGCGGAAAGAAGAATCGAAGAGAGAAAAGCAGAAAAAAAAGCTCAAAGAGAAGAAGAGGAAAAAGAAAAAAGGGAGCAAGAGAAGTACGGAAGAAAAATGGAGAACCCAGAAACCTGGAAAAAAAGAGCAGAAACAGAGACAAGAAGACGCAAGCTAAGAGAAGAAGTTAAAAAAAGAAAAGAACAAAGGAAGAGACAAAGTCAAGAAGGAGTGAAAGGAAAAGAGGAGAGTGAAGAAATACAGTTGGCATTTAAGGAGGCGCTGGATCATTATAATAAAAATGAACTTCATAAAGCACTTGACATGTTTTATGAAATAAAAGAGCAACTACCAGAGCCAAAAGAGGAGCCAGGATTTTTTTCCAAACTCCTTGGTAGGATTTCTTTTTATAGCAAAGTTGAAGATTATATCCAGAGGACGGAGAAAAAGATCGCCATAGAAGAGATGCAGGAGATTAAAAAAATAAGAAAGAGGGCGAGACAAGAATCTAAGGAAAAAACGGCGGAAGAAAAGCAAGCACCAGCAGGAAGAAAAGGAAAAGGAAAAGGAAGAAAGAAGCTTCCCTTCTCCAGCTTTCGGGGAATTTTTAAAAGAATCTTTCTCTCTAATCCCATTGTCGGTGTTGATATAAGTGACTACTCGATTGAAATTTTGTATATGAGCAAAACAGGATCGGTTCTAGCTTACGGAAGATCGATTATTGATAGAGGAGCGGTTCAGGCAGGAGAGATTAAAGACCAGAAAATTCTTTCTGAAGCAATTATAGTGCTGTCGAGAAGGCAGGGTTTCAAAAGTTTGATCCAAGGAGGGGACCTAATTTACGGGCTATTGTCTGTCTCCCTGAGTACAAGACTTATACCCAAGTGTTTGAGTTTGAATCTAAAAAAGATCTCTATGAACAAGTAAAAGAAGAAATCAAAAAATCAATCCCCCTTCCAATAGAAGATTTATACTGGAACTATATTGAATTCTTTGACAAGAAAACAAAAAGAATCAAGGTTCTTCTTGTTGCGGCTGCAAAAGATATCGTGGACGGTCAGATTTACATTCTCAGATCTTCTGGAATAAACCCTATCGCTTTGGAAGCTGAGGCCTCATCTATTGGAAGAGCATTGCTGCCGGAAGTGAAAAATCAGATTTCAAAAAAGAAAAAAGAAAAAGAGGAGTATTTCCAAAAGATTGAAGAAAATACCATGATTCTTGATATCGGAGCAAGGGTGACATCCATTAATATTTTTAACAAGAGTGGTTTTATTAATTTATCTACAGCGATACCTTACGGTGGAAATTATTTCAAGTCTAAGATAGCTGATTATTTTGCTATTTCCAAAGAAGAGGCAGAGAAAACGATGTGTGCAAAAGGCTTCCAGAAAAAAGAAAACTCTCTTTTAGAGGTCTTAGAAGAAGCAACAGAGCAGATGATGGAAGAGGTAGGAGAAGCCATAAAGTATTATCGGCAAGAAACAGGAGAAGACATAACTAAGATAATATTAGCAGGAGGAGTGGCATTGCTTCCCGAAATCGACAATTATTTTGAAGAAAGATTTGAGGATGTAACAGTTGAGGTCGGTAACCCCTTAAAGAAAGTGAAGAGGAAGGGGGGAATTTTGTCCAACAGAGCAATTCTTTATGCTAACTCTATAGGACTTGCTCTTCGAGCTATTTCCAGCGATCCAGTTAAAGAAGGAATTAATTTACTTCCCGACGAGATAAAAAACAGGGAAAGAGAGATATATTGGAAGCATCACAAGCAAAAACTAATTGTAATACCGATAATTATTCTTGCTGTTGCTGCTGCTGTAATAATATTTTATTTTCTTTTTGAGCCTGAATGGTTTTAGCTACTAAACAATTTTAGACATTATGAAAATAGACAAGGATAAAGTTGAGCAGTATGTGCACTGGGGGCTTGTTATTTTTCTTGCATTAATTATTGTTTATGCGGTCTGGCCGTTTGAGATATTTAAATCTTCAAGAAATGCGGTTAGAAAAAATCAAATGGAAATGATTATGAGTGCAGTTTATTCTTACGCAGTTGACACGACGGGTTTTTATCCGGACTGTATCCCGCCATTTAGTGAAGGACCGGCAAAAGTGAGTGATTGCAAAGAAGATCTAGAAAAAAATATCATGGGAGAGTTCCCTGCAGATCCTGATCCTGAGCATAATTACATGATAGAGCGCATTGATGACAGGGAAAGATTTCGAATATTTTCCACTTCACCAGAAGCGAAAGGAGTAGAGGTGATCCAATAAGAAACTATTCACTCTTACTAAAGGAGCCAATAAAAAAGTTACTAAATTCTTGTACTGGAAGGTTTTGTGGGTTGCTGTGAGATATGTTCATCTCTACTTTGATAGAGTCATCAGAAAGTTTAGTAAATTTTAGTGCGTCTATTTGAACGCGAGAAGTTGTTAAATCGTAGCTTATTCCGTCTCTTTCTATCGTCAGTTTTTTTTCGTTTTCTTCCTCGTTCTCAATGACCTGGAAAACAACGGAAACTTCATCAGAAAGGAGTTCGAGAGTATCTCCCTCAGTCTCTGGAGAAACAATAGAGCTAGCGTTTTTAATTTCATAATTAATTTTATGCATTGCAAATCTGCCGTTATGGGCAACTTCCTGAACTGCACTTGTTCTTGCACTTATCTCAAAAATGTTTACGGCAACCAGAGTCATACCGCCGATAGCCATTGCTAAGACTACTATATATACAAGGACTTCAATAAGAGTAAATCCGTTTTTCATAATTTAGGTAGATTGAATAGTGATTAGTCGTACTATAGCACAAAATAGCTAAAACAAAAAAGACCACGGATGGTGGTCTTTTTCATAAAACAATTTTTAAAAGAGTTACTAGTAAAGACCTTCGGTTACCTGGTATATCGGAAGAATAACGGCGCTTGCGATAAAGGCCACAAAAAGACCGATAAAGATAAGAATAACAGGTTCAATAACAACTGGAATCTTGCTGGATCTTTCCGATATTGATGATGAGTAAAAATCAGAAAGATATTTAAAGGAGTCTACATACGCACCCGTTTCTTCTCCAGTAGTGATAATACTTACAAAAACACCAGGGTATAAGGCTGGATATTCCTCCATCGCCAAAGAGAGAGAGTCACCTTGAACGACTCTTTGCTTGATGCGAATTAAGGAGTCTCTGTAAGCACTGCTGGAAACCGAATCAGTCGTGATGTCTATAATGTCGGTGACCATTAATCCGCTCCCAAAAAGGGTTGTGATAAGTTGAGAGATGATTGTAAGTTGATAGTCACGAATAAAGTCACCGATAAAAGGGACTCTAATAATGAAGTGATCATACTTCTCTTTTACAAATTCAACCTTGCTTAAAAGAAACATGAAAATTAAAAACCCAAGAACTCCGAGAAGAAGGGTGATGCCGTGATTTTGAATGAATTCGGAAATATCAAGAAGAATTCTCGACATAAGAGGAAGGTCTACGTCAAGTGCTGAAAAGATTGGCGTTAATCTTGGTAAAACAAAATAGGTAAGACCACTTCCAAGAACGAGTGCAAAAGTAAGAATTATTTTTGGATAAAGTGTAGCAGCACTTAACTCCATCTCTAACTTGTGTTTTCTTTCGAGCCATTCGACTAAGTGATTTAAGTTTGAGGTCAAAGTACCGCTCTCTTCCCCTGCTCTTATAAAGCTTGAAAAGGCCTTGTCAAAGCTTGGGTCATCCTCAAACACTTGATAAATAGGAGTTCCCTTCTCAGTTCTTATTCTTGCTTTCATAAGAACTTTCGCAAGAGGCTTTGAGTTTGTTTGTCTTGCTAGAATATCAAACGATTCGTTGATAGGTTTTCCGCTCCTTATAAGCAGAAGCCACGTTCTGACGAAATCTTTTTTTTCTTGAGTGCTTATTGACATGAGATACAAGCCTTAGGCCTTAGCTGATCTTCTTACTTCTTCAAAGGTTATTTTTCCTATTAGGGCCTTAGTGATGCCGTCGTCAATCATGGTTGTCATTCCTTGCTCAATAGCTTTTTTCCGAATGGTATCCATGGGTGCCTTTATGCTGATGAGTTCGCGAATTTCTTCAGTAACATTCAAGATTTCAAATATTGTAGTTCTTCCCTCATATCCAGAGTTACTACAAAACTTGCATCCTGCTCCTTGAAAGAATCTAATTTCTTCAAGATTCTCCTTTCCTGAGATTCTCCGAATGGTGTTGGCAAGGCTTTTTTCGTCTTCAAGAAAAAGCAAATCATCTTTTGAAAGATAATACTCTTGTTTACAGTCTTCACATATTTTTCTTACAAGTCTTTGTGCAATAGCGGCGTTTACGGATGCGGATACGAGATAGGGTTTTGCTTTCATCTCTAGGAAACGCGAGAAAGAAGTTGCAGCATCATTAGCATGTAATGTAGAAAGAACCAAGTGACCTGTCATAGCAGAGTTAATGGCAATGTCAACTGTCTCTTCATCACGAATTTCACCGACCATGATAACGTCGGGGTCCTGACGAACGATTGATCTTAATCCTTTTGGAAAGGTAATGTCTTTAGCTGGATTAACCTGAATTTGGCGAATACGCTCAATATTATACTCAACAGGATCTTCAATAGTCATGATGTTGGTTTCAATTCTGTTTATCTGTTGTAGTATCGCGTAAAGGGTAGTGGTTTTACCGGAACCGGTAGGACCACAAACCACAATCATCCCGTAAGGTTTTTCTGCGTTAGCTTTTAGTTTTTTGAGATCGGACTCCAAAAGACCGAGGTCTTCTAGTTCGAATCTTCTCCCTCTTTGCATTAATACTCTTATGGCAATATTCTCTCCATCGGTCGTAGGCATCACGGAAACACGAAAATCAATCGTTGCTCCTCGAATATCGTAATCAAAGCGTCCGTCTTGAGCTGCAGATCTCTCGTCTGTTCTCAGTCTTGATAAAATTTTAATACGAGAAACAACTCTGGAGTGTATTTCTTTAGGGAACTCAATCACCTTATACAAAATTCCGTCTATCCTGTATCTTACAATTGTAATTTTGGCCAAGGGCTCTATATGTATATCGGAGGAGAGAGTGGTGTATCCGTAATCAAGAATCAAGTTAACCAGCTTTACAATGCTTTCTTCACTTTTTTGAGGGTTTTTTTGAATGTTCTCTACCACCCTTGCAATCTCTACCGGGATATCTCCTTTATATCTTCTTAGTGCTTGGTCTAGGTCAAAGTCAGTGGCGTAAAATACCTTTATCTTTTTTCCAGTCTTTTTTTCTAGTAACTTAAAAAAGCTGTAGTTGCTTGGATTATTAGTAGCGACATTTAGAACATCCCCTTCCTTATTAAAAACAATTGATCTTTGAGAAAAAGCTACGTCTTCAGTGATGTAGCTTAATAGCTCGGGAGTAATTTCTTCTATGTTAGCCCTTTTTAAACTTATAAAAGGATAGCCGGCTTCATTGGCAATTATTTTTCCTAGAACTTGGTCTTTTATCAGTCCTTTTTCTATCAGCATTTTATCGAGAGGCTGCTTTTTTTCTTCGGACGTGGCTTTGGCCATTTCAAAATCTATTTTTTGAATGTGACCGCCTTCTATTAAAACCTTTTCTAATTTTTCTACAGGAACTAACATGTGTTAATGTATTTATTAATTAGAGCTTACAACAATTTTATATGTTTGCAAATATTTTAAAACAGTATAGCAAGAAAAGATTATAAAGAAAAGTACGTAAAGCTTGACACGTGATATAAGGAAGAATATAATGCTTACAAGAAAGAAAGGTTTGTTTTATAAATTTAAAGGTCGTATAAAAAA
>PWNV01000015.1 GCA_003557645.1 Candidatus Nealsoniibacteriota bacterium
CCTGAAGGGAAAGTGCCAAGTGAGTTTCAATTTAGAGGGATGCCTCTTAGTGTTGGTGTAAGTAGTTGCCATGAACAGCCTGGTGGCAGCGAGTATGTTTGCCGGGTTAATGATTTTCGTGTTGAAGATGGAATTGATTACGGCATTTCCTATCAGTTCGAAGTTCGAGCCAGAAACGAGGCAGGAGGGTGGTCAGACTGGGTAGAGAGTAATGAAATTACAACTCCCGGACAACCTCCTGATGCCAGATTTAGCTGGAGCCCTGAAAGACCTTTTGCAGAAACGGAAGTTAACTTCTCTAGCTCTGATGATACAATCATTACTTCTCGAAGTTGGAATTTTGAGGGAGGAAGTCCTGGAACCTCTACTCTTAAAGATCCGAAAGTATTTTTTAGTACGGATGGAGGGATGGAAGTGACACTGGAGGTTTCAAGTGCAACTGAATCCTGCGAAAACACACAGACAGTTAGTGTTCGCCCACCACCTCCCGATGACTGGAGGGAAGTGGATCCTTTCTAGTTCTAACTTTCTTGACAAATATTAAAATTAAGTTTATCCTTAGGGGCGAAGTGGAAATAGAGTCGGGTTTCTGCAAATTTAAAAAATTAGCGTTTGTAATTTAATGGAAGGCACAATCAAAACGCTTACTGAAAGAGGTTTTGGTTTCATCGAGAGAGAAGGAGAGGAAGATCTTTTCTTCCACTCTAACGATCTGGTCGATGTAAACTTTGACGATCTTAAGGTAGGAGACAAAGTGAGTTTTGAAGTTGCATCTTCGGACAAAGGTCCAAAGGCAGCTGATGTAACTCGCGTTTAAAAAAGAACACCCCCAGAAACGGGGGGTTTTCTTTTACGAGGTCTTGTATTATACTGCGGAATGATAATGCTGAGAGGGTTGCTCCTTTCTTTTTTTAATGGCAAAAACAATCAGAGGAAAAATTAGAATAACCTCTAGAGGGACGGGATATGTGGAAAGCGAGGAAACGGAAAGAGATGTAAAAATTGATCCCTCTTTCTTGGGTACAGCACTTCATGAGGATGAAGTTCTTGTTGTTCTTTTTCCAAGCAAAAAAGGAGAGTTATTACAGGGAGAAGTAATAGAAATTTTGAAAAGGAAAAAGACAAGATTTGTGGGGACCATTGAAAAGAAGAAAGGAAGATCATTTTGTTTTCTTCGACCTGACGATGAAAAGATGTATGTTGATATTTTTCTTCCCGATGCATGTAAAGTAAATAACAAAGAGAAGGTGTTAGTAGAAGTTGTAAAATGGGAAGACCCTAAAAAAAACCCGGAAGGAAAGATCTTAAGTGTTATCGGGGAAAAGGGAGATAATGATGCGGAACTCTTTTCTATCGTCTTGGAAAAAGGGCTTTCAATTGATTTTCCGAAAGAAGTAAAAAAAGAGGCAAGAGAGGTTCAAAAAAAGAAGATCTCTAAAGAAGAAAGGAAAGACTTTACCAAAACTCCTACCTTTACCATTGATCCAGAGGATGCGAAAGATTTTGATGATGCGCTTTCAGTAAAAAAGATCGATGAAGATACCTATGAAGTAGGGATACATATTGCTGATGTTTCCTATTATGTAGAAGAAGGCGGTGCTCTTGACAAGGAGGCACGAAAAAGAGCGTTTTCTATCTATTTAGTTGATCGCACTATTCCCATGCTTCCCGATGTTCTCTCTAACGATGTTTGTAGTCTTCGTCCGGAAGAAGAGCGTGCTGCTTTTTCTGCGATATTTAAAATCGATAAAGAAGGAAGGATTAAAGAAAGTTGGTTTGGGGAAACGGTAATAGTGTCCGATAAAAGATTTACTTACAAGGAAGCACAAGAAATACTTGATAAAGGGGCGGGACTTTTTTACTCTGAGCTATCTTTTCTTTCTTCTGTAGCTAAAAAATTACGTAAAAAAAGAATTGATAGCGGGGCACTGGATATTGAAGAGGATGAGTTGTATTTTCATCTGGATCATGACGGAAGACCGCTTTCTATCCACTGCAAAGAACATCTTTTTACACATAAACTTGTGGAAGAGTTTATGATCTTTGCAAACAGGGAAGTTGCTTCTAGTTTTAATACGCTTTATCGTGTTCACGAACCTCCTAAGAAAAAAACAATTGATAATCTTTGTACCTTCTTAGCTAATTTTGGGCATCGTTTAGAGGGGAAAGGAAAAGAGATAACATCACATGAGATAAACAATATCTTTAAGCAAATAAAGGGAAAAGATGAAGAGTTTTTAGTAAGGTCGGTGGTTTTACAATCTATGTCTAAAGCGGTTTACTCTACGAAGAATAAAAAGCACTTCGGATTAGCTATGGAAAAGTATACTCACTTTACTTCTCCTATAAGGAGATATGCGGATCTTTTGATGCACAGGATTGTCAAAAAGAGATTAAAGAAAGAGAAGGTAAATTCGGCAAACTATGAAGAGGTGGCAAGAGAGATATCTTTTGTAGAGCTTGATGTGCTTGACGCTGAAAGAAGTTCTATTGCATACAAGCAAGTTCAATATATGGCAGAAAGAACAGGGGAAACTTTCCAAGGAATTATTTCAGGAATTACTAAATTTGGTATTTTTGTTCGAGAAGTTGAGACAAAAGCGGAAGGATTAATTTCTATTCGCGACATGGAGGATGATTACTATGTTTTAGACGAGGAAACCTATTCTCTCATTGGAATGCGCAGAAAAAAGCGCTACTCCTTGGGTGACAAAGTAAAAATTAAGCTTATGGGGGCAAACCTAGAAGCAAGAAGACTGGAGTTTGCACTACAAAAGAAGGCTTGAATTTTATTTTTTTGGTGTTATAATATCCGCTGGGGCTTTGCCATGCAGAGCTTTCTTTTATGCAATAGAGTTTAAAAACATGAACCCACTAGAAGAAATTAGAAAAGAAGAAGAAAAAAGCGAAAAAGAGATAGAGCGCTTGAGAGAAGAGCTTAGAGCTGATTATAATGAGAGAATGAACTCTTTAAAATCTGAAGAGGAGTCTATGGAAAGAAGATATCAAATGAAGCTCAGTAAACTTAAAGAAGAAGTTGAGTCTATTTGTAAGGAGATTGATAGGGATGTTGAAGTGCAGTTGCAAGAAGAACTAGAAAAAATAGAAAATTTAAAGAAAAAAAATACTTCTCTTTTTAAAGAGGAATTGTTAAAGAGAATAAAATGAACCTTTCAACTACCAAGATAGAGATTATTGCTCCGCAAGAAGAGTCAGAGAGACTTATAGAAGAACTGCAAAAAGCAGGGATTATGGAGATTACACACACTTCCCATGAAGAGGTTGAAGACGAAAAGGTGCGCAAATGGGAGGCAAGGCGAGCAAAAGTAGATTTTGTTCGTTCTTTTCTTTCCAGAAACCTCCCCAAAGAAAGTTTTGTAAAAAACTTAATTAACAGCTTCATCTTTCATCCGTACAACTTTTCTTATAAGGAAATTCAAGAAATGGCTGGCTCTTCGGAGATTGATGCAGTGATTAGAGAGTGTGCAAGCACGGAAGAAAGGATGAATAAGCTTGCAGGGGAGAGAATGAAACTAAGAGAAGAGTTGCATATTCTGGAAAAATTTAAGAATATTCCGGTTACAAAAGAAAGCAAGAACTCTTTACAAAATTTTTCTGTTTTTGTTGGCGTTATCAAGAAAGGGAAAAGAGAAGATCTCATCTCTGAACTAGGAAATGAGGTTTTTTCTTTTTCCTGCGGTGAAAAGGAAAAAGTTTTCTCTTTGATTTATCCCAAAGGAAAAGAAGAGTTTTTTCAAGAAAAAATACAAAAATATGAAGCAAAGCAAGAAGAAGTTTTTTGGAACGATCTTCCAGAAAGAGAGATTGAAAAAACACAAGAAAAAATAGAAAAAGTAGTAAGAGAAGAAGAAAAAGAGAAGAAGAGGGTTGAAGATTTGATCTCTTACCTTCCTAAGGTGGCAGCACTTGTTGACTTTTATGAATGGGAAATTGATAAATCTCGAAGACTAGAAAGGTTCGAAAAGACAAGAAAATTTTTTCGTGTTACAGGTTGGATTGGAGAAAATGATATCAAGTTACTTCGAAGAGTAATAAAAAGAGTTACGAATGTATTTCTTTTACAGAAAACCAACTCGGAAGAAGGAGAAAATCCTCCGGTATTATTAAAAAATAACGGAATTATGAAAAGCTTTGGGATTGTAAGCGGAGTTTATGGTGCCCCCAAAAGTGATGAGCCAGATCCAGCACCCCTTCTTGCTCCCTTTTTTGTTTTCGCTTTTGGCGTTGCTTTGTCTGATATTGGGTATGGAATTATGCTGATCGGGATTTCGCTTCTTATGAAAAAACTATACAAGGGAGTAGATAATTTCTTTAATCTTTTTATCGTTGGAGGTATTTTTACTCTTTTTGCGGGGTTAACGATGGGAACCTTCTTTGGAACAGACCTTAATGCTCCGTTTCGTCTTTTTGACCCTTCCGCTAATCCCATGGAGGTACTTATTTTAGTCTCTATTTTCGGTGCAATTCAGATTTTTTGTGGCCTTCTTATTGGCGCTGCTTGGGATATAAAGCAGGGAGACAAAAGAAGAGCGTTCGGAGAAAAAGGAGGATTTATGGTGTTTCTTTTAAGTATGGCAGTGTTTCTTATTAGTGGAATGCAGATTTTTCTTTTTGTGGCACTAGGAGGACTGGTCCTTCTTAATGTAATATTTTCCAAAGAAAAGAAGCCGCTCTTACGAATTTCCAGCGGAGCTGGAGCTCTTTATAATATTGTTGGTTATTTTAGTGATGTTCTTTCATATTCTAGGCTCCTAGCCCTTGGTCTTGCTACTGGAATTATTGCCATGGTGGTAAATGTTGTTGCGGGAATTGCCATGGAGATGGTTCCTGTGGCCGGAATAGGGATTTTAATTGCCGGAGTAGTGCTTGTTGTGGGTCATACATTTAATTTAATGATTAGCACTCTTGGCTCTTTTATTCATAGTGCTAGGTTACAGTTCGTGGAGTTTTTCTCCAAATTTATGGAAGGAGGAGGGAAGACAATGAAACCCTTTTCCAAACAAGGTCGTTTTGTAGAGATTATTCATTAAAAGTATAAAAAATATGGAGTTAGGTATAATTTTAGCAATTGCCGGAGCAGTTATCGCTCTATCTTTACCGTGCATTGGTTCTGCTTTCGCTCTTAGTGGAGCTGGGCAGGCAGCAACTGGACTTGTCTCTGAAGAACCGGAGAAGTTCGGTAAAGCACTTCTTTTACAAGTTCTTCCAGGAACTCAAGGTATTTACGGTTTTTTAACCGCAATATTAATTATGCAGGAGATAGGGATGTTTGGGGGTCAAATTGCAAATGTTTCCACTAGCACGGGTTGGCAGATTCTTTTAGCGGCACTTCCTATTGCATTAGTAGGGCTTATGTCCAGCATCTTTCAGGGAAGAGTGAGTGTTACGGGAATAGCGATGCTTGGCAGAAGAGCGGAAGAAGCTGGAAAAGCGATTATTCTTTCAGCAATGGTTGAGACTTATGCTGTAATTGCACTTCTTCTTACTATTTTGCTTCTTAATATAATTGAGGTTTAGTTATGTCAGTAGATACTCTCATTTCCACGGTTAAAGAAAAGACCGAAGAGGAAAAAAACAAAATACGAGAAGAGCACGAAAGGAAAACGGCAGAAGAAGAGAGAAAGAGAAGAGAAGAAATTGCAAGAAAGGAAAAAGATTTTGCAGAGAAGATTTCTCAAGAAAGAGAAAAAATGATCGAAGAGTATAGAAAGGAGAAAGAGTTTGCTTTGCGTATGAGGATCTTAAAAGAAGAAAAGAAAGCAATGGAAGAAGTCAAAAAAATTGCTACTCAGGAAGTTCTTCAACTTCCTTTAGAAAAAAGGAAGCAGATTATCCTTGAAGCGCTTAAAACGTTTACTGATCTTTTAAGAAAAGAGGATGTTTTTGTTTTTTCCCCAATAGGGAAGAAGCAAGAAGTACAGGAGATCGTTCAAGATGTTGAAATTAAAAAGGAGGTAGAGGAAAAAGAAATGGGTTTTAAGGAAGGAGTTGTTATAAAGGGAAAGGATTTTACGGTTTGCGTTTCTCTTGAAGACTTAGCCCACAAGACAATTGAAGAAGATAAGAATCATTTTCTTAAACTACTTTTTTCAGAAAAATGAAATATCTGTACTACGTATCAAACATGATAAGCAAAGAAAAGTATATCGCTGATGAGAACGATTTTCAGCGAATGATAAGCAGTGTTACACTTGGTGGAGCACTTAAAGTTTTGCATGATACAGATTACGGATCTTATTTTTCCGCAGAGAGCACACTTGAAGAGATTATGGAGAGAGAAAAAGAAGGAAATTATAAAATGCTAACGAAAATGGGGCTTGAAAAGAAAGTAATTGATTTTCTTTTTCTTCCGGTAGATATGCTTAATCTACGCTTCGCTCTTAAGCGTGACTTCTTCGGAATAGAGGGAAGGAACTATAGTTTTGGCAAAAAAGAAGAAAAATTAAAGGAAGAGTACAGGGAAGAGATAGAAGAAGCGAAACAGAAAAAAACTCCCGCTGAGCTTGATGATTTTCTGACAAAAATTTTCATAGAAAAAATGAAAAAGAGCGCAAAACAAGACCAGCTTCTTTTTGATTTTCTCGAAAAATATGAAAAAGAACTTTTTTCTGAAAACAAAAAAGATAATCTTGTTCTTATAGAGAATGAGTTTTTAGAAGAGGCGAGAAGAAAAAGTGAAGGACTTGCTCCTATTTTTGCTTACTTTATGAGAAAGTGGAGAGCAGAAAAAACTGTTCGTGCTATTTATGAGGCAAAAAAAATGGAGATTCCTCAAGAAAAAATTTACAAATTACTTAAAGAGATTCGCGCCTTATGAAAAAAATAGCATTTGTTGGGCCAAAAGCATACTATTTCTCTTTCTCTTTTTTAGGAGCATCTTGCTTTTCTTCTACTAAAGAAGATATATTTTCTACGATAGAGCACCTAAAAAAGGAAGAGTTTTCTTTAATATTTACGACAGAAGATCTACTCTCAGAAGGGCAAGATGGAGTTGTTATTTTGCCAGGGATAACAAGAAAATCACGAGGAAATGCCATTAAAAATGAAATACAACGCGCTGTAGGAAGCGACATATCTTCACTCATAAAAGAATAAATAGAATCATGGAAAAAACACAAAAAGGAGTTATTGTCAAAGTTTCTGGACCACTTGTTATTGCGGAGAACATGGAGGGGTCTGAATTTTACGAAGTGGTACGTGTAGGAGACGAGGGACTAGTAGGAGAGGTTATTGAAATTAGAAGAGAAAAGGTCTATATACAGGTTTATGAAGAAACGGCAGGAGTGGGACCTGGAGAACCAGTAGTAAGAACAAAAAAGCAACTTTCTGTAACGCTTGGTCCCGGCCTTATCGGATCTATTTTTGACGGAATAGAGAGGCCTTTGCAAAAAATTGAAGAAAAATCAGGACACCTCATTACACGCGGAATAGAGGTTCCTTCTCTTGACGCTGAAAAGAAGTGGCGTTTTATTCCTTTAATGAAAGAAGGAGATGATGTTTCTGGTGGAGACATAGTGGGAGAAGTAAAGGAAACGGAGATTTTATCGCATAAGATAATGATTCCTCCCTCTGTAGAAGAAGGCAAGATTACCTCTATCAAAGAAGGGGAGTTTACAATTAAAGATATAGTGTTTGAGGTTGACAAAAAAGGTTATAACATGACACAAAGTTGGCCGATAAGAACTCCTCGACCAACAAATAAGAAACTCTTACCATTCGTCCCACTTACGACAGGGCAGCGCGTGATTGATACTTTCTTCCCTATAGCGAAAGGAGGAACGGCTTGTGTTCCAGGACCTTTTGGAGCTGGAAAGACGGTTGTTCAGCATCAAATAGCTAAATGGTCTGATGCTGATATAGTAGTTTTTGTCGGATGTGGAGAAAGAGGGAATGAAATGACAGACGTGCTTAAAGAGTTTCCAGAACTAAAAGATCCTCGCACAGGAAGACCACTAATGGAAAGAACAGTGCTTATCGCTAACACTTCAAACATGCCGGTAGCGGCTCGTGAAGCTTCTGTTTATACCGGAATCACTATTGCTGAGTATTTCCGCGACATGGGATACAGTGTAGCACTTATGGCTGACTCAACTTCAAGATGGGCAGAAGCTCTCCGAGAGATGTCTGCAAGACTAGAGGAGATGCCCGGAGAAGAGGGTTACCCAGCATATTTAGGATCAAGAACAGCGAGTTTTTACGAAAGAGCTGGTTATGTAAAGTGCTTCTCCTCTAAAGATAGAGAAGGATCTCTTACGGTTGTTGGTTCTGTTTCTCCTCCTGGAGGAGATCTTTCCGAACCAGTAACTCAAAACACTCTTCGTACGACAAAGATTTTTTGGAGTCTGGAAGATAGCTTAGCGAATGCTCGTCACTTCCCTGCCATAAACTGGCTTAGCAGTTATTCTCTTTATGTTGATGAGCTTGAACATTACTTTGACAAAGAAGTGGGAGTAGAATTTAAGGAAAACCGAAAGGAAGCAATGCGTATTCTTTCCGAAGAGGAAAAGTTGGAGGAAATAGTACGCCTTGTTGGATTTGAAGCTTTATCGGATAAAGACAAACTTATTATGGATACGGCTCGGATTATTAGAGAAGATTTTCTGATGCAAAATGCATTTGATGAAATTGACACATACTCTTCGTTTAAAAAGCAGAACTTTATGATGGGTAAAATCGTGGAATACTATCATGACGGAATACACAGTATTGAAGAAGGAAAGAGCATGGATGAAATTTTGCAAACTCCGGAAATAAAAGAGCTTTCTAGGTTAAAATTTTTAAGCGAAAAAGAAATTAAAAGCTAAATATTATGTCAGTAAAATTTAAAGGAATAAAAGAGATTGCCGGATCATTAGTTCTCGTAGAGGGAAATTTTAGACCAAAATACGAAGAGCTAGTAGAAATAGAGCTTCCCGGAGGAGAGATAAGAAGGGGAAGAGTACTTGAAGCAGAAGAGAAAAGAGTGCTTGTGCAGATGTTTGAAGAAACAAGAGGAATGGATGCAAGTGAAGGAGAGGTTCGTTTTTTAGGAAAAACAATGACTTTGGGAGTAAGCGAGGAGATGCTTGGACGAGTTTTTGACGGAGCGGCAAATCCGATGGACGGTCATCCGATGCCAGTTGCAAAGAAAGAGATGGACATTAATGGAAACCCGATTAACCCTTATTCCCGAGAATTTCCTGATGATTTCTTGCAGACAGGAATATCTTCTATTGACGGATTAAATACTTTGGTTCGTGGTCAAAAGCTTCCGATTTTTTCTGCTTCTGGTCTTCCCCACTCGAAGATAGCTACTCAGATTGCTCGTCAAGCAAAAATAGACGGTAATTTTAGTGTTGTTTTTGGAGCAATGGGAATTACTTTTGAAGAGTCTCAGTATTTTATAAATGAACTGCGTGAAACAGGAGCTCTGCAACGCTCTATTCTTTTTATAAATACCGCTGATGACCCTGTAATTGAGAGGGTAACGTTACCTCGTCTTGCCCTTACTGCTGCAGAATATCTTGCTTTTGAAAAAGATCAGCACGTGCTGGTTATTCTTATTGACATGACCAATTACTGCGAAGCTTTACGTGAAATTTCAGCAGCGAGAAAGGAGGTTCCAGGAAGAAGGGGGTACCCAGGGTATCTTTATACTGATCTGGCAAGTATTTATGAAAGAGCGGGGATTATAAGGGGAAAAGAAGGATCTGTAACTCAAATCCCTATTCTTACTATGCCCGAAGATGATAAAACTCATCCGATCCCTGACCTTACAGGGTATATTACTGAAGGACAGATCATTGTATCCCGTAGCCTTCAGCAATCTGGGATATCTCCGCCCATTGATGTTTTAAACAGCCTTTCTCGTCTTAAAAACAAAGGGGTGGGAGAGGGTAAAACGCGCCATGATCACTCTGGAATATCCAATCAGCTTTTTGCTGCTTATGCAAAAGGTCAAGAGGTTCGAGAGTTGGCAGTTATCTTAGGAGAGGGGGCGCTTTCGGAGATAGATAGAAAGTATCTTCAGTTTGCCGAAGATTTTGAGAAGCGTTTTATAAATCAAGGGGAAAAGGAGAATAGAGATATCAAAAAAACACTCGATATTGGGTGGGACTTAGTAAAAACCCTTCCCCGGGAAGAGCTAAAAAGAGTAAAAGAAGAAGAAATTAAAGAGTTTTTAGGAGATGGATCTCAAAATTAGCCCTACAAGACAAGAACTTTTACGTCTTAAAAAAAGGCTTTCACTTGCACGCTCAGGTCACAAGCTTTTAAAGCACAAGATGGAAAGTCTTCTTCGAGAATTTCTAAGTCATGTGGAAGAAATCCAAAAACTACAAAAGCGGCTAGATGAAAAACTGCCGGAAGTTTTCTTTTCTTTTTTTGAAGGCCAGATACAGCTTGGAGAAAAAGAAACGGAGAACATTCTTTCTCACATTGAAAAAGGAGAATTAGCAGAGAAGGAGGCAAATATTATGGGAGTAAAGGTAAAAGAGTACTCCATATTAAACGAAGAGGCGATTAAGAATACTCCTGTTAGTGCCAAATCTTCCAACGAAAAACTTTCTTTTGTTAAAAAAGAGTTTTCTTCTTACCTTTATAATGATATTATTAAATATGCTACTTTGGAGAGGAAAATAAGAAAGCTGGCAGAGGAGATAGAGAGCACACGAAGAAGAGTGAACTCCTTAGAGCATGTGTATATTCCGGCGATGGAATCTTCACGAAAGTATATTTATAATAAGCTGGAGGAGAACGAACGCTTTGAGCGCACCGTACTTATGAAGCTTAAAGATTTTTCTTCGAAAACTTAAAAAATGAATCTGAGACTTATCACAATTTTTGTTTTTGCAAGTGAAAAAGCAAAAATAGAGCAGATCTTGAAAGATCATTCGATCAATGAGCTTTGGCATGACAGCATTGGAGATAAGAAAGTAATTACGAGAGCACTGGTTCCAGCACAGTCTAGCGAAAAAATTCTTGATTCTCTCGAAGAAAATTTTGGCGGAAAGGAAGGGTTCCGGGTCATTATTTTACCAGTAGAAGGCTCTGTCCCAAGATTAGAAGAGAAAGATAGCAATGAGAAGGTTTCTCGCATAAGCAGAGAAGAGCTTTATACGGGGATTACAAAAAATGTTGAGTTTAATTGGGTCTACGTTGCACTTGTTATTTTCTCTGTTCTTGTTGCTTCGGCTGGTGTTATTTATGAAAACGTACCAATGATAGTTGGATCAATGGTGATAGCGCCCTTTCTTGGCCCTAGTGTAGCTTTTTCTTTTGCTACAATTCTTGGGGATTTAAGGCTTCTGGCAAAATCACTTTTTATTCTTTTTGTAGGGGTGTTGATTGCGCTTGCCTTTTCTTCGTTAATGGGAACAGTTTTCCCTTTTGAAATTTCTTCGGAGATTAAAATGCGAACAGATGTTCATCTTTTTGATGTTATAGTTTCTCTTGTCTCTGGAAGCGTCGGAGTTCTTTCTTACACAACAGCTACTCTTACCTCTCTGGCAGGAGTTATGGTTGCTGTAGCACTGCTTCCACCCCTTGTTGTCACTGGACTATTGATAGGGATAGGAGAGTTTTCATTGGCGACGGGAGCATTTTTTCTTTTTTTGGTTAATCTTATCGGAATCAATTTGGCGGGTGTAATTACTTTTCTTTTTCAAAAGATACATCCTCGGACCTTTATGGAGAAAGAGAAAGCAAGACTTATTACACTTCTTGCTATTATTCTTTTGCTTACGATTCTCGCCTTTACTATTATTGTTGTTTTTATTTAAAAAAAGAGATAAATTGATTTTTGGAGACACTTCGATTGTGTCTTTTTTGCTTTTAAAGCATAATTAGAATAATGTTTAATTTTGAAATTAAAAAAACGGTGGGGAAAGCTCGCAAGGGTGTTTTAAAAACACCGCACGGGGAGATAAAGACTCCTGCGTTTGTGCCAGTGGCAACTCGTGGAGCATTGAAGGGATTAAGCTTTGAAGATTGTAGTGTCTTGGGATCTAGCATCTTTATGATAAACACGTTTCATTTTTACTGCAGAAAAGAGTATGAAACGGTGGAAAGGGCTGGTGGTTTACATGATTTTTTGGGCATAGAATATCCGCTTATGACCGATAGCGGGGGTTTTCAGGTGTTTAGCTTGGGAGCTGGAAGGGATCAGAAGACAGGAAAGATATTGAGCGATGCGGTAATAAAGAATGAAGGAAAAAGGAAGGGGAATGTACAAATAAAGGAAGAAGGAGTTCTTTTCCGGTCTCCTTTTGATGGAAGCAAAGTAGAGATTACTCCTGAAAAATCTATAGAAGCACAAAGAAAGTTGGGAGCAGATCTTATTTTTGCTTTCGATGAGTGCACATCTCCTCTCGCATCTTATAACTATCAAAAAGAATCTCTTCAAAGAACTCATCTTTGGGCGGAAAGGTCCTTGGAAGCTTTCAAGGATGAGAAGAAGCAAGCAATGTTTGGCATCGTTCAGGGGGGGAAGTTTCCTGACTTAAGAGAAGAAGGGGCACGTTTTATTTCTTCTTTGCCTTTTTTTGGGTTTGGGATAGGTGGTTCTTTCGGAGAATCTTACGGAGATTCTAAGAAAAATATGTACTCTATACTTGAGCTTCTTTCCAAAAACCTCCCGCCAGAGAAGCCAAGGCACCTTTTAGGGATAGGAGAGCCGGAAGACGTTGTAGAAAGCGTTTTTCGAGGAATGGATCTTTTTGATTGCGTGATACCTACAAGATTTGCTCGCCACGGGACAGCACTAACCTCTAAAGGAAGAATAAATATAACAGGAGCTGCTTATAAAGAAGATTCGTCTCCACTTGACAAAAGCTGCTCTTGTCAGGTTTGTTTGGGATATAAAAGAAGTTATCTTCATCATCTTGCTCGAAAAAAAGAGATATACGGAATTATATTGCTATCTCATCACAATCTTTTTTTTATGCTAAACTTGATGGAAGAGATAAGGGAAGCCATAGAGAATGATAATTTAAAAGATCTTAAAAGAGATTTTATAAATAAATATCGAGAAAATAATTGATTTGTCTTCTTTTTGTTGTTCTGATAGAATAGAAAAAAAGAAGGATTTAAGTGAAAATGATGCAAAATAAAAAAAATCTCATTGCAATTTTTATCATAGCAGTACTGATTATCGTTACTCTTGTATTTTTCTTGCAAAGAGAAGAGGAGAAAGAAGAGATTATTGAAAAAGAAGGAGAAAAGGACGTTACTATCGAAGAAACAATGAAAGAGATTCTTGAAGAGTTATCATCAGAAGAAACAAAACCATTAACTGAAGAAGATCGGGAAAAAGAGAAAGAGGTTTTGGAGGAAATTTCTCCAACTCAGCCGGGACGAATGACTGAGGAAGAAAGAAAAGAGCAAGAAGAACTATTAGAACAACTTTTACAATAGAAGTAATATAAAAAAATATGCTAAAAGAAAACAAAATAACTCTAGTCTTATTAGTATTAATAATGAGCCTTGGTATAAGTTATTTAGTGGTGGCTTGGGAGGGTCCTCCTGGTGAACCTACGTACTGCCCTTCTGGGTATCCGGGATGTGATGCTCCTCTTGATGTTGGGCCTACACACCAAGCAAAAGAAGGAGGAGTGTCGGTCAATTCTTTTGTTGCCAGGGCTGGAGCAATCTTAGCTCAAAGCAGTGGTAACGTTGGCATAGGAAGATCACCTAGTTATAAGTTGGATGTTCAAGGAGACGTTCGCTGGTCTGGTATTTTAAGGGGAGGAACAGTTCCTTGGGCGAGGCTTTCTGGACACCCTTCTATTAATGCAGGAACTGGTCTTACGGGTGGAGGAACTTTATCTAGTAGTCGGACAATTAATGTTGATACAAACTATCTTCAGAGGAGAGTTTCTAGTACATGTAGCGGTGATCAGGCTATTCGAGCAATCGGCTCTACGGGATCGGTTACGTGTGTTGATGTTGGTGGCGGTGGCGGAATAACTAGTTTAAGTGAATTAAACATTGATACTAATAAAAATTGGGCAGGGCGCAGAATTACTAATCTAGGCTCTCCTTCGGCTTCTTCTGACGCAGCAACGAAGGGTTATGTTGATGCACAAGCGGGAGGAGGTATTTCAGACTGTGTTTATGAGGCGAGATTTGGCTCGTGTCCTATGGATGAGAATTGTATAGAATACTCTCCCACTTGCCCTTCTGGCTATCATTTAACGGGTGGTGGACATTTTGTAAGTAGCACGATAGGGGGAGTAACAGATGTTTACGCTAGTGGAAGTTTTCCAACTGGTGACTATGGTCAACCCAGGGACAGGTGGCGGTGTCATTTTTACAGAGAAAGAACTGGCGCCCTCGTTAATTACCTTACTTTTTGTTATGCCATTTGTTGTAGATAAAAGAATAATTTCAAATCACTTCTCATGAATAAAAAAAATATTATATTATTACTCTTCGCTTGCTCAGTATCTTTTCTGGCGGGGTTTTTAATTGATAGAGGCGAGGAGAAGATAGTGAAAACGGATAGTGATGTTGAAGAAGAGCTTGCTTGGCACATATCTCAGCTAGAGGCACTTTATCCTCCTCTCGAGGAAGAGATTTATCTTGTTGGAGGGGAAGTTATTGAAATAGGGAGTGATTATTTAATAATAGAAAGAGAGGTTCGAACAAGGCAAGTTCCTTCTATTGAAGAAGGACTGTTTGAGACGTGGAATATTAGAATTAACATAACCGAAGAAACAGAAATCTTTAAAAGTAGCGTAATAACAGATCTAGGGCAAGGAGCGGTGATAGATGATCCTTTTCAAAGAGAGATTGTGAGCATTGAAGATATCAAAGAAGGGAGCTTAGTAGGGGTGAAATCTGACAAAAATATAAAAGGAGAGAAGGAAGTTTTGGCTGCTCAAATCGAAGTTTATGATTTCTAGCTGAAAAAAGACTGCAGAACAAAAAAACAAGCAGAAAGACTGCTTGTTTTTTTGATAAAATTTTATTATTACGCTTTTTCAGGGGAAGGTTTCTGGTTAGAGGTAAAGGTGCATTCTGGATATTGGTCACAAGCATAAAAGGCCCCCCTCTTTGATTTTTTTTGCACTACTTTTCCTTTTTTACAGTTAGGACAAGTTATATTGAGATCTTCTTCTCCTACTCCTTTTATGTTCTTACATTCTGGATAGTTGCTGCATCCGTAAAACTGACCAAATCTGCTTTTCTTTAACTGCATCTTTGCGTTGCACTTATCACATGTTTTTTCCTCTTCCTCCTCCTCTCCCTCTAGTGGTTTTGTGTTTTTACATTCAGGAAAGTTAGTACAAGCAAGAAATTTACCATACTTCCCTAACTTAATTGCCATATTGGCACCACACTTGTCACATTTTTCTTCTGTTTTTTCTTCCATAATATCTTCTTTTTTAATTTCTTTTTCTTTATTTTTTAATTTTTCTGCAAAGTCGTCATAAAAATACTCTATTAATTTTTTCCACTCTTTATTCCCGCTCGCTATTTCATCCAAATTCTCTTCCATCTTTGCGGTAAAGTCAAGGTCTGTAATAAAAGGGAAGTGCTCTGCTAGAAACTTACTTACGATGGTTCCGACCTCGGTTGGCTTCAAGTATTTTTTATCTACTTTTTCGATGTAATTTCTATTAAAAAGAGTAGAAAGTGTAGGGGCATAAGTTGAGGGCCTTCCGATGCCGTGCTTCTCCATTTTCTTAATAAGCGTACCCTCGGTAAAGCGAGCTGGAGGTTTTGTAAAGTGTTGTTCGGGGTTTATTCTATCCAGCTTTGGCTTTTCTCCCTTTTCTACTTTTACTAATTCCTTTTCTTCAAATTTCATCGGATATATTTTTGTAAAGCCAGGAAATTTGAGAGTGGATCCGGAGGCAGAAAGAAGATAATTATTTTCACTTTTTGCCTCAACGCTTACAGTTGTACTGTAGAAAACAGCTTCTTTCATCTGTGTGGCAAGAAAACGGCGCCAGATAAGATCGTAGAGACGAGCTTCTTCTTTCTTTAAAGAGGAAGGCTCGCGTAGTGGGTCGGAAGGTCTTATGGCTTCGTGTGCTTCTTGAGTTCTTCCCTTTGCAGAAAAATTTCTTTCTTTGTGATAATCTTTTCCAATCTTTTCTTCAATATATTTTTGTGCTTGTTTTTTCGCCTGAGAAGAGAGGTGCAAAGAGTCGGTACGGTGATAAGTAATAAGTCCCTTTTCGTAGAGTTTTTGCGCGATGCTCATTGTAAAGCGAGATGGGTAGTTCATTCTTTTGAACGCCTCTTGTTGCATCGTGCTTGTGGTAAAAGGAGGAAGAGGATGGCGTTTTTTCTCTTTTTTCTCTACAAAGATTATTTGAAAACTCGCTTTTTGAAGATCTTCTTCAATCTTGACCTTCTCGACTTCCTTTAATCCTGGTTTTTCAATTGTTTTATCGTTTTTTTTCTTTAGAACAACTTCCATCTCTCCCTCTTTACAGAGAAGATTTACGTTTATAGTCCAGTACTCTTCTGACTTAAAGGCGCTTATCTCTTCCTCTCTACTTGTAATGATGTGTAGAGCAGCGGACTGCACTCTTCCCGCAGAAAGACCTTTTGCTATCTTTTTCCAGAGAAGAGGAGAGAGTTTGTAACCAACAAGGCGATCAAGTACCCTTCGTGCTTGCTGGGCATCTACTAGAGCCATGTCGATGGAGTGAGGGTTTTGCAAAGATTCTTTAATAGACTCTTCTGTTATTTCGTGAAAAGTTATTCGTTTGTACTCTTTCAAGTCTAAAGCTTCTAACAAGTGGTAGGAGATGGCTTCACCTTCTCGATCCGGGTCGGTTCCAAGATACACGAGATCGGCTTTTTTAACTTCTTTTTTAAGAGAGTTTACATTTTTTCTTGCTTTTGTCGGGATAATGTAATTTGGTTCAAAGTTTTTTTCGATGTCAATTCCTAGCTTGTTTTTTGGTAGATCACGAATGTGCCCCATAGAGGCAAGAACTTTGTACTCCTTTCCAAGAAACTTTTCCAATGTTTTTATTTTTGTTGGACTTTCCACTAAAATTAATTTCATGGTAAAAAAGAATAACACAAAAAAGAGAAAGAAAGAAGTACTTGACAAATTAAGAAATTATAATATAATATGGATGGTTCCCTAGATTTGCTCGCAAGCGGCTCCTTTCTGTAAAGTTTCTCTTTGAGAGCTCGCAGAAAGAAAAAAATAAAATCCCTCCTTTTTTTATTATGAGTCGGTGTTCGAAAGAACGCTTCCTGTTTTTGAGCCGTTATCGGTCGCGAAGACGGGGTTTGCGGGCAGCTCTAAGGAACTTAATTTAAATGTATAGTGGAAGAACTTATCTCTGAAGGGATAAGTTTTTTTAATTCCTCAGCTGCTCTTTTTTCTATCTCTCTTCTTTCAGGAGAGAGCTCTTTTAGTACGATCTCTCTTGCTTTTTCTTCTTTTCTTCTTATTCCAACTCGTAAGCGAGCAAAGTCTTTACTGCGAAGGTGATCAATAATTGATTGCACTCCTTTGTGTCCAGCTGATCCACGAGAAGTGGAAAAGCGTAGCGTGCCGAAAGGAAGATCAGAATCATCGTGAACTACTATTAATTTTTCAGGGGAAAATCTATCAAACGCTTTTTTTACCGCAAGACCGGAACGATTCATAAAGGTTAAAGGGAGAATTATTATTGCTTCTTTTCCTTCAATTTCTCCTTTTGATTTAAGGGAGTTTAAAGTGTTGTCTTTTTCAAACCAGGGGAAGTTTTCGTTGTTTCTAAGATGAGAAACAACACGGAAACCGCAGTTATGTGCGGTTTTTGCGTATTTTTCTCCAGGATTACCAAGCCCAACGATAAGACAATAAATTTGTTTTGTTTTTCTTTTTTTCCACCACATAATTTTATTATACCCTGTCTTGATAATTTTAGGAAATTTTGTTATCATTACGCGTGATGAAGAATAAATATAGCTTTTTAATAGAAACTGCAAAGATAATTCTTATTGCACTACTTATCGTGTTGCCGGTGAGGCATTTTCTGTTTCAGCCCTTCGTTGTAAGAGGAGCTTCTATGGAGCCGAGCTTTCAAGAGGGCGATTATCTTCTTATTGATCAGCTTTCTTATCGTTTTTCCAGCCCGGAAAGGGGAGATACTATTGTTTTTCGATATCCCAGAGATCCAAGCAGAAGATATATTAAACGTATTATTGGTCTTCCAGGAGAGACTTTAGTTATAGAAGATGGAAACATTTACGTTACAAACGATGATAAAAAAGAAAAACTGGAAGAAGACTATATTTTAGAATCGGAAACTTTTTTAGGGATGAGCGTCTCTCTCGAAGAGGATGAATTTTTTGTGATTGGTGATAATCGCGGAGCTTCTTTTGACTCCAGAGAGTGGGGTTCTCTTTCTAGTGATTATATTATTGGAAAAGTTTTTTTTAGAGTAGCTCCATTTGAAAAGGTTTTTGCACGCGTAGAAGCCCCATCTTATTAATATGTCCAAAAGTTTTCAAAGCCCAAGTGGAATGCACGATGTTTTTGGAGAGCAGTATGACTATTTTGAGAAAATAAGAGAGGTTTTTTCTAGGATGGCTACAACTTACGGATTCGAAGGGATCGAGATTCCGATAATGGAAAATGCAAAAGTTTTCAGCAGAGGAGTAGGAGAGCACACTGACATTATAGAAAAAGAGATGTATGCATTTAAAACAAAGGGAGGAGATCAGGTTGCTCTACGACCAGAAGGAACTGCGGGAATAGTACGAGCTTATATCGAACATAATCTTTATACAAAAAGTCAACCGATCAAGTTTTTTTATTTTGCTCCTTTTTTTCGTTATGAAAGACCACAAGCAGGGCGATATCGACAATTTTGGCAGTTTGGATTAGAGACAATCGGGAAAGGAGGACCGGTAGTTGATGCTCAGATTATTGCAGTGATGTATAATGTTCTCCGGGAGCTTGGTATCAAGGATTTAATGATAGAGATAAACAGCATGGGAGAGTCAAAGTGCCGAGAAGATTTCGAAAAAGTGCTAAAAAAGTACCTTCGAAAAGAAAGTTCTTCTCTCTGTGCGGACTGTAAAAGAAGGATGAAAAAGAACCCTCTTCGTGTTTTGGACTGTAAAAGGTGCATAAAAGTAAAAGAGAGCGCACCGCAAATCGTAGATCATATTTGTCCAAAGTGCCGCGAAGATTTTAAAAAGGTCCTTGAGTATCTGGAAGAACTTAAAATTCCTTATGATTTGAATTCTTTTTTAGTTCGTGGTCTAGACTATTACACAAATACGGTGTATGAATTTTTTGCTCCAGGAGAAGAAGGAAGACTTGCACTTGGTGGCGGTGGACGTTACGATGGACTGGCCAAACTTTTAGGAGGAGAGGAAACTCCTGCTACGGGAGCAGCAATGGGAGTAGAGAGAACAGTTCTTTTAATGAAAAATGATGGAATAAAAGTAGAAAAGGAAAAACCGAAGATTTTTATTGCACAACTCAGCGACCTGGCAAAAAGAAAGTGCTTAAAACTGTTTGAGGAGTTTAGAGAGGCTAAAATTCCTGTTTCTGAGTCTTTTGGACAAGACTCCTTAAAGGGGCAGATGAGCAAGGCAAATAAAATGAAAGTAGATTACACGCTTATTATAGGAGAAGAAGAAGCGGCAGAAGACAGGGTCATTGTTCGTGATATGGAATCAGGGCAGCAGGAGAGTTTAAGTACAAAGGAAGTAGTCAAAGAGATTAAGAAAAAATTAAAGTAATCATGGAAAACTGCATTTTTTGTAAAATAGCTCAAAAAGAGGTCCCTTCTGAGATTATTTACGAAGATGAAAAAGTGATTGTTTTTAAGGACCTTAATCCAAAAGCTCCTGTTCATCTTCTTGTTGTTCCTCGAGAACATATAGCTTCTGTTAGAGAGCTCGAAGAAAAGGATAAGGAGATTATAGGAGAGCTTTTTCTTGTAGCAAAAAAAGTAGCAGAAAAGGAGGGGATTGGAGAGAGTGGTTATAAATTAGCAGTAAACGTAGGAGAAGGAGGAGGACAGGAGGTATTCCACCTGCACATTCATTTGCTTGGAGGATGGAAAAATGGTAAAAGATAGTATAAGTTTATAAGATTAAAATAATTTTATGGCGTTAGAAGTGCATAGAAAAGACAAAGAAAATAATAGTAGTTTGGTACATCGTTTTACTCGTTCTGTAATGCAAAGTGGGATTATAAAAGAAGCGAGATCAAGAAGATTTCGCCAACGTCCCTTAAGTGATGCAGCAAAAAAACGTGCTGCTCTCAAGAAAGAGCGAGGGAAGGCGGAGTACGAGAAGATGAGGAAAATGGGGAAAATAAAGTAATGGAAATAAACAATCTTACGGCATTTTCTTTTGATAAAGACAAGCTCCGCGAAGTAGCGGAGTTTGTGTTTAAAAAAGAGAAAGTGAAAGGGGAAATATCTATTGCTTTTGTTAGTCTTGATGAAATAAGGAAGATTAATAGAGATTATCGAGGGAGGGATTACGCAACAGATGTTCTTTCTTTCTCATTTGGAGAAGAAAAGCATGATTTTCGGGGGGAGATAGTGATTTCTCCGGAAAAAATAGAGGAAAAAGGAAGTGATTTTTCAAAAGATATTTTGCGTGCTATTATACATGGAGTTCTCCATATTTTAGGATACGACCACATCAGAGAAGAAGAGGAGAGAAAAATGAAAGAGAAGGAAGAGCTTTATCTTTCCTTGGTTGAAAATAATTCATTAAAAAGATAGAATAAAAATAATGAGTAAGTCTCCCACAATCGCCGCCCTTGATATCGGAACAGGAACTATAAAAGCAATAATAGTTCAGAGATCAGCTGAAGAGTCCGGCTTTAAAGTCATGGGAAAATCAGAAAACATCTCTTCTGGGATTAGAAAAGGAGTAATAGTTGATCCGGAGAGAGTAGGAAGAATTATCTATACTACTATTTCGGAAGCGATGCAGGAAGCAGGATCTTCGGTAGAAGAGATTTATGCTAATATAAATGGGAGTCACATTTTCTCTATTTTTTCCAAAGGCTTAGTTTCTGTTTCAAGAGCGGATCAAAAGATATCACAAGAAGATATTGACCGAGTGATCGAGGCAGCGAAAGCGTTTTCTCTTCCCTCCAACAAGGAGATTTTAGAGATAATTCCTCGCGAGTTTACAGTAGACAAGGAGGGAGGAATCAAGAATCCACTTGGATTGCAAGGAATAAGACTAGAAACAGAGATTTTGGCTATCGGAGGATTTGTTCCCTACTCCAAAAATTTGAATCAGGCAATCTCAAACGCTAAACTACAGACAAATGAACTTATTCTAAATCCCATAGCAAGCGCAAAGGCGGTTCTTACTACGGAAGAAAAGGAGCTTGGAGTTGTGGTCGTTGATATCGGTGCGGGAACCACTGGAATCTCTGTCTATGAAGAGGAAGAGCTCTTACATATTTCTGTTTTACCGATAGGGACAAATAATATTAGAAATGACATTGCTATTGGACTAAAAATTAACATAGAAACCGCAGAATTTGTAAAAAATAAATTTGGTGCTTCTATTTTAGGAGAAAAAAGCAGCAAGAAGGAAAAACTGAAGATTCCTGAAGGAGAAGAGGTCTTTTTCCAAAGAAGTGATCTTAAAAAAATAGCAGAACCTCGCATTAAAGAAATTTTTGACGAAATAGAGAAGGAGCTGAAAAAGATATCACGGAACGGATCACTTCCTGCAGGTCTGGTATTAACCGGGGGAGGAGCGAAAATACCTCATTTGGTTGATTTTGCTCGAAAGAGACTTGGTTTGTCTTGCCGAATAGGAGCCCCTCGCAGGTTTTTCTCACTAGAAGAGGATCCTTCTTTCTCTGTTCTTTGTGGTCTTGTTCTTGAAGGGGCAGAGGAAGAAGAGGATGAAAAGATGGGATTTGCATTTTCTAAAGGTCTTGGTGAAAAGATCAAGAAAGCGTTTAAAGTTTTTATACCATGAAAAGTTTACCAAAAATTAAAGTGGTTGGTATCGGAGGAGCTGGAGGAAATGTTATTTCTAGAATGGAGAGTTGCAATATAAAAGGAGTAGAGCTCATTGCCATAAATAGTGATTTTCAGGATCTAAAAAAAGTTAAAGGAAATGAGAGGATTCGAATAGGAAAAAAACTAACACAAGGCCTTGGAACGGGAATGAACGCGGAAGTAGGAAGAAAGGCTGCTGAAGAGAATAAGGAGGACATCGCTGAAGCACTCAAGGATTCCGACATGGTTTTTCTTACTTGTGGACTTGGAGGAGGTACTGGCACAGGAGCTCTTCCTGTAGTTGCGGAGATTGCAAAAAAGAGCGGAGCCCTTACTATTGCTGTAGTTACGACACCTTTTTCTTTTGAAGGTAAAGAAAGGAGCCGTGTTGCTAAAAAGGGACTTAAAAAAGTACAAGACAAAGTAGACACCTTAATTCCTATATCCAACAATAAACTTCTTTCTACGTTTGACTCAAGCATATCTCTTTCCGACGCCTTTTGGGCTTGTGATGAAGTTTTAAGGCAAGCGGTTCAAGGCATTTCAGACCTTATTGTTCTTCCGGGGATTATTAATATTGATTTTGCGGACGTAAGAGCGATTATGAAGGACTCCGGTCCTGCCCTTTTTGGAAAGGGTGAGGCGAAGGGGAAGCGTCGTGCAAGCGAAGCAGCGTTGCGCGCTCTAAATCTTCCTTTAGTTGATTTATCGTGCAAGGATGCAAAAGGGGTTCTTTTTAACGTGAACGGAGGAAGTGATTTAAGTCTTTCGGAGATTAACGAAATTGCGGAGGTTATCAAAGAGAAGGTTTCTCCAGGAGCAAATGTTGTTTTTGGGGCGGTGGAAGACAAAAGTTTAGGAGAAGGAGAAATTAAAGTCACTGTGATTGCCACTGGTTTTTGAGAATAGTCTTTGGCGTTGTAAAAAGTGATTATATGTTTGATTGTCAAGCATATTATTTTTTTGAAGGTTTAATTTATTAAGAATACATGATTTCCCAAGTCGAAAAAAGAAACGGAGAAAAGGTAGATTTTGACAAGACAAAAATAGAAAAAGCTATCTACAAAGCACTTACTTTTACCAAAGAGGGAGATGAAGCAAAGGCAAGCGAAGTTTCTGACAAGGTTTTTGATCTTTTGCTTAGAAGATTTAGCAAAGAAGAAGTTCCTCACGTGGAACAGGTCCAAGACATTGTAGAGGAGGTGCTTATTATGGAGGATCTTAAGGAGACAGCGAAAGCTTATATTATCTATCGGGAAAAACGAAGAGAGATAAGGGAGACCATGATAGAGCTTGACGATTCTTCAGAAATAGTAAGGCAGTACATTGACGAGCTTGATTGGCAAGTGAAAGAAAATGCTAACATGACTTACTCCCTCCAGGGATTGAATCAATACTCAACTTCTCATATTTCGAAAAAATACTGGCTCAACAAGATATATCCAGCGAAAATAAGGGAAGCCGCTAAAAATCAGGATTTTCATATTCATGATTTAAACCTGCTTGCCACCTATTGTAATGGTTGGGACTTGCACGATCTTTTAATGAGAGGATTTGGAGGTGTTCCTTCTAAGGTAGAATCAGCTCCTCCCAAACACTTAAGACCTGCTCTTGGACAGATTGTGAACTTCTTTTTCACTCTTCAAGGAGAGAGTGCAGGAGCAACTGCAATGAGTAATCTTGACACGCTGCTTGCTCCTTTTATTAGAGAGGACAATTTAGATTATAAGGGAGTTAAACAGGCACTACAGGAGTTCTTTTTTAATTGCATGGTCCCCACTCGCGTAGGTTTTCAATGCCTTTCTGAAGATACGGAAATTTTAACTAAAGAAGGATGGAAAAAATATAACGAAATTGACAAGGGGGAAATAATAAAAACCTTTAACACAAATAAAGCAATTATAGAGGAAAAAGAGGTTAAAAAAGTGTTTAGAAAAGAGTATAACGGCAAGATGTATAATGTCTTAAACAGAATTCAAGATCAACTTATATCTCCTGGTCATAGAATGGTAAGAAAAAAGTTTAACAGTAACAGTTATTGCCTTGAGGAAGTAGAAGAAGTTTTAAAATTGAAGTCCCCGCAAGCAATTCCTATCGCTGCGCACAATAATAATAAAAAAGTAGACTTAAGTGACGAAGAGATAAGATTGATTGCTTGGATAGTATCCGAAGGAAGCATGGAAAGCAAGGGCAACTGGAAAAGAATAATAATCTACCAATCAAAAAAGAAGAATAAAGAGAAGTACGAAGAGATTTTATCTCTTTTAGAAGTGCTTGGAATAGATTACTCTTTACAGGAGGGTGCAAAATCGTTAGGAGAAACTGTAATGCAGATTAGGTTTAATTCAGACAATACAAAAAGAATTCTTAGTTGGTTTGATGAAAAAAGTAGCGTTAAAGTTATTCCACAAAAATTACTGGAGATGGACCAGGAACAAAGCAAGCTATTTTTAGAAACTTACATCAAGGGAGATGGGCACGAAGGATCAAAAATTACAATATCAGAAAAAAAGATATTGGAAGATTTGCAAAGAATTGTGGTTAATGCTGGATATGGATTTACTACAGCAAAAAGAAAGTCTTCTGGGGTAGGTAATAAATTGCTGTATATTTTAAGAATTATCAGACATCAAGAAACTTATATCAGAGAAATCAAAGAAGTTAACTATAAAGGAGTTATTTGGTCGGTTAACACAGAAAACGAAACTGTTATTGCGAAAAGAAAAGGAAAGGTCTTTATTACTGGAAATACTCCATTTATAAATACTTCTCTTGATGTGACGGTTCCCCAGCATATGAAAAATCAGCCAGTGGTGATCGGAGGAAAATTAAGAAAAGAGACATATGGAGAGTATCAGGAAGAAATGGATCTCTTCAATAGAGCTTTTTATGAAGTTTTAATGGAAGGAGATGCCAAAGGAAGGCCTTTTACGTTCCCCATTCCTACTATCTCTGTAACAAAAGATTTTGATTGGGATAATAAAGCTCTAGATAAGATGTGGGAAGCTACTGCTAAGTACGGAATTAATTATTTCTCTAACTTTGTTCAGTCAGACATGAACCCAGAGGATTTTCGGAGCATGTGTTGCCGTTTGCGCCTTGACAATAAAGAGCTTGTAAAGCGTGGTGGAGGGCTTTTTGGAAGCCAACCACTTACCGGTTCTATTGGAGTTGTCACAATAAATATGCCGCGAATCGGATACCTTTCAAAGACAAGAAAAGATTTCTTTTCTCGACTTGCAGACATTATGGACTTAGCCAAGGAAAGTTTGGAAATAAAGAGGAAAGTGATTGATGATTTTGCGGAGAAGGGTCTTTATCCTTACAGCACCCATTATTTATCTTCTGTTAAAGAGATGAGGGGAACTTATTTTGGAAATCACTTTTCTACTATTGGACTTCTTGGAATGAACGAGGCTTTAATGAATTTTCTTGGCAAAGACATTACAACAAAAGAAGGGAAAGATTTTGCTCTGGAGGTCCTCGAATTTATGAGAGAAAGACTTGTTTTTTACCAAGAAGAAACAGGCAATCTTTACAATCTGGAAGCAACTCCCGGAGAAGGAGCTTCTTTCAGACAGGCAAAAATAGATAAAGAAAAATATCCGGACATTATCACTGCAGGAACAGAGGAGAAACCTTATTACACCAACTCTATACACCTTCCTGTTGGCTACAGTAACGATCCTTTTGAAATTCTTGACATGCAAGATGATCTGCAGTGCGCTTTCACGGGAGGAACAGTGGTGCATTTGTTTTTAGGAGAGCAAGTTTCTAGCCCGGAAGCAGCGAAGAGATTAATCAAGAAGATATTTGAAAATTATCATCTTCCTTACGTTACCATCACCCCCACCTTTTCAATTTGCCAAAATTGTGGTTATCTTAAAGGAGAGCAGTACTACTGCCCTCATTGTAACATTAAAGGTCCTAAAGAAGTTATTAAAAAAATAAAATAAATATGAAAAAACCAATTTTCAAAACCATCGAAAAGGCACTGGATACAAGGCAGTGTTTTGATTGTGCTACTAAAATAGAAATAGAAGGAGATGATCTAAAGAATGGCTCCATTCTTCTTTATGAGGACAATAAGGAGAAGTTTTTTGTTATAAAATGTGACGATTGTTACTCTAAAAATCCAGGAATTTCTGGTTACAAAGAGTGTGAGGTTTATTCTCGTATTGTCGGGTACCTTCGACCAGTTCAAAACTGGAACGACGGAAAAAAGAGAGAGTACGAAGAAAGAGCTACCTTTAACTACTAAATGACAATTGGAGGATTGCAGAAGTTTACTCTTATCGATTACCCGGAAAAGACGGCTTGTATTGTTTTTCTTTCCGGGTGTAACTTTCGTTGTCCTTGGTGCTACTCTCCCGAACTTGTTCTTCCCGAAAGAATAGAAAATCATCCCAAAATCAGAGAAGAGGAGTTTTTTGATTTTCTCGGTAAAAGAAAAGACAAGCTTGACGGGGTAGTGATTTGTGGAGGAGAGCCTACTTTACATCAGGAAGTGACCCCTTTTTCTCGGAAAATAAAGAAGATGGGGTTTTTAGTTAAGCTTGACACTAACGGATCTAACCCTGAAAGAATAAGGGAGCTAATGAAGGAAAAATTAATCGATTATGTTGCTATGGATGTGAAGCTTCCTCTCTCTCGTTATTCTGAAATTAGCAATATAAATTCGAAAAAAATTAAAGAAAGTATAGATCTTCTCAAAAGATCCTCTTTAGATTATGAGTTTCGTACTACGGTGGTTCCGGGAGTTCATACAGGGAAAGACATAGAGCAGATTGCTGCCGAGATCAAAGGGGCAAAAAGGTATTTTTTGCAGAATTTTTTTCCTGACAAAACACTCGATGAGAGTTTTTTAAAGAAAGAGCCTTTCTCTAAGGAAGACCTTCATAAATTAAAAGAAAAAGCAACTACTCTTGTAGAGATGTGTCAAATAAGATAACTCTTTCCAAAAAGATTTTCTATTTTTGCTTGGCCTTTATCGCCGGCATCTTTTTTGCTCCCATCAGCATTTTACTTGGCCTTTTGATTGTTGGGAGCTTTTATTTTCTTTTAAGAGACCTTCTTCTTTCTGTTTTTGCTATTCTTTTCTTTTTTGTCGGGGCTTTTTGTTTTCATTTTGCTCTTTACAATATTCCAGAAATATTAGAAGTACCTTTTCAGGGAAAAGTAGTGGAAGAGCCTTTAATAACGGGAAACTTGCAAAGAGTTACCGTTGAGCACGAAGAAGGAAGAGCGTTTTTATATGTGAGTCGTTATGATAATTACAAGTACGGAGATATCTTGGAAGTGAATGGTGAGCTTGAAGCGCCTTCTTCTGATTACGGAAATTATCTAAAGAAAGAAGGGGTTTATCACACTTCTTTTTATCCTGAAGTAGAGAAAATAGGGGAAAAGCCTACTTTGTTGCGAGAAATTTCTTTTAGTTTGAGAGAAAAGATGAAAAATAACCTAAGAAAGAGTGTTCCCGCTCCACAAGTTTATTTTCTGGAAGCTATGATTTTGGGAGATAGAAATTCTTTTACACCGGAGTTTCGAGAAAAACTTAGTATTTCTGGAACATATCACGTTACCGCCATCTCGGGGATGCACATCGTAATAATATCTTCTATTCTTTTTTATATCTTCACTCATTTTAAAATATCAAGAAGATGGTCCGCGTTACTTGCTTTTTTGGGTGTTATCTTTTTTGTTTTCTTTGTAGGGGCTCCTACTTCTGCTCTGCGAGCCGGAATTATGGCTGGCTTCCTTCTTTTATCTTATGTTTTTTATAGAAAAGCGAGATCGTTTCGGACAATCTGTTTTGCTGCTACGATAATGCTTATTGCAAACCCTCTTCTTCTTTCCTTTGATCTGGGGTTTCAGCTTTCTTTTCTTGCTGTGCTTGGTATTATTTATTTTCAACCAAAAATCAAGGAGGTCCTTATAGAGAAGGGGCTAAGAGGAAAAGCTCTTTGTGATCTTCTTTCAGTTACGCTCGCTGCGCAAATACTGGTCTTTCCACTTATTCTATACAATTTTGGGCATATTCCTCTTTTCTCTGTTTTTGCCAATCTGCTTATCGTTCCACTACTCCCGTTTATTATGATTTTTGGACTTTTAACCGCTTTTATTGGTGGTTTTGCTTTTCCGGCCTATCTAATGCTTTCTTTTATTTCTTTTGTAATTAATTTTATTTCTTCATTGCCTTTTGCTGCTCTCGTTTTGCGTGGTTTTCCTTCCTACTTCCCTTTAATTCTATATCTTCCAATAATATACTGGGGAAGAAAATCCTCGCTTGATTAGTGAGTGCTTTATGGTAAAATAAAGGGAAAATAAAGTTAAAAAACATGAAAAAAATATATATAATTATCGCTCTTGCCGCCTTAATTTTTTTTGGCTTTCTCTTTTTGGGCAATAATCAAAGAGAAGGATCTTTTATTGAGGTAGTAAGAGGAGATGTAGTAAGAGAGGTTTTTGAATCGGGAACAATTAAGAGAGGAGATGTTTTGAGTGTAGGATTTAAAGAAGCGGGGAGAATTGAGAATATTTTTAAAGAAGAGGGTGATATTGTGAAGAAAGGAGATATTATTGCTTCCCAGGAAAAGGATGACTTGGAGATATCTTTGAGAGATGCGAAAGCAGGGCTTTCTTCTGCAGAATCTGCTCTGGAGATGCTTTTTTTTGGTGCATCTGAAGAAGAAAGAGAGATCGCAAGGTCTGCGGTAAGAAGCGCCAAAACAGCTCTTTCTGCAGCAGAAGATAACCTTGAAAAGCAAAAGAAAGTAACAGAAGAAACAAAGGAGAGTGTATACAAGGAAATTCCCTCCCTGCTTGGAGAGGTTTATCTAGACGCAAAAGAGACCAAAGAGCTCGTAGATGATTTGGCAAATGAACACTTTGGAGGATTTGTGGTTTCGGAGACGGTTTCAGGAAGAAGAAGTAGGGATAAAATAAGGAGCAGTGCAAGAGAGATTGAAAAATACAGAGAACTGGCAAGGAGTGAAGCAGAATATGAAGAACTGGATATGGCTCTGGAAGAGACGAAAAGGCATCTGCGTATAATAGTGGCAGAAATGGACAACATACTTGATGTTGCAGAGTCTGACTTTTACGAAAATAAATTCACGGATAATCAAGTTGAAAGCTTAAGGACGTATCGTCGTCTAACGAACACCAATTTAAGCAAAACAGATTCTACACAGAAAACAATATCTTCCGTGAAAGCAGAGATTAGTTCTTTGCTTTCTTCTGCAAGATCACAAGTTGACTCTGCAGAAAGTAGTCTTGATCAAGCGGAAAGAGAGCTTTCTCGTGTAGAGGCTGATCCGAGAGATACGGATATTCGCATTAAAGAAGCAGCAGTAGAGCAAGCAAAGGCGAGAGTTGAACTGCTGGAAAAGAGAATTGCCGATACAACGCTGCAGAGCCCTGTTTCTGGTAAGATTTCTACTATCTCAAGCAGAGCGGGTGAGATTGTTGCCGCTGGAAGTCCGATAATGAACTTGGTACCTGATGAGAAATTTTATATAGAAATAGACATTTATGAAGGAGATGTGGTGGAGGTAGAAGTAGGAGACTCCGCCTCAGTCTCTTTTCTTGCTTTTGAAGATGAAGAGTTTTCGGGAGAAGTAGTTTTTATTAATCCAACAGGGAAGGTGGTAGATGGCATTATTTATTACTCCGCAAGAGTTATGTTGGAAGAGTATCCGGAGGAAGTAAGAACAGAAATGACGGTAGATGTAACTATTAGAACTGAAGAAAGAAATGATGTTATCTTTCTACCAGAAAGGAATATACAGAGAAGAGAGGGGAGAAACTTTGTAATTGTTTTGGAAAACGGAGAGCAAGTTGAAAAAGAGGTAGAGTTGGGTATTAGAGGAGAAGGAAGGGTAGTGGAAATTCTTTCTGGACTAGAGGAAGGAGAAAAAGTTCTTACCGAATAGAAAATGGAAAAAATTATAGAATTAAAAGATGTTTGCAAGACCTATTTTTTAGGAGAGATTAAGTTAGAAGTTTTAAAAGGTATTACTTTAGAGATAAAGAAGCAAGATTTTGCCCTTATTCTAGGTCCTAGTGGTTCGGGGAAGTCCACCTTGCTTAATATGGTAAGTTGTTTGGATGTTCCCACTACGGGAGAAATCATACTAGAAGGAAAAGACGTTTCTCGGTTTACGGAGGATGAGCTTGCCTCTGTAAGAGGAAAAAAAATAGGATTTGTTTTTCAGCAGTTTAATCTTTTAACCCATCTTACAGCACTAGAAAATGTTATCATTCCTACTATTTTTCAAGAAACCTCAAAAGAGAAGAGGGAAAAAAGAGCAAAACAGCTTTTATCTTCTGTAGGGCTTGAAAAAAGAATGCATCATCGTCCAGCAGAGCTTTCCGGGGGAGAAAAGCAGAGGGTTGCTATTGCTAGAAGCTTAGTCAATAATCCGGAAATAATTGTAGCTGATGAGCCGACGGGAAACGTAGATTCGAAAACGGGAGAAATTATTATGAAAATCTTAAAAGATCTTAATAAAGAAGGAAGAACTGTGATTGTGGTAACTCATGATATTGACCTTCAAAGGTTTGCCAGTAAAGTTTTAAAAATTAAAGATGGAGAGTTAGATGAGTAGTGAATATTTCAAAATGGCAATCAAAAATCTGAAAGCTCGTTCTTTGAGGAGTTGGCTTACGATTTTAGGTATTGTTATCGGTATATTTTTAGTAATATCACTTCTTTCTTTGAGTGAAGGGTTAAAAGAATCCATAATGGGAGAGTTGCAGATGATGGGAGGAGAGTTGATTGTGGTTATGCCAGGGGATATTTCTGACATGATGACAACAATGATGGGAGGAATTGAGTTGGATAATCGAGACATTGAAGCAATAAGGAGAGCTAGTGGAGTAGAAACGGTGATTGAAATGCCTTTTTCAGCCGCGATTGTAAGGCATTTTCAAGAAACAAAAACAACCTTTATTTACGGAGTTGATTTTAACGAAGGGCTTCCTGTTTTACGAGATGATATGGGGTGGGACGTTGTTGACGGAGAGTTCCCAATGCCAGGAAGGAGAGAAGTGATGGTGGGAAATCTGATTCCAGAAGATGTTTTCCCGGATTTACTTCCTGGAGACAGTATTGTTGTAAAAGGGAAAGAGTTTAAAGTTGCTGGAATTTTGCGATCTCTTGGGAATAGAGAGGATGATTTATCGATTGCACTAGATTTACAAGATTTCAGAGAAGTCACAGGGAAAAGAGAGGGCTCTCCGGTTGCACTTGCAAGGATCATAGATGGATATGACCCGAATGTTGTTGTAGAAAATATTGAAAGAGAGCTTGAAGATTCAGGGAGAAGAAGAAGGGATGAGGATAGGCCCTCCTTTACAGTGATGACCAGCGAAACGGTGACAGACATGGTAGAAAGCATTATGGGGGTGTTACAAGCGGCCGTTATCGCTTTTGCCAGCATTGCTATTATTGTCGGTGGAATAGGGATAATGAATACAATGTATACTTCCGTGAAAGAAAGAACAAAAGAAATAGGAATACTCAAGGCAGTGGGAGCAAGGAGAAAAAATATAATTTCTATTTTTCTTTTCGAAGCGGGGATAATCGGTCTTATCGGAGGGGTGGGAGGTGTTATCTTGGGAGTTCTTTTAGCGATTTTAGCGGAAACAGTTCTTAGTGGTTCGGGGGCAATGTTTTACCTGGAAGCACATATCTCGGTTTGGCTTATTCTTTTTGGTCTGACGTTTTCTTTTGTTGTTGGTTGTCTTTCTGGGTTTTTCCCTGCAAGGCAAGCCGCAAGAATGGAGCCGGTTGATGCTTTAAGGTATGAATAAATGATTAGTATCAATAAATTAATAAGAAGTTTTTCCAACGCTTTTTCCGGTATCGGGGTTGCTTTTACGGAAAACACTTTCCGCGTTCTCTTTATTATTGCTATTGTAGTTTCTTTTTGCATTGGCTACTTCCCCTTTGAGCCGACGGAGAGAGCAGTTCTTATCTTGGTAGTAGCAGTAGTATTGTCTTTGGAGCTTATTAATTCTCAGATTGAACGTCTTTTAGATATTTTAAAACCCGACTACAGTACAGAAGTTCGCAAAATAAAAGATATTTCTGCTGGAGCGGTTCTTGTTGCAAGTATTGGCGCAATCGTTGTTGGCGCTTTACTTACTCTTCCCTATATAATTGAGCGATTCTTATGAAAAAAAAGAACACAATTGTCAACTTATTTCTCTTCCTCCTTGGCGTTATCTTGGGAATTTTCTTTTTTAGTCTCGTTTCCCTTGAGATGGAAGAAAGCAAAGAAAATGAAGCTTCTTTGATCGAGCACGAAGAAGCAGTGATAGGGGCGGTAGAAAAGGCTCTTCCTTCGGTGGTCTCTATCGTTTTACAGAAGGAGGTGGGATATGGGATGAGAGACCACTTTGAGTACTTTAGGCATTACGAAGATATTCCTGAAGAAGAGTTCGGAGTGGGTACGGGATTTTTTGTTTCCACTGACGGGATTATTATAACCAACAAACATGTGGTAATAGAAGAAGATTTTGAGTATATTGTCATTACAGGAGAAGGAGAAAGGCTTAAAGCAGAAGTATTAGCCCTTGACCCGATGCAAGATATTGCTTTTTTAAAAGTTGAAGGAGAGGGTTATCCGAAAGCAAATTTAGGTGATTCTTCAGAGATAAGAGTTGGGCAAACGGCGATCGCCATAGGATACGCATTAGCGGAACTGCAAAACACGGTTTCTGTGGGGGTTATTTCAGGGACAGGAAGACGCGTAGAGGCTACGGACGGAAGGATGGTAGAGATTCTTGATGATGTTATTCAGACTGATGCAGGCATTAATAGAGGTAACTCTGGAGGTCCCCTTTTGAATCTAAATGGAGAAGTTATTGGAATAAACACCGCTAAAGGAGTTCGAGCACAAAATATTGGTTTTGCTATTCCTATTAATAAGGCAGAAAGGGCAATTAGAGGAGCAATAGAAGAAGGAAGAATAGTCTATCCCTTTTTAGGGGTGCGATATATCCTGGTTGATAGTAATATTAAAGAGGCGAGAGATCTTCCCGTTGATTACGGTGCACTTATTGTAGGGGGCGATTATCCTTATTTCGCTATCGAACCTGGGTCGGGAGCAGAAGAAGCTGGTTTACTTGAAGGAGATATTATTTTAGAGTTTGAGGGAGAGAAAATAACTACAGAAAATTCTTTAGCTAAGATTATTGTGTGCTACGAGCCAGGGGATAAAGTAAATTTAAAGATAATGCGAGATGGAGAAAAGGAAGTAATTGAAGCAACGCTAGGGGAAAGATAGAAAAAAGAGAAGAAATTTAAAGAAGATGGGGGAGTTTCCCCATTTTTTTGATTAAGATTGACAAAGAAGAAGAAAAAGGGCATAATGAAGCAATAGAATTTTGAACATGACTGACGACAGAAGAAAAACAATCACAATAGTTTTGGCCTTTTTAGGTCTTTTTTCTGTTCTTTTTCATTTTTTAATGGATCGTAGTAGTTATATTGAAGAAAAAGAAGTTTTGCAAAGTGTGGTTGCTAAATACATAGAAGAAACGGGCTGTTATCCTGCCATGAGAAAGGTTTCTTACGGGAATCCTTCTCCCTTAGAGTTTCAAAATATATATCCTTACTTACCTGATAATTTTAACTTTTCTGAAGACTTAAAGTACTGGATAAGTGTGGACGGAAAGGTTTGGATAGCAAGAGAAGAAGCCCCCTCTTTGGATTTAAAGGAAGAACATCTTTTTTTTGAAAGAGAGATGGGATTTAATTATTATTCTTATTTAAAAGAAGGGAAAAAAGAAAGAATTAGAGTTAATAAAATAAAAGAAGGTGAGCTTCTGGTGAAAGGAGAGGGAAGAGGCCTTGAAACTGCTCCTGTAGATAATACTTATGAAGGCTATGAGAAACAGGGGCCTGTAGTAGATGTTAAAGACAAGAGTGATGGTATTCTTATTCTTTCTTCTATAGAAGAAAGAGACTCTCCTTTTTTTCCTTCTCTTATGGCTAGAATAGGAATTGGTTATAAGCCTGAGGAGTGGTATAAAAGGCACGGATTTGATTTTTATGGAGAAGAAATAATAGGAGGAGAGTATAAAAAGGGAGAAAATTCTTCTGTTTTGGAGAGTGTACGAATTTTATCTTCAGATAATAGATGGTCAAGATGGGTTAATGTCTATGATCCCTTGAAGCCCGAAACTTGTTATGAGGTAATTGATAAATAATAAAGAAAAAAGCCGATCTTAATAAGATCGGCCTTTAATTTACTTAATGTGCAAATGTGCTGTTTTTTTTTATTTATTCTATTTACATTCCGCTCCGCTTATAGTAAGTAGGGCTGGGTTCCACACCCAGTGCCATGTGGCTTGATTGCAGCTACTCATATCAGCATGTTCACTGCCGTGACCATCCCATGTGATGGTCTTTTTGTTGCTGGCAGTTGCTGATTCTACAACTGCTCCGTGATGAGTAACGTAGAAATGGATTGTTCCATTTTTTTTCTCACCACAGGTTACGGTTTGACTACCATCTTCGTAGTTAACAGTTATTTCATAGCATTTCTCTACAGGATCTTTTTCAAAGTGTGCTACTAAGTGACGGTCTTCGGTAACGGTGAAACTGTAGTTTCTGTTAGTTGAGACCGTTGAGCCACCTTCCGTCCACTTGACAAAGCTCCATCCAC
>PWNV01000004.1 GCA_003557645.1 Candidatus Nealsoniibacteriota bacterium
CGGAAAGATTAGAGTATCATATAGGAACCCGGGCAAAAGCAAGGGCAGGATATCTACACGAACTAACTCCCAGCACCTACTTTGACATAGCATGGCAAACTCCCGTAAGAATCACCTACTTCTATTTCGCCCCCCTCCCATGGCAAGTGGAAACAAAAGAAGACGTTATGGGGGTAATAGACGCTTCACTTTACCTTATTCTCATCATCTTCTCTGCTATTACTCTTAAAAAGCTAAAAAAGAAAGACAAAGCGCTCTTCATTTCATTGCTACTTATCCTCCTCGTCTTTTCCACCACCTTCGCCTGGGGAACATCCAATTACGGAACATCTCTCCGTCACCGGCAAAAAATAGCCTTCGTCCTTATCATCACCGCTTCTTACTCTATCGCCGAAAGGAGATCTCTCAAAGAGGGGGCTTGACACATATTCATTATGAATATATACTCATTATAGAAAGGTCGATTATAAACCAAAAAATAATACTATGCCAAGATTTGACGGAACTGGTCCTATGGGCTGTGGTCCCCTCACGGGAAGAGGCTTTGGCCCTTGCAATATGGGACGAAGAAGATTCTTCTCCAAGAAGAACGAACTTGCTGCCTTAGAAGAAGAAGAAAGAATGCTTCAAGAAGAACTAGAAGCTATTCAAGAAGAGAAAAGAGCCCTTCAGGACCAGGCTAAATAAAAAGAAGGCACGGGAGCCGGCCTCTTATAAAGGGGCCGCGTGACCTTCTTTCAACTTAAAGAGTAACACAAGAATAAAATCATGCCAAGACCAAGACTTTGTCGGAGAGTAAGGTTCCGGCCGAAAACAACCTATTTCAAACCCCGAGGAATACCGCTAAGAGAGCTTGAAACAATCACCCTAACTCCCGAAGAAATAGAAGCTTTAAGGCTTAAAAACATAAAAAACCTCGACCAGAAAGAGTGTGCCAAGAAAATGGAAACTTCTCAGAGTACGTTTCAGCGAATCCTCTCTTCTGCTTATAAAAAAACAGCAAAAGCATTGACGGAAGGAAAAGCAATTGAAATAAGAGAAAATTAAAGCCGCCCCTAGAAAAGGGGCGGTTTTTAAAAGGGATCTACCTCTCTCCAGTCATCGGGAAGTGGTGGCCTTACCGTAATAATCTCCGTATCAGTACAGCTTAACCCGTCTTTTGTAACGGTTAAAGTTACTTCTTTTGGCCCTTCTATCTCAAAAACTACACTCAGGCTCGCTTCCGAGCTTTCTTCCGGATCTCCTCCTTCAAACGTCCAGCTTCTAGTATCAAAATCGCCTCCACTATCAGAGAAGATAACTTCTTTATCTACAATCGGCTTAGAAGGCTCCCAAGTAAAGCTTGAATCCGGGTACTCGGGGAGCGTTTCAAACGTAGTGCTTACCCAGTCCGACCATAATCCATGGTCATTTCTTGACCTTATCTCCCAAACATAACTACTACTGTAATCAAGATTAGTGTAAACATACCCTCCTTCAGAACTGGTAGTAAACTCATCGGCATTTATCTTCATCTCAGATCTACTATATCCTCCTCCAAAATCTTCGTAATCCCAGTTAAGCGTTACTTGCGGAGTGATCTCACAGTAGTCCGGTGGGTGAGACACGTCTAAATTCGAGACCACCGGTTTTGGATATGGATAATATCCAGCCATATCCCAACTCATCCATCCTAAAAATCCATCTCCAAAAGAATATCCAGAGAGAGATCCTTCGTCATACAAAATTCCGTAACCCTCCCCGCTAAGAGATATCCACTCCTCAGGATCTAGTACTTTTGCCCATCCGGTTATCTCTCCTTCCTCCATGTCAAATCTCGGTACACACGGCACCTCAGGACAACCTCCTACATCAGTAAAACTAATCCACCCAAGAGCATCAGACCAAGCTTTTCCACTTATATACCCCTCATCATCAATCTCAACTCCGTAGTTAGAGCCACAAAAACTAATCCACCCTACATTATCGGACCAAGCAAAACCAAAGATACTGTCTTCCGAGCAGTCCGTGTTAACACTACCCACTCTGTTAAAACTAAAAAGAAAAATCCCCATAAAGATTAAAAAAGAGAGGATTAAGATTTCAGTTTTTTTCAAAAACATATTTTTATTTATAACTCCTCTTCCAGCTCCATCAAACAATCGATATTTATGAGCTGTACTTCTCCTTCGTCAGAGTAAATAAAGAAAGGCTCACAGTCTTCTTTAGCGTGCAGGATTATCTCGTTTACCGCTTGAGCATACCCTTGAACCCAGAAACTATTTAAAACTCTTGTTGAGATATCCCAGATTACGTAACTGGCAAGTAAAACGACAACAACAATTAACAGCGTGTTCTTTTGAAATATCTTCTTAAAATTACCAGACATATCAACATTATAATAAAGCAAAGATTAAATGACAAGTAATAAATGCGGAGGAGGTGGGATTCGAACCCACGTGAGCTTGCGCTCGCACGCTTTCCAAGCGTGTGGAATAGACCGCTATCCGACTCCTCCCTATGCGCTTGGAAGATTGGAAATGGCTTTCGAGAGAAACGGCCTCTTTCCCGCAAAGCGGTACTTTAAGAGACTAAGCACAGTGAGAACATCACCGACTTCTTCTCTTAGTGGCCCAGGACCAACAAAAACCTCACCTACTTCCTCAAGCAGTGTCCTCGCGTAATCGTTCATTATCTTCTCTCCGCCCTCCTTTTTTAAATACGTCATTATCTTTTTAAACTCCCCTCTATCAAGCCACACCCCCTGGCAAACGTTACAGACATCTACTTTTATTCCAGAATCACCATAATTTACTTCATAAAGCGGCATGATACAAGTCGGGCAGTGTTTCTTTTCTTTGGAAACACGAAAATCTTTCTCGTTTTTCCATAAATCAACATCCAGCCAATCCAACTTCTTTTCCTTCATATCTTTAGCTTGAAAAAACTCATCTTTTTCAAACCAAATACCCAAGCAAGTCGGGCAGTGATCAATCTCCGTGTTCTGAAAAACCGCCTTTTCTAATTTCTGCTCACAATTTGGACAATTCATACATCTATTGATCTTAAGTTTTTAATACGCTCCTCTACCGGAGGATGAGTCATAAAAAGCTTTCTGATACGACTCTTCGCCTCCTTCCCTCGAAAGGGACTAACAACATAAAGATGTGCTGTAGCGTCATTTGCTGCCTTGAGCTGGTGAGGATCACTGGAGATCTTCTCTAAAGCTCTGGCAAGTGCTTCTGGATATCGCGTAGTAAGTGCTGCTGTAGAATCAGCAAGATGTTCTCTTTTACGGGAAATAGCAAACTTCATCACTTGAGCTAAAACAGGGGCAAGGATGAGGAAAAGGAGAGCACCAGCTAAAACGGCGAGACCAACTCCTCCTTCTCTCTGTCTCATTCCTCCAAAAAACGCCATACGGAAGAAGAAATCAGCAATAAGAACAACTACCCCTACCAGCACCACTACCACAGATTGAATAAGAATATCACGGTTTCCGATGTGAGCAAGCTCGTGCGCTATAACCGCCTCCAGTTCCACTCTTTCCAGCCTCTCTAAAAGCCCTGTGGTAACAGCAATAACACCGTGCTTAGGATCGCGCCCTGTGGCGAAGGCGTTGGGCTGTTTATCTTCTATCACAAAAAGACGAGGGACCGGAAGACCATTTGTAATCGCCAGATTCTCTGCAATACGATACAGCTCTGGATTGTCATCCTTTTTTATCGGCGTGGCCTTACTCATTCTCAAGATAATCTTGTCCGAGTACCAGTAAGAGCTAAAACTCATCACCACCGAAATCCCTACCGCCAAGTAGAGTATCCACTGCCCTTCAAACACGTAACTTAAAACCCATCCCACGGCCATAATGAGAAGAAAAAATCCAAACAAATAAAGATACGTGCGAAAAATATTCTTTTCCGCTTCTCTGTATAGTGTTGCCATGTTTTAGAAACTTACGTTTACAGGATCTCTTTCTTCTTTATTTTCTATTTCAAAGAAATCCTGCTTTTCAAATCCAAACATACCAGCGACAAGATTTACCGGGAACATCTCTACTTTAGTATTAATCTCTTTGACGTTGCGATTGTAGAATCTTCTGGAAGCCTGAATCTTGTCCTCGGTATCCCTAATCTCTTTTTGTAGTTCAATGAAATTTTCTGATGCCTTTAAATCGGGATAATTCTCTGAAACCGCAAAAAGACTCTTTAGTGCGCCCGCAAGTTGGTTTTCCGCTTCTCCCACTTTCTTGGGATCACCGGACTGCTCTGCGCTCATTGCACTCGCTCTCGCCTTGGTTACTCTTTCAAAAATCTCTCTTTCGTGAGTTGCATATCCTTTCACCGTCTCTACTAAGTTAGGGATAAGATCATATCTTCTCTTAAGCTGTACGTCTATATCTGCCCAAGCTTCCTTTACCCTGTTTCTTAAAGTTACAAGGCGGTTATAGGAAAAGACAAGCCAGAGAAGAAGTAAAACAATCAGTCCTATTAAAATATTAACTGGCGTAAACATATTTTTGTTAAATTACTTTATTACTTCTTAGATTATAAATCACTTTCGCCATCCTTACAAGAAAACCGCAAAGAAAACAAGTCCTTCGCGGTTTCTTGTCTTCTTTTTCTTTTTACATTCCCATTCCCATTCCTCCAGGCATTCCTCCGGGCATTCCACCTCCCTCATCTTTCTTCTCTTCTTCGCTATCAACTACCACGCACTCTGTGGTAAGAAACATTGATCCTGCAGAAATAGCGTTCTCTAGAGCGGAACGCACAACCTTTTTGGGGTCAACAATTCCTGATTTGATGAGATCTTCAAACTCCATCGTCTTAGCGTTAAATCCATAAGAACCTTCTCCTTCTTTGGTTTTTTGCACAATCACCGATCCGTCTACTCCAGCGTTCTCGGCAATTTGTCTTACCGGCGCTTCCAATGCCCCTTTTAAAATATCGGCACCAGTAGCTTCATCTCCTTTTAATTTCAAGCTGTCTAAAGCCTTAAGGCTACGGATAAGAGAAACTCCTCCTCCGGCAACAATTCCTTCTTCAATAGCAGCACGAGTTGCCGAGAGAGCGTCTTCTGCTTTATGCTGACGAGCTTTCTGCTCTACTTCAGTAAGAGCTCCCACCTTGATTACCGCCACACCTCCAGCAAGCTTAGCAAGTCTTTTCTGAAGGTTTTCCTTCTCAAAATCAGAGGTTGAGCCTTCAATCTCTCTTTTAATCTGTTCAATACGCTTTGTTAAGGCATCCTTCTTGCCTTTTCCATCGGTGATAATGGTCTTTTCTTTCGTGGCAATGACTTTACGAGCTGATCCGAGCATGTTAACTTCCGTGCCCTCCAGCTTCAATCCAACTTCCTCAGAAATTACCTGCCCTCCACAAACAGCGGCGATGTCCTTCAACACTTCCATCTTTTTATCACCAAATCCAGGAGCCTTTACTGCTAAGGTATTGAAAGCGCCTCTCAATTTGTTAAGCACCAGTGTTGCCAGCGCTTCTCCTTCTATGTCATCGGCAACAATTACCAGGTTTTTTTGTCCCGCTTGAGATAACTTCTCTAAAATAGGAACAATTTCGTTGATAGAAGATATCTTGCGATCGGTTATTAGGATGTGAGGATTATCGAAAGCAGCTTCCATTCTTTCCGAGTCGGTTACCATGTAAGGAGAAACGTAACCGTTGTCAAGCTGAAGCCCCTTTACTACCTCTTTTTCAAGTCCGAAGGTACGAGACTCTTCTACGGTAACAACGCCGTCTTTCCCAGCTTCTTCTATTACTTCCGCAATAAGGTTACCAAGCTCTTCATCTTCTGCCGAGATAGTAGCGACTTGTGCAATCTCTTCTTTCTTGGAAACCGGTTTTGCTTCTTTTTTTAAGTAATCAACTACTGCATCTTTTCCCTTGTTTAGTCCTCTCTTCAAAGAAAGAGGGTCTGCTCCGGCAGTAACATTTTTTAATCCTTCAGAGATAATCGCTCTCGCAAGTAGAGTAGCGGTAGTCGTTCCGTCTCCTGCTGCTTCGTTTGCCTTGGAAGCCACTTCTTTAACAATAGAAGCGCCTATGTTCTCCGTCTTGTCTTTGAGCTCGATCTCTTCAGTGATTGTTACTCCGTCGTTAGTAATAGTAGGAGAGCCAAAGCTTTGTCCAAGCACAACGTTGCGCCCCTTAGGTCCGATGGTGTACTTTACCGCATCGGCAAGCTTGTCTACTCCCACCTTCATTTTTTTTCTTGCTTCTTCTTGATAATAAATATCTTTAGCCATAGTTATTCAATTATTGCCAAAATATCGCTTTCTTTGGCAATTAAGTAATCTTTTTCATCGACCTTTATCTCACTGGGACCATACTTGGTGAAAAGAACCTTATCACCCTTTTTTACTTCAAGAGAGATCTCTTTTCCAGAAGAGTTCTTTTTTCCAGGACCCACAGCTACTACTTTCCCTTTTTCGGGAACTCCTTTCTCCGCCGTATCAGGAAGAAGAATACCACCCTTGGTTTTTTCCTTTTCCTTTTCCGGTTCGATTAAAATGTTATCGGCAAGTGGTTTAATTTTCATATTAATTAATACTTTACTTTTAAAACGACCATTTTTAGCAGTTAACCTGCAAGAGTGCTAAGTCCATTATTACCTATCTTTTATTCTCTGTCAAGTAGATAAAAAAAACAGGGCAGAACAACAGCTCTACCCTTCTTTCGATATAAATAATAAACAAAGAAAAAAATAATCCTTGATAAAAAAGAATCTTTTTATCTAGAGGAACAGGGTCAAGAAACGCTAATTGAAAAGAACTCTTTTTATGTTTAATGTCAATTTCAGGACGACTAAAAGAACGCCTTTCTTTATCTGCAACAATCATTGCTACTTCGTTATTTTCTCTCTTCGTTGGCTTTTTTCCTTCATACTCTAACCATATATGCGTAGGAGAAAATACTGCCTTGTAAGGAATATCAAGGAACTCAAACACGGAAGCTAAAATAATAAATCTTGTTTTACAGTCCCCTTTTCCCATCAACAACGCCTCTTTTGTGCTAGGGAAGTACCAAGGCTTGCCGTAAGTTTTCCAGTCATGGCTGTAAGGAACAGCAGATTTAATAAAATTCTCAATCTCTGCGGGTTCCTCTGGAAGATCCTCAAAAAATCCTGCTACAGCAATCTCATCTACTGGAGAATTAAAAAGACGATAAACACTTTTCCCAAGGTCCAGTGGATTAGGATAACAAACAAAGAACGTCCATAAAAATAAAAACCCAAAACCAAAAAAGAGACCTTTCTTTGTCACTGTTTATTACCTCCTTTCAAATGAACTGCTGAGATTATAGCACAAAAACCTTGCAAAATCCACTATTTATGGTACACTGCGGAAAGTATGAATCTTCTCTCGCATATTGTCGCTGGAATAGTAGGGTTCTTCCTAGCAGAATGGCTCATAGAAGGCGTAACGATAGATCCCTCACAAATAATTATCTATGCAGGAGTGGTCTTGGGAATTCTTAACTTCTTTGTAAGGCCTGTCTTAAGGCTTCTTACTTTCCCTTTTCACATAATTACTCTCGGCCTCTCCTCATTTCTTTTAAACATTATTATTATCTGGTTCGTGCAGGCAATTTTTCTAGAGATACGTATTGACGTTTTTCTCCCCTTGCTTTACACTACCATTATTATCTGGCTTTTGGAGTTTGCACTTCAATCCTTTGCTGAAAACAAAACATGAAAGAAATACTACCTTTTCTACAAATCATTATTTCTATACTTCTTATCACTGTAATTCTCCTCCAACAAGGAAGAGCGGCCATGGGATCTGCCTTTGGTCAAGGAGAGGGGTTTCACTCGGAAAAAAGAGGGATGGAGAAAACTCTTTACCTTGGGACTATTATTCTCGGGATAACTTTTGTTTCTCTTGCTGTCCTCAATCTCTTCCTGTAATAGAGTATGTACAATAATCTAAAGGAACTCTGGCCAAAAGAATGGCCGTCTAGAGGAAAGTGGAAATACTTGCCTCGAGTACTAAACAAGAAAGAAAAAATCATCTTTTCCGGGATGTGTCTTGTTTTTTTGATTTCCGGATTTTTCCTTCTTCTCGGAACTTACTACTCGCAAACAGAGGTCGTCCCTGGGCCCGGAGGAATTTATCGTGAAGGTTTTGTTAAATCAAGTCGCTGGCTTACTATTAATCCTCTTTACGCTTCACACAGCGACGCAGAAAGAGATATTATTGAGGTAGGCTTTGATGAATTGATGCGCTATGAAGATGGAGAGCTTGTTCCTCGGCTTGCAGAAAGCTACGAGGTCACAGACAACCGTATCTTTGAAATAGAGCTTCGTGATGATATTTACTGGTCAAACGGAGAAAAAATTACTTCTCAAGATGTTCTATTTACCGTAGGAGCCATTCAAAACCCCGCTTTCCAAAGCACTTTAAGACAACAATGGACAGGAGTGAAAACAGAAAAACTGTCCGAAAGAAAAGTACGTTTTACGCTTGACAGTCCTTCCGCCGTTTTCGCACAAAATCTCACATTAAAAATCATTCCCGAGCACATCTTTAAAGATACCACTCCTCAAAATCTTCGTTACGATATTCATAATATGCAGTTTGTCGGCTCCGGCCCTTATCGCTACAAGGACTTTGAGGAAGATGAAGAAAGAATTAAGTCTATCACTTTGGAGCGTAATCCTTACTATGTTTTTTCTGATCCTTTTATAAATGAAGTTGTTTTCCTTTTTTACGAAAGCGAGAGTGACCTTTTAGAAGCACAAAGAAAAGGAGAGATTGATGGATTTACGCCATCACGAAGCATGCAGGATTACCAAACCTCACTATCAACTTATGAGTTTTTCCTTCCCCGATACTTCTCCGTTATTTTTAATCTGGAGCAAGAAAGTGTCTTAGAAGATCACAACATCAGAAAGGCTTTAAACTACGCCACAGATAAAGAAGAGATTCTTCGCAAAGTTCTTAATAATAAAGGAACTGTTGTCGACTCTCCAATTCTTCCATCTTTTTACGGAATAACACCACCAGAAAAAAGGTATGACTATAATCCCGAAAAAGCAAAGGAGTTAATAAGCAGTGCTGGGTTTGTAGACGGAATAAAAGTAGATGAAGATCCTTTCCGTTTTACAGAAGACCTGAAAGAGGGATCACAAGGAGAAGAGGTAAGAAACTTGCAAAGATGTTTTATTAGTATAGAAGAAGATTTTTACCCTGAAGGAGAGGTCACCGGATTCTTCGGATCAGAAACAAAAGAAGCTGTAAATCGCTTTCAAGAGTTCTATTTTGAAGATATTCTTGCTCCACACGGATTTACCAAAGGAACGGGTATGGTTGCGGGAAGCACAAGAGAAAAATTAAACGAACTTTGCGCTGACATCTTTAAGGGGGCGATCCCGCTAGAAATCTCAGTTACTACCATTAATGATCCAACCCTTGTTGAGCTTACAGAAGTCCTTAAAGAGCAGTGGGAAAAAGTAGGGATTAATTTGATTGTAAAAGCAAAAGATGTGCAAAGATTTACAACAGAAACGATTCCATCTAGGGATTACGAGTCTCTTCTTCTTGGAACAACACTTACCGCAATCCCCAACCCTCTCCCCTTGTGGCACTCTACGAAAAGAGAAGAGCCGGGAATAAATCTCTCTGGATACGAAAACGAAACGGTAGACGAGCTTACTGAGATTATAATTAAGAAAACCGGAGAAGAGCGAGAAGAAGCGCTTTTACAATTGCAAGAGTTAATTCTAGAAGACGCACCAGGAATATTTCTTTACAATCCTTCTTTTTCCTACTACGTTTCTCCAAGAATAAAGGGAATTGAGGAGGGAAAACTTATTGACGCATCAAAAAGACTAAAAAACATTGACAAGTGGTATATAGCCACTCGAAGGACGTTTTAAAGGGCAGGTGGTGAAATTGGTAAACACGCCAGATTCAGGTTCTGGTGCCCTTGCGGCTTGAGGGTTCGAATCCCTCCCTGCCCACCTTAAAAGGTTCTAAATTAAAAGATAAACTAAAACAAAGTATGAACGAAGAAGACTTAAAAATTATTCCCCTGGGAGGCTTAGGGGAAGTAGGACGTAATATGACGCTGTTTGAGTGGGAAGATAAAGTTCTTATTGTTGATATGGGATTTAACTTTCCAGAAGAAAGAACTCCGGGAGTTGATTACGTAATTCCCAACATCTCCTACTTAACCAAAAACAAAAAACAAGTATTAGGACTTGTTCTTACACACGGTCATTATGATCACATCGGAGCAATTCCTTATCTCATGGAAAAAGTAGGAAATCCTCCTATTTTCGGTTCTCCTCTTGCTTTGGGAATAACCAAGAAAAGACAAGAAGAGTTTCCAAACAAACCTAAATTAAGAACTACAGAGATAAGCGACGGTTCTAAGATTGAGCTTGGTCCTTTCTCGTTAGAATTTTTTCACCAAAATCACAACATTCCGGATAATCTCGGTTTTCTGATGGAGACTCCGGTGGGAAACATTGTTAACACTTCCGATTTTAAGTTTGACTTTACTCCCACCAACGCTCCCGCTACCAGCCTTGAGACCTATAAGAAGATCGCCTCTAAGGGTGTGCTTTTATTAATGTCCGACTCTACTGGTGCAGAGTCAGAAGGAAAATCGCTCTCGGAAAAAGTAATTCAAGAAAATCTGGAGAAAATATTTCAAAGATCAAAGGGGCGTATTATCTCTTCTACTTTTGCTTCTCTCATAAACCGTGTTCAAGATATCATCGCTCTTTCAGAGAAGTACGGAAGAAAAGTAGCAGTTGAAGGATACGGAATGAAAACCAATCTGGAAATTTCTAGACAGCTTGGCTTCATTAGGTCCAAGAAAGGGACCATTATTCCTTCAGAGAAAGCCGCAGACTACCCAGATAATAAGATAACCGTACTTTGCACAGGAGCACAAGGAGAAGGCAACGCCGCTCTCATGCGCATTCTAAGCAAACAACACCGTTTTTTCCAACTAAAAGAAGGAGACACCATCGTTCTCTCTTCTTCCGTAATTCCAGGAAACGAGCGCGCTGTTCAAAACTTGAAAGACGACATGATACGCCAAGGAGCAGACATTTATCACTCCCAAATGATCGACATTCACGCAAAAGGACACGCCCAAGAAGAGGAACTACAAGAGATGATAAGAATCATGAAACCAAGGTTCTTTATGCCAATTCACGGTCAGTACTCTATGCTGGCAAGTCACGCTAAGATTGCAGAAGGAGAAGGACTCCCAAAAAGCCGTATCGCTCTTACTGATAACGGGCATGTTATAAGGCTCAATTCGGAAAAACTAAGCATTGATAAAAAACCACTCCCTGTAAGTCCAGTAATGGAAGACGGCCTAGGAGTTGGAGATGTGGGAGGAGTAGTTTTACACGATCGTATGGAGCTAGCAGAAAGTGGTATTTTTGTCATTATCGCCGTTATCGACAAGAAAACAGGTAAACTCAAAAACTCTCCTGACATTATTTCTCGTGGTTTTGTGTATCTTCGGGAATCACAAACCCTACTGACAGAAACAAGAAAAAAAGTAATGGAAACCATCAACAAAGAAAAAGGAGGTGATAAAAAGGAAATCCGAGCAAAGATCAAGAAAAGGTTGGAAAGTTTTCTCTTTAGCAAAACACAAAGAAAGCCAATAGTGCTTCCCGTGATAATCGAACTATGATATCCTTAAAGTAATGCGTATCTTTAGTGGAATACAACCGACAGGAGAACTGCACATCGGAAATTATCTGGGCGCGATAAAGCAGTGGAACTCCTTACAACACCAGAACAACTGCATCTTTTGTATTGTAGACCTTCACGCCATAACCGTGCCCTACGATACAGAAAAGCTGTCTAATCTTATCCTTGAGAAAGCGGTAATCTATCTTGCTGCTGGTATAGATCCGGAAAAAGCCATCATCTTTGTGCAATCACACGTAAAAGCACATACTGAACTTTGCTGGCTCTTAAATACTATCACTCCTCTCGGAGATCTCTACAGAATGACACAGTACAAGGAAAAGTCACAGAAAGGCAAAAAGAACGAAAACGCTGGGCTTCTAAATTATCCTATTCTAATGGCGGCAGATATTCTTCTCTACGACGCGGATATCGTCCCTGTAGGAGAAGATCAAAAGCAACACGTTGAACTCGCTCGAAGTATCGCCCGTAAGTTTAACAGTAAGTTCGGGGAAACCTTTACTCTTCCCAAGGAGCAACTCCCAACTGAAGGGGCTAGAATAATGAGTATCACCAACCCCAAAAAGAAGATGTCCAAATCAGACCCCGAAGCTTCTTACATCTCTCTTTTCGACTCTCCTGAAGCAATAAAGAAAAAAATAAAATCGGCGGTAACCGATACTTATAAAACTATTAAATATGATAAGGAGAAGCGTCCCGGAATCTCTAATCTTTTAACCATTTATTCTCTTTTTTCTGAAATTGAAGTCAAGGAAGTGGAAAAAGAAATGAAAGGAAAAAGTTACAAGAAGTTTAAGGACGAGCTTGCCGAGTTAATGATAATTAAACTTGCTCCTTTCCGAAAAAGAAGGGAAGAATTTCTCTCGAGAGAAGTTTACGTAAAAGAGATACTAAAACAAGGACAAGACGCGGCCAACTCTCTTGCTGAGTCTAAAATAAGCGAGGTAAAAAGAAAGATGGGGCTTATTTAGTCAAAACAGAAATAATTCTCATTCTCTTATCTTCCAACAATTCTTTGTTTTCTGCTTCTATTCTAAGACGAACCACATCTTCCGTGTTGGATTTGCGAAGGTTAAACCACCATTTGGGATAACGCACGTATAGTCCATCAATATCCAACTCCTCTCCATCACTAAAAAAACTTTTTACTCTGTCTATCGCGATATCCTTATTTCTTACCCTCAAACTAATCTCTTCACTTTGATAATATTTTTTGTAAGGGGCGAGAACTTGAGAGAGAGTCTTTTTTTCCTTAGAGAGAGTGTTCATCGCTTTTGCAGCAGCAAAAAGTCCGTCGTCTATTCCAAAATTTTCTCTAAACATGATGTGCCCGGAAAGCTCGCCTCCCAGAAGACCGTTTTCTAAAATAATTTTTTCCTTATAAAAAGGATTCCCAACACGCATCATTACCGGCTCTCCTTTATTTTTTGTAATTACCTCTTCAATCACTCTGCTAAAACGTAAATCATAATAAACCTTCTCTCTTGGAAAAAGAGAAAGTTGCTCTTCTGCAAACAAGGCAAGCAGAATGTCCGGGGAGACAATCTCCCCTACTTCGTCAACCAAGATACTTCTATCAGCATCTCCATCAAAGAAAATTCCTAGATCTGCATTTTCCTTTAAAACTCTTTTTTGCAGTGAAGCGATATTCTGTAAGTTATGAGGATCTGCCGGGTGATTGGGAAAACTTCCATCAACCTCTTCATACATAAAAACAGTTTCTACTGGAAACCTGGAAAAAAATGGTCTTGCTGTAATACCTCCCGTTCCGTTTCCACAGTCCACCACTACTTTTAAATTTCTCATTTTTCCGATAAGAGGAGTGATGTGATTTAAATAGTCTTCTAGTGGATTTATCTTTTGAACATCTAACTTTTCATTCTCGTAGCTCTCTCTTACTTCTTCCGCTATTTTCTTAATTCTTTTTATTTCATCTCCGTGTACCTGCAAAGCCTTTTCTTTAATCAGCTTTATTCCATTAAACTGTGCTTCGTTGTGCGAAGCAGTAATCACTGCTCCCCCATTGCAGTCGTAATTAATCACCGCAAAGTTTAAAAGAGGAGTTGGAGCAACACCGATATCAAGAACTGTTGCCTTTGCATCAATAACTCCTTTTATAAAAGCAGCTGAAAGAGAAGGAGAAGATTTTCTTCCATCACGAGCAACGACTACTCGAGGTTTGTCCTCGTTCAAGAAAAGCACGAAAGCTCTTCCTATCTTGTAAGCCATGTCTTCGTTTATCTCATCTCCGTAAATGCCTCTGATATCGTATGCTTTGAAAATTTCTTTTTTCATTGCTTCCATTATACTAAACAATCTGTCAATTTCAAAATTTTGAGTATTGTGATAGCATTAAAATATGAGTTTAAAAATAGGAATCATTGGACTTCCTAACGCTGGAAAGTCCACTCTCTTTAAAGCGATTACCAAAAAGAAAGTTCTTATCGCTTCTTATCCCTTTACTACCATAAATCCTAATATTGGAGTTACGGAGGTTTTAGATGAAAGGCTCTTGGAAATACAAAAAAAGATAAAACCGAAGGAAACCGTGCCCGCAACCTTGGAGTTTGTAGACATCGCCGGCTTGATAGAGGGAGCACACAAGGGAGAGGGTCTTGGAAATCAGTTTCTTTCACATATTCGAGAATGTGATGCCCTTGTACAGGTAATAGACGCCTTTAAGGAGAAAAACATCGCCGAAGATAAGAGGATAATTCAAGAAGAGCTTCTCATGAAGGATGTTGAAACACTAGAAAGAATGATAGAAAAAATTCAAAAGAAAGAAGGGAAAAATAGCAAAGAAGTGTTTCGTTTAGAAAAAATAAAAGAAAACCTAAAAAATAAAGAAAGCTGTAATGATTTGCAACTACTCTCATCCAAGCCGGTTCTTTACCTCTATAACGGCCCAGAAAACAAAGACGATTATTTCTATCTTGATCTAAAAACAGAAGAAGAAATTACCGAGCTTACAGATGAAGAAAGAAAAGAGCTGAATCTCTCTTCTTCTCTTGACCGTCTTATTAAGGAGTGCTATAATTTGCTAGATTTAATTACATTTTTTACCGTCGTCGGAGGAGAAAAAGCACAAGCTTGGGCACTAAAAAGAGATGAAAACATCATTACTGCTGCTGAAAAAGTGCACACCGATTTCAAAGAAAGATTTATTCGGGGAGAAGTGATCTCTTATGATGATTTTCTTGAAATAAATTCCCTACAAGAGGCAAGGTCAACGGGCAAGATAAAAACTGTTGGCAGGGATTACATTGTGCAAGACGGAGATATAATCGAGTTTAAAATATGAATATTTACGAAATAACTTACCTATTTGATTCTTCTCTTTCCTTGGAAGAGGCGAAGTCTTATCAGGAAAAAATAAAAGAAATGATTAAAAAGGCGGGAGGAGAAACAGATAAAGAACAATCCCCCTCCAAGAAGACGCTTGCTTATCCTATTAAAAAGAAGGAAGAAGCTTATTTATCCTGTTTTGACTTTAAAATAGAGGAAGAAGGGATAAAAAAAATAACATCAAAAATAAAGGAAGAAGAAGAAATTTTACGCTATCTTTTGATTAAAAAGCCAATATTTAAGAATAAAGAAGAAGGCATTGCTGGGAAAAGAAGATCTTTAAAGCCTCAAGATAAGATAGAAATAGAGGAAGAACCAGCAAAAGAAAAACCTGCGAAGCCAGAAAAAAGAAAATTAAGCGACATCGACGAAAAAATAGAAGAAATATTATAAAAAAAATATGAACTTCAATAAAGTAATAATCGCAGGAAATTTAACCAGAGATCCGGAGAAAAGAACCCTTCCGGATAGTGGAACAAGCGTTGTTTCCTTGGGAATAGCTACCAATAGCTATTTTAAAGACAAGTCTGGTCAAAATCAGCAAAGAGCGGAGTTTCACAACGTCGTTCTTTTCGGCAATGTTGCTGATACTGTCGCAAAGTACTTAAAGAAAGGTTCTGTTGCCCTTGTTGAGGGAAGACTTCAGACCAGTAGCTGGGACGACAAGGAAGGAAATAAAAGATATCGCACCGAGATAGTAGGCGAAAGAGTGCAGTTTGGACCAAAAGGCGATGACTCCCCGAAACAAGACTCCGAAGATAAAAAAGAACGAGACATTCCAGTAATAAACGAAGACGATGAAATCGATGTAGAAGATATTCCTTTTTAATACTATGCAGTGTTATTTTTGCCAAAACAACATCAAAAGAATAGACTTTAAAGACAAGGACCTCCTTTTGAGGTTTATGTCAGAGATGTACAAGATAAAACCAAAAAGAAAGACTGGAACGTGCTCCAGTCATCAAAGAAAGCTTGCACAAGCGATAAAGCGTGCTCGCTACTTGGCTCTTATTCCTTACACCCGACTCTAGTCCTTCTCTTTAGTTAGTTTTTCTTTAACCTCTTCCTCGATCTTTTTTGCAAGATCGGGGTTTTCTCTTAGAAACTTCTTGGACTGCTCCATTCCCTGTCCAAGCTTTTTACTTCCGTAATTATACCAAGCTCCACTCCTACTTATTATTTTCTCCTTTAGTCCTAGATTGATAAGCTCTCCTTCGCGTGATATTCCTTCATTATAATAAATATCGAACTCTCCGTTTCGGAAAGGAGCGCCTACTTTATTTTTTACAACTTTTGCCCTGATGCGATTTCCAATAATATCTTCCTTGCTTTTGATTTGCGCTATCTGTGCTAGATTGATTCTTACAGAAGAATAAAACTTCAGTGCCAATCCTCCGGATGTGGTTTGCGGGTTTCCGAAACGTTGACCAATATTCATTCTTGTCTGATTCAAAAATACCACCACCGTACCGGTTTCAGAAATTATTTTTGAAAGCTTTCTCAATGCTGAAGACATTAATCTCGCTTGCAATCCAATTTGAAACTCACCTATCTCCCCCGCAATTTCTGTCTTAGGAGCTAGTGCCGCCACCGAATCCACCACAACCATATCTACTTCACCTGATCTAACCAGCGTTTCTACGATCTGAAGCGCTTGTTCGCCAGAATCAGGTTGAGATATTAGCAAATCATCCACGTTTACTCCTATTTTGCGCGCATACTGAGGATCTAGAGCATTCTCTACATCAATAAAAGCACCAACCCCATCATCTTTTTGCGCTTCCGCGAGAAGGTGAAGCGAAAGTGTTGTCTTCCCAGTAGAAGCACTACCGAAAATCTCTACCACTCTCCCTCGAGGAACTCCCCCAACACCAAGCGCTGTATCAAGAGCAATTGATCCAGTAGAGATGCTGTCCACATCCACCATCTTCATATCTTCTAGCTTCATAAGAGAGCCTTCTCCAAAGCGTTGTTTAATTTCTTCTATCGCCTCCTCTAGTCCTTTTTTTTCTTTTTTCTTTTTAGTCATATAAATTATTATTTTATACCTTAGTCCAAGAATCTTCTTCGGGATTATCGTCTTCCCTTATTGGTGTCTCGTATATCTCTCTTGGTTTTGCTCCTTCTGCAGGACCAACAACTCCTCTCATCTCCAGTATATCAAGTAGACGAGCTGCGCGAGCATATCCTACACGCAACCTCCTTTGCAAGAGAGAGGCAGAAGCTTTTCCTGATTCAACTACTAATTTCTTAGCATCCTCGTAGAGAACATCGTCATCTTCATCGCTATCTATGGTGTTTTCCTGCTGTTTCTTTTCCAAAGACTCTCCTAGATTTTCTGCTAGCTGATCGTCATCTGTCATCTCCACATTCTCTTTAAGCCAGCTTACCACATCTTTTGCTTCTTTTTCTGAGATATAAGGAGCCTGAATACGTCTTGGTTTTGAGTTTTCCGTGGAAACACATAACATGTCTCCCGAGCCAAGCAACTTTTCTGCTCCTGCCATATCAAGAATAGTTCTTGAATCAACCTGAGAAGCAACACGAAAGCTTACTCTTGAAGTAATATTCGCCTTAATAAGTCCGGTAATTACTTCCACCGAAGGCCTTTGTGTAGCAAGCACAAGATGAATTCCTACCGCTCTTGCCATCTGTGCGATACGTACAATTCCTCCCTCAATTTCATTGCCTTTTGTCGCCATTAAATCGGCTAACTCATCAACTATGAAAACAATATAGGGCATCTTTTCAAGTTCCGGTTTTTTAAGACAAACATCTTGATAACTAGCAATATTTCTTGACCCTACTTCTGAGAGCACTTTAAATCTTCTTTCCATCTCTCCGATAACCCAACCTAAGGCGTTCGAAGTTTTCTCTGCGTCATAGATCACGGGAGTGAGAAGGTGAGGAAGGTTCGCGTAAAGCGAAAACTCTACTCGTTTGGGATCAACCATAATAAGTCTTAAATCTTCCGGAGAGTTCTTATAAATCAGACTGAGAATAAGAGTGTTAAGAAAGATCGTTTTACCACTTCCTGTGGATCCTGCAACAAGGAGATGTGGCATCTTAGAGAGATCGGTATAAAGCGCCTCCCCTGAAACAGCCTTTCCAATCACAACAGTAAGAACTGAGTCCGACTGAAAAAAGGTTTTGTCCTTGAGAAGACCACCCAAAGTTATCTGCGCTCTTTTTCTGTTTGGCACTTCAATTCCAACCAGGGATTTCCCGGGAATCGGAGCTTCTGTTCTTACCGGATGCATCGCAAGGGATATTGCAAGATCATCGGAAAGAGAAGTAATACGGGAAAGCTTTACTCCTTCTGCCGGCTTAAGGGTGTACTGAGTTACGGAAGGACCAACGTTTACCTCGTTCATGCCAACAGCGATATCAAAATCACTAAAGGTCTTCTTAATAATAGAAGCATTTCTTTTTATGTCACCCGGATCCGCCTTTTCATCAGCAGCCTTTAGAATGTCTAAAGGAGGAATAAGGCTGGGAAGATCTCTGCTCTTGGGAGGAGACACTTCCTTTTTCTCTTCCTCTTTCTTCTCTTCTTTTTCTTTTCTCTCGTTGTTTGAAGAAATAAACACCTTACGAACTCTCGATAGTTCCGCCTCATCCTTTTTCTTGAAGATTCCTTTTAAGATATCAAAAAAAGAGAACTCTTTGTGTAGTAAGTGTAAAAAAATCATTACTCCTGCAGTAATGAGAGTTAGAAATATAATGTAAGCAGCAAAACCTAAGAAATCGACAAAAGGAAACCCGAGAACCCTTCCCCAAAAACCCCCGTTGTTTTTAACACTAGTAGCAATAAGAGTGGAAACTCCAGTAATTAAAAAAATATTAGATAAAAGAAGAGGTAAAAGAAAATTCTCATACCTAGTACGAAAATAAACAAGAGCAGAAAAAAGGAAAAGAAAGGGAATTATAAACACCGTATTTCCAAAAAGAGAAAAGAAGATTTCGTAAATTATTTCTCCACCTCTTCCTGCTAAGCCGTCAAAAAAACTAAGAGCAGTAATTATTGAAAGAAGAAGAAAGACTACTCCAATGAGATTCCTTTTTATTTTATCGGAAAGAAACGGCTTCCTTTCTTCCTTGTTTTTCTTTTGCTTTCTCTTCGCCATAATAGTTGTATTTTACCATAAAAAGCACAAAAGAACAGGAGAGCCTGTTCTTTTTTTTCTCTCCTTTTTACTATCAAAGCCTATTCTTTTTCTTTAAATCCACTTCCGGAGGGAATAAGTTTTCCAATGATAACGTTCTCTTTTAATCCTCTTAATCGATCTTCTTTGCCTTCTAGGGCGGCATCAATTAAAACTTTAGATGTTTGCTGAAAGGAAGCCGCAGAAAGGAACGAGTCTGTAGTAAGTGCTACTCTAGAGATTCCAAGAAGAATATCCTCTTCCTTAGGTGGCTTTTTCCCTTTCTTTTCCAACTCTTTCTTTTCTTCCAAAAATCTCTCTCTTTCAACAGTCTGTTTGTAGGTGAAAGAACTGTCTCCAGGATCAACGATACTAACTCGAGAAAACATCTGTCTGACAATTACTTCCAGGTGTTTTTCATGAATATCAACTCCTTGTGAAACATACACCTTCTGTGCTTCTTTTAAAATGTATTTCTGAGTCTCTTCGGTTCCTCTTAACTTAAATAGCTTATTTAAATCAATGTTTCCTTCACAAAGGGCGTCTCCTTTCTTCACCTTGTCCCCTTCTTTCACGTAGAGAGCTTTTTTAGGTTCTATCTGGTAGTTTACCGTCTTAACCTTCTTTTCTTTGCTCTCAGGCCTTATTTTGATGACTTTAGTGTCTGTTATCTCTACTACTCGTCCATCCACTTCAGAGATATGAGCAAGTCCTTTAGGAACACGACGTTCAAAAATCTCTTGAATTCTCGGAAGACCGAGAGTAATATCTGCTCCCCCAGCAACTCCTCCTGTATGAAAAGTTCTCATAGTAAGCTGTGTTCCGGGCTCTCCAATTGCTTGTGCTGCAACAATACCAACCGCATCTCCTATTTTCACTCCTTTGTTTAGTCCCATATCCCAGCCGTAACACTTCGAACAAACCCCACCAATCGTTTTACACTTAATAGCGGACCTTATATGCACCGAATCAATATCTGAATTCTCTATTTCTTTTGCTTGTCTCAAATTAATGATCTCTCCTTTCTTAACCAAGGTCTTTCCTCCTACTTTAATGTCTTCCATAGTCGTCTGCCCTACAATCTTAAAAGAGAAGTCTTGCCCGATCTCATCCGCATCACTTCTTAGTGCTTTTTCTCCCTTTTTATCCTTACAGTCTTTCTCTCTAACGATTACTTCATGAGCAACATCGATAAGACGGCGAGTAAGATACCCTGCTTGTGCTGTCCTAAGAGCGGTATCTACCGTACCTTTCCTTGCTCCGTGAGTGGAGATAAAGTACTCAAGCACATCAAAGCCCTCTTTATAAGAACTTTTAATAGGAAGTTCAAGAATGTCTCCGGAGGGGTTTACTACGAGCCCTTTCATTCCCGCCATCTGAATCGGCTGAGACCAAGATCCACGAGAGCCAGAGTCTGTAATAACAAACGCTGAGCCGTCTTTGGGGAGAGTCTTTGGAACAAGCTCTTCAATCTTACCTTTAGCTTTGGTCCAAACTTCAACAATCTTTTCTGTTTTCTCTTCTTCTGAAAAGAATCCTTGCTCAAAGTAATTCTCTATCTCCTCTCTTTCTTTTTCCGCGGTTGCAAGAATCTCCGGTTTCTCCTCGGGGGTTATAAGATCACCCATTCCCCAAGAAACCCCTGACCTTGTAGCGTATTCGAATCCAAGATCTTTAATCTTGTCTAGTAAAAGATGTGCTTCTTCATTTTCGTGCTCTTGAATGATGTTTCCAACAAGCGCTTTCAGTTCACGAGACCTCATCGTTTTGTTTTGAAAAGGAATACTTTCCGGTAATACTTGATTAAAAATAACTCTCCCTGCGGTAGTTTCAATCATCTCTCCGTTGTGCCTCACTTTTATCTTGGCTTGAAGATCTATTGCTCCACTTTCTAAGACAAGCTCTACCTCTTTAGGAGAAGAAAAGACTCTTCCCTCTCCTTTTCCTTTTTCTTTTATAATCGTGAGCCAGTAGCATCCCAAAACAATATCCTGAGAGGGGGAGATAACAGGAAGTCCAGTTGCTGGCTTTAAAAGATTCAAGGAAGAAAGCATCTTTTCCTTGGCTTCTTTTTGTGCTTCATCAGAGAGCGGAAGATGAACCGCCATTTGATCTCCATCAAAATCAGCGTTAAATGCCTCACAAACAAAAGGATGAATACGAATAGCAAGCCCTTCAATTAAGATAGGCTTGAAAGCTTGAATTCCGAGCCTGTGTAGTGTGGGGGCACGGTTAAGGAGTACTACCCGATCTTTAACAACTTCTTCAAGTATTGCCCACACTTCATCGGTCTCATCTTCAATGAGACGAGTCGCTCCACGCACATTATAGGTAAGTCTTTGTTCTAGTATCTTAGAAATCACAAAAGGCTTAAAAAGCTCTAGTGCCATTTTTTTAGGTATTCCGCACTGGTCAAGTCTTAAGTCAGAACCAACTACAATTACCGATCTTCCCGAATAATCCACCCTCTTTCCAAGTAAGTTCTGTCTAAATCTTCCTTGTTTACCCTTAAGCATGTCCGCAAGTGATTTTAGAAGCCTTTTTCCTCCCGTAGAAGCCTGCGTTACCACTCCTTTTCTCATTTGATTGTCTAGGAGTGCGTCCACTGCTTCCTGAAGCATTCTTTTTTCGTTTCTAATAATTACTTCCGGAGCACTTATCTCTAATAAATACTTCAGACGATTGTTACGATTAATTACTCTTCTGTAAAGATCGTTTAAGTCGGAAGAAGCGTATCTTCCTCCGTCAAGTTGAATAATGGGGCGAAGATCGGGCGGAAGAACAGGGATAACGGTTACAAACATCCACTCTGGCCTTATTCCCGCTTTTTCCATTCTGCGAAAAAGGTCTAATCTTTGAAAAAGCTTTCTTTTCTTTGCCGAAGATGTTGTTCTGATCTTCTCTTTGTTCATCTCTTCAATTTTTTCCCGAAGATTGATCTTTTCAAAAAGATCTCTTAGAACTTCAGCTCCCGTTCCCGCATCAAACATCTCTCCGTATTTCCCAGAAAGTCTGTGATACTCCATTTCGGAAAGAACTTCTTTTTCCTTTATTAGCCTTAACTCTTCTTTAACTTTTTCTTTTTGTTTGTCCAGTTTTGCAATCTCTTCTTGCAAAGCCTCTCCTTTTAGTTCTGTCTTTAGACTCTTTACTCTTTCCTTGTACTCTTTATCTACTTTCTTTAGAATCTTTTTCTTTTCTTCTTTGTTGATATCAGTAATAATATAAGCAGCAAAATAAACAACTCTCTCCAACTTTTTCATGGGAATATCCAAAATAAGCCCCATTCGGGAAGGAACTCCTCGCAAAAACCAAATATGAGAAATTGGACAGGCAAGCTTAATGTCTCCCATGCGTTCCCGACGCACAGAAGCTTTGGTCACCTCTACACCACAACGATCACAAACAACTCCTTTATAACGCACCTTTCGATACTTACCGCAGTAACACTTATAATCTTTCTCCGGACCAAAAATCTTTTCGCAAAAAAGACCATCTTTCTCTGGCTTTTGGTTGCGGTAATTTATCGTTTCCGCTTCTAGTACCTCGCCATATGACCATTTTAAAATATCTTCAGGAGAGGCAAGTTTTATTCTAATAGCGACTAAATCTTCTACGCGCATATTACTAAAGTTTATCTACTACTTTTTTTTATTTCCACACTGAGCCCCATCGCCTTAAGTTCGGCAACCAGCAGCTCAAAAGAAGCCGGTATATTTGGAGTTTGAATAGGCTCTCCTTTTAAAATAGATTCGTAAGCTGCTGCTCTTCCGGGAACATCATCTGATTTAATAGTGAGCATTTCCTGCAAAATATATGCTGCCCCGTATCCTTCGAGAGCCCACACTTCCATCTCCCCGAATCTTTGTCCTCCAAATTGTGCTTTTCCTCCAAGGGGTTGTTGGGTAATAAGCGAATAAGGACCGATAGAGCGCATATGAATCTTATCTTCAATCATGTGCTCTAGTTTCATCATATAAATATATCCTACAGTAACTCTTTCGGGAAAAACTTCTCCTGTTCTTCCATCAATAAGTTTCATCTTTCCATCTTCCGGAAGTCCCGCTTTCTTGAGTTCGTTTTTAATATCTTCCTCGTTAGCACCAGAAAGGGAGGGAGTAACTGCGATGTAATTTAACTTTTTAGCCGCAATTCCAAGATGTGTTTCCAGCACTTGCCCTAAATTCATTCTAGAAACAACAGAAAGAGGATTTAATAAAATATCAACCGGCGTTCCGTCTTCAAGAAAAGGCATCTCCTCTTCAGGAAGAATTTGAGAAATAACCCCCTTATTACCGTGTCTTCCTGCGAGCTTATCACCAGCCCTGATCTTTCTCATTTGGCTCACTTTCACCTCAATCCTTTTTATTACTCCAGTGTCTAGTTTATGTCCCTCATCTCTGGAAAAAACCTTTACTCCGATAACTCTTCCTCTCTTTCCATGCTCCATAACAAGAGAAGTGTCCTTAACATCCTTTGCCTTCTCTCCAAAAATAGCTTTCAATAATCTTTCTTCCGCAGTGAGATCCGTTTTTCCTTTCGGAGATATCTTTCCTACAAGAATATCATTGGGACCAACTTCTGCTCCAGGACGAACAATTCCCTCTTCGTCAAGATCTTTGAGTTTTTTCTCTGAAACATTGGGAATATCACTAGTAGTAATCTCTGGACCAAGCTTTGTCTCTCTTACATCACAAACAAAGTTCTCTATTTGAATGGAAGTATAGGTATCGTCTTTAACCAGCTTTTCAGAGATAACTATTGCATCTTCGAAGTTCTTTCCTCTCCAAGAAAGAAAAGCTACTAAAAGATTCTGCCCAAGAGCAACTCTTCCTTGTGCTATCGCCCCTCCGTCGCTTAATACTTGTCCTTTCTTAACTTTCTCTCCTTTTTTAACAACTGGTCTTTGATGAAAACAGGTATACTGATTTGTTTCTGAAAAAACTTCTAAATCGTATCTTTTCTTTCCGTTCTTTGTTTTTAATAAAATATGGTCCGCATCAACCTCTTTTACTTCTCCTGCTTCTTCTGCAATAACAATTTGACCAGAATCAAGTGCAATTCTCTCTTCTATTCCGGTAGAAACTAAAGGAGCTTCCGGGTTTATTAGAGGAACGGCTTGTCTTTGCATATTTGACCCCATCAATGCTCTGTTAGCATCATCACTTTGCAGAAAAGGAATAATAGAGGAAGCAACCGAAACCAGTTGTTCTGCGGAAACATCAATCAAATCTATGTCTTTTTTTTCAATAATCATTGGATTTCCTTTCACTCTGGCTTCAACTTTGTTTTTGACAATATTTCCTTTTTCATCAACATCTACTCCGCCGTGAGCAATACGATACTTCTCTTCTTCATGAGCATCGAGATAAATCATCTCTTTGGTGACCTTCCCTTTTTTTACTTTAAAGTAAGGGGTTTCCAAGAAGCCGTAACGGTTTGTCCTTGCGTACAAAGATAAATGACCTACCAGCCCTACGTTTTGTCCTTCTGGGGTTTGAATAGGGCATATTCTTCCGTAGTGAGAAGCTTGAACATCTCTTGCTTCAAATCCAGCACGTTCTCTCCTTAATCCACCCGGTCCAGTTGCAGTGAGTCTCCTCTTGTGTTCTAGCTCAGAGAGTGGATTGTCGCAATCCATAAACTGAGATATCTGAGACGAGGCAAAAAATCTTTGCACTGCTGATGCAAAAGGACGAGAATTTATAATCTTTCCAGGATTAATGCTATCAACTTCTAACGTAGATATCTTGTCTTTTACATTTCTTTCTATTCTCGCAAGCCCCACACGTAAGGTGCTTTCTAAGAGCTCTGTAAAAAACCTCATTCTTCTGTTGCCGAGATGGTCTATTTCATCTTCCTTAGCGGTAGGATCATTGTTCAACCTTATAATCTCTCTTAAGGTTGCCACAATATCTTCTGGATAAAGCAACCTGTCCTCAATCTCAATTTCCTTTTTCCTTGTTATTTCAGGAAGCCTTTGCCACATTCTCCAACGCCCAACATCAGAAAAATCGTAACGCTCAAAATTAAAAAAAGTATTCTCTATTAGTTCCCTGGCTGTTTCTGGGGTTACCACATCTCCAGGACGTATTCTCTTATATATCTCTACAAGAGCTTCTTCCCTGTTTTTTGCCGAGTCACGTTCAATTGTTTTTTCAATATATCTTTTCTCTCCTTTATCAACATCTTTAAAGAGATCCATTACTTCCTTATCGCTAGCTTCTTTCCATCCAGGATACTTCATTCCTGGAAGTCCGAGAGCACGAAGTAACGTTGTTGCAGAAACCTTTCTCCTACGATCTATCTTCACTCCGATAAAACCGGATGACTCCGTTTGAAATTCAAGCCAAGTCCCTCTGTTAGGAATGATTTTTGCTCCGAAACACTTTTCACCACGTGACATTTGAGCAGTAAAAAATGCTCCCGGAGAGCGAATAATTTGTGCAACAAGAACTCTTTCTACGCCGTTAATAATAAAAGTTCCCCTCTCTGTCATAAGGGGGAAGTCACACAAGAAAATCTCTTGTTTGCTTGTTTTTTTTGTTTTAAGATTACGAAGCTCTACCTCAACTTTCAAGGGTGCCTCGTAAGAATCGTTGTTCTCCTTTGCTTTTTTTCCGTTTTCGTACTTAGGCTTTCCAAGACGATAGTCGGAAAAATAAAGTTCCCACTCTTTTCCGGTATAATCCCGAATAGGAGACGCTTCATGGAAGAGAGTCTTTAATCTTTCATCCCAAAAGTTTTTCCAAGGATCTTTTTGGGTACTTAAAAGATAGGGAGGAGGAAGCGATATTTTTTTCTTTCCAAAATATTTTACTTTTTGCATAAGACAAAACAAAACTGCCCCACAACGAAACCGTGAGGTCTTAAAAACTTTTATTCACGAGCTATTAAAATGATATCAAACAAGAGAGTAATAATTTAAACAAAAAAAGGGTCTTTCTGAGGACCTGTTGCTATAAGTAGTCCTAATTTTACTTATAATATATTTTTTGTCAACCCCTCGTGGAAAGAGATGTCTTTTCTTATGCTTTCCATTATTCCAAGTCCCAGAAAAACAAAAAGCAGATTACTTCCTCCATAACTTACCAAAGGAAGCGGTGTACCGATAATCGGCAGAACACCTAGATTCATTCCCATATTTATAAACGCCTGGGTAGCTATAATAACAACAAAACCAAAAACAAAAAGACGTGGAAAGTTCGTGTTTGAGTGTAAAATAACAAGGAAACTTCGCCAAAAGAACACAATGAATCCAAAGACAAGCAATACTACTCCGATAAAACCCATCTCTTCTGCGATGGCGGCAAAAATAAAATCTGTTTGGGGAAGAGGAAGAAAGCCTAGTTGGGTTTGAGAACCACTTCCAATCCCCTGACCAAGAAAACCACCGCTTCCTACCGCTATCTGTGCTTGCGTTTGCCCCCATCCTATCCCTTGAGGATCAAGCTGAGGCTCCAAGAAAGCAATAACACGATCTTTTTGATAATCTTGCAAGAAAACCGACCAACCGACTCCTAAGAAAACTACCCCTAAAAGACAAATAGCTATAAAGTGGCGTAACTTAATTCCAGAAAGCAAAAGTACACCGATCCACATAATAACAAGGATTAGTGCAGATCCAAGATCTGGTTGTCTAAAAATAAGAAAGGTAGGAATAAGAACATATATCCCAGCAAGTACAATATGAGAAACCTTGTACATCTCCACGTGTCTGTTGGAAAAAAACTTAGCCAATAAAATAATAATAACTATTTTGAAAACTTCTCCTGGGTCAAAAAGAAACGGCCCTATCTCATACCCCCTCCTTACATCTCTTATCTCTGGAGCAAAAAAGAAAAGTCCCACCAAAAGAAATAAGGAAAAGAAATAAAGTGCCAAAATTAAATAAGAGTTTTCTCGGAAAATTCGCCAGTCAATGAAAGAGACTAAAAACATTAAGAAAATCCCTCCAACAAGAAAAAAGGCTTGCCTTACCGCAATTTCACTGTTAGACCCATAAATAGAAAGCATTCCGATCACAGCAAGAAGGAGTACAGAAGACAAAAGAATAAAGTCAAATCCCTTAATATGATCAATTATTTTTTTCATTGATAAGATTCAAAAACTCTGCTTCGTTAATAATATTTCTTTTTAAGGCTTTCGCCTCCTTAAGCTTGGACCCCGGATTATCTCCTACTACTAGATAGTTTGTGTTGCGAGAAACTGATGATGAAACTTTCCCTCCTAAATGAGAAATTTTTTGTTTCGCCTCTTCTCTTGTCATCTTCTCAAGACTACCAGTAATAACAAAAACTTTCCCATCAAACTTTTTTTGTGTTTTTTCTTTCTTTATTACTACTCCCACATCTTTTAACTTTTTAATGAGGTCTCTATTTTTTTCATCTTGGAAAAATTTAAAAATCTGTTTTGCAGTTTTTGGACCTACATCAGGAACATTTTCCAGTTCTTCTAAAGAGGCACTTTCTACTTTTTCTAGGCTACCAAAAGCTCTTGCTATATCACGCGCAACACCCTCTCCCACATAAGAGATTGAAAGTGCTTGCAGAAACCGAGAAAGAGAGATGTGTTTGCTGTTTTGAATAGACGCAACCAATTTCTTGGAAGATAGTTCCGCGAAACGCTCTAGATGAGTTAAATCTCCTTCGTGAAGCATAAAGAGATCAGCCGGATCAGAGATGATTCCTTCCATTAACAGCTGATCAATAACTTTTTCTCCTAATCCATCAATATCAAACCCTTTTTTGGAAACAAAATAACTAAGTTGTTGCCTTCTCTTTCCTTGACAGTTTTTATTAATACAGTACCATCTCGCCTCATCTTTCGGTCGCAAGACCTCTCCCTCACAAAGCGGACACTTTTTGGGGAAAACAATTTTCTTTTCTTCTCCCTTGCGAAACTCTTTTAATACTTTCACAACACGAGGAATAACATCTCCCGCCCTTCCAACTATCACCGTATCTTTTTTCTTTACGCCCAAACGCTTGATCTCATCTTCGTTGTGCAGTGTAGCACGAGATACGGTTACTCCTCCAAGAGAAATCGGTTCAAGTAAAGCCACCGGAGTAATCGCTCCCGTTCTTCCTATTTGAAAATGCACGTCGTTTATTGTTGTTGCTCTTTCCTCTAGTGGAAATTTGTAAGCAATCCCACCACGAGGAGACTTTCCAGCAACTCCCAATACTTCAAACAACTCGTTGTCATTTACAAACACAGCCACTCCGTCAATTTGATAAGTGTACCTTTCTCTTTCCTTTTCCGTTTTTCTGTAAAAATGAAAAACCTCAGAGAGATCTCGACAGTACTTTTCACGATCCACTGTTTTAAATCCAAGAGCACGTAGGAGAAGATGCTTTTCTTGGTGCGTTTTGGCTCCAAAGGGAGTCACCATTTCTTTTTCTTCTTTGTCCGCTACTAGGTTATAAGCAAGAAAACCAAGATTGCGGCTTGCAGCAATCTTTGGATCAAGCTGTCTTATTGATCCAGCGGCAATATTCCTTGGATTGGCGTAGAGAGGAAGTCCCATTTTTTCTCTTTCTTTGTTCTGTTTTAAAAACTCTTTTTTGGAAATAAAAACTTCCCCGTGAACAACAATACTTTTCCCGTCTTTTCTCCATCCAAAGCTCTGAGAAATTTTCTTTTCTTCTTTAGAAAAACTGCTTGGAGATCGAAGTCGTAAAGGAACTGCTTCTATGGTCTTCAAGTTTTGCGTTACATCCTCGCCAATTTTTCCATCACCTCTTGTAGAGCCACTAACTAAAACATCATCTTCATAAACAAGCTCTACCGCTAAACCATCCACTTTAAGTTCACAAAAGTAATCTATCTTAACTTCGGGAGGAAGGAGACGTTTTATTCTTTTTTCAAAATTACACATATCCTCCTTACTAAAAGCATCTTGGAAAGAGAACATCTCTCTGTAGTGCTCTACTTTTTCAAACTCATCAAGCGTCTTTCCTTCCACTCTTTGTGTCGGCGAATCGGGAGTTACAAGATCAGGAAAATCGCTCTCCAAATCAAAAAGCTCTTTTTTAAGAGAGTCCAGTGCATCGGCGGACACCTCCTCTCTGTCGTGAACATGATAGAGATAGCGATAATGATTAATAACTTTCTTGAGATCTTCTATTCTTTTTTTTGCCCCCTCTTTATTCTTCATGAGTTCTTCTAACTATCCAGATAGCTCTTCTGGTTCCTCTGTGCAGTCCTACAGATTTAATCTCCGTCTCATAGTACCAGTCAATAAGAACCGGTCCTTCCTTTTCATACATATAATAAGTGTCTTCTGCAAGTTCATGTTCTGTGTCCCAATCAAGCTCGTCAAAACTTTCATCATCCCAAGAATACAGGATCTCTTCTATCCCTGTGTCAGCAGCGTAAAAAGCGGTTACCGATTCTCCGATATCTTCAATCATTCTAAGTTGACTGATGAACATGTTCGTAGAGGAAAGTCCAAGAATAAAAAGCACTCCCATTATTATAATAGTAAAGTATAAAGCTGATCCTTTTTGTTTTTTATTCATAATTAAGGGGTTGCAAAATCAATACCTCTTCTTGTAATAGTGGTCTGAATATCAAGCTCAAACCAGTCTTGATCTTCCTCTTTTGCGGTAAAGAGAACTGTTATCGACGGTTGTATTTTATTAATATCCTTTTCTGCTTTTCCCTGATCTTCTTCTGGGTCTATAATCGTTCTAATCTGAAAGTTTTCAATAACGATATTAGAGGATGTCAAAAATCCTTCCACTGTTTCTTCCCCCTCAATCACTATTTTCACTCTCTCATCTTCCTCAAAAAAACTAATACACCTCCCTTGATAATCGAAGAATTTCAATACTTCATTTTCTAGATTGTAAGTATAATCCTCGTATCCAATACAACTTCCATCGATGTCTTTTCTTGCCATTCTTGCTAGTCTGCTTATGTACTCCATCGCATAGTTTATCTCTCCCAGATTTCTTTGTGTAGTGAAAATTCTTTGTTTTACTCGAAGATTGGTAATAAGTGTTCCTGTAAGCATTACGATTATAAGTGAAAATATAAACATCGACACCAGCACCTCTACTAGCGTTATTCCTTTTTCATTTTGAAATATTTTCTTAGTCATACCATCTGTATAATTTAAGGTAAGCCTCTCTTCTCTCTTCTTCTCCTCTTTCTTCCCAAAAAACAGTGACCGTTACAAGTAAATAATCTTCTTCTGCGGTTTCTACTCTCTCAACATTTACTTCTCTTCTAAATCCAGAGTAATCTCCTGCGTCGTCGTGGCTGAAGAGACCGTCTCCATCAACGTAAAGCCTAAAAAAGTTAGCTCCTAAACCACCTTCAATTTCTTCAGAGTTGTAATCAATTCTTCCTGTTCCCTCCATCTCGTCTACTATATCTTCCCACCCCTTCCCTTGAAGCCATCCCGAATCCCTAACTCTTCTAACAGATTCAACCCCCTCTTGTGTTAGGTAAGAAGCTGTTAACTTATCAGCTAAAGGCATCGTAGATGTAAAAGCACTGGTAATCATGGCAACAGAAGCCACCACTCCCGTGGAGATCACGCCAATAACAACTAAAAGCTCGATAAAAGTAAGTCCTTTTTGTAGTTTTTTTAATCTCATAGATGCTTAATGCTTACAAGGCCGACACTATTAACAATGATAATCATCTTAGGATCGTTTTCATAAGCATACCCTATCTCTATCTCAACTTCATCTACTTCTTCTTCGCTAAAGCGCACCGTCGGATCAGGAGGAGAAAAAGTAACCTCTAACGGATCTTCTGGTGAGAACACAACAACTTCTCTCTCCAGTTCTTTTTTTCTAATTATAACTCTTCTTATCTCCTCATCTCCGCCACCAGTTGGAACTATTCGAGTTTCTGCAAACAATTCATAATTATCACTCTCAAACCTTATTCCGTATCTTCTCCCAGGAACAAAGTCATACAAATTCTCATCTATCTCAAAATCAACCTCTTTAGCAGAGATTGACATACCTCTTACTCTTTCTATCTCTTTTGCTATATTATTTACTTCTTCTTCCAAGAAAATATTTCTATTAAAAATCCCATAACCAGGAAAAACAAGCACCGAAACAATTGCTATTATCCCTATAGCTACCATTAACTCTATAATACTAAATCCTTTTGTGCTCATATAATAAAACTAAAATACCAATCTACTAAAAAATCTCCAAAAAAATAGGAAAGAATTGTACCGGTAATAAGAAAGGGTCCAAAAGGTATCTCACTTTTCATTCCCTTTTTTTTCAGTGTTAATAAGATTAATCCTATTATAGCACCAAGAGAAAAAGAAAGAAAAAGGCCAACGATGATTTCAGGAAATCCAAGGAAAAGACCCATGAAAATAACATATTTAACATCACCAAACCCCATCCCTTTTCCTTTAGAGAGATAGAAAATAAGAAAAAAGAATACAAACGCTCCCAGAGCGGAAAAAACAGGATAAAGAAGATTATTTACATCTCCTTCTGTGAAAAAATGGAAAAAGCGATAAAGGAGAGCTATTCCTATAAGAGAGAAAACGGCAAAATCAGGAATAATATAATACTTTAAATCATAGACAAAAACAAAGGAAAGCAAAGACAGAACAAAAAACAAATAGAAAAGTGTAGCAAGAGAAAGTGCAGGAACGATAAATAAATAAGAAGACAGAAAAACCAACCCAACAGCAAGCTCTACCAGAGGATACTGTACTGATATTTTTTCTTTACAATACCGGCATCTTCCAAATAAAAAAACCCAACTTAAAAGAGGAACCAGGTCCTTGGCAAAAAGACTGTGCCTACAGTGAGGACAAAAAGATGTGCCTCTCATGCTTTGCTCGGTATAAACGCGATAAACGGCACAATTAATAAATGAACCGATGGCAAGTCCTAGTAAAAAAACAAATAGAAAATCCATATCACAAGAATAACAAAAAAACACTGCCTCTTCAATAGAAGGGCAGTATCTCTCTTAGAAAGGATCCACTTCTCTCCAGTCATCGGGAGGTGGTGGACGAACGCTAACTGTCTGTGTGTTTTCGCAGGATTCAGTTGCACTTGAAACCTCCAGTGTCACTTCTTTGTCTCCTTCTC
>PWNV01000016.1 GCA_003557645.1 Candidatus Nealsoniibacteriota bacterium
ACATCATCTAGATTATCTATCTCATATAACCACTTAAAAGTTCGAAAATCGTCCCATTCTGCCTGCAAACTTATCCGAGATATTTCTCGAGTTTTTTATTTTGTGGTACTATTAAAAAAGCTTTATAAGTTTGATTTATCATAAATAAAGAAACAAAAAATGGGCAATAAATTTGAAAGAGATCCTTTGATGGAAAAAAATGAAACCGGTGGCAACGAAGAGGAGTTAGAGGGAAGAGAAAAGAAGATTGATTTGGAAAAATCAAGTGAAAAAGTAGAAGGTAGAGATGACTTAATTGAATTAGCAGAAAAGAGAATAGACGAATTATGTGAGCAATATGATGATACCGAAGAAAGAGTAGATTTTCTTATGGCAAAAATGGAGTTTTTATTTAAGCACATAGACAAGGAAATTTTACCTAAAGAAAAAATAGAGGAAATAAAAAATAAACTTGATTTGTGTAGAAGTACCTCAAAAGAGAATTTTAAAGAGAATGCAATGGAAGCTTTAATTCCGATTACTGATGTTAAAAAAAATAATCCGGATAAATTTGAAGAAGCACAAGCCCGTGCTTTCAATGAAACAAGCGGATTTACTGAGATAAATAGGCTATTATCTTATGGTAAGTCGGGGTCTGTTATACATGTACATGCCCCTCCGGGAGAAACAGTTAAAAACAAAACGGCATTATATCTTGGAGGAATAAGAGAGCTTGCTCGAATAGTACAAAATGATCCGGATATTAAGGAAATTACAGCTACTTCATTTTTGGTTGCGAAACATCAAAGATTATTTGAAAAAGCCGGGTTTAATGTTGAAAACGTGTCAGAAGAGCGAAAAGAAAAGCATTTCTCTGGAGAGGAAAGAGATGTTAAGCATGCTTCTATAGGAAGAGAGGATTTTTTGGAAAAATGGCTGAAACAATAAATCTGTGAAATATCCAATACGTATCAACAAGTATCTAAGAGACAAAGGACTAGCTTCCCGGCGAGAAGCAGATGATTTTATTGAAAAAGGAAAGGTTTTAGTTAATGGTAAAACTATTAAAAAAGGATTTATAGTAAAAGACGGAGATAGGGTTCAGTTAAAGGAAAATGAGAAAAATTATCAATACATCGCTTATTACAAGCCAAGAGGACTTGCAACGCAGGACTTGCCTGGCAAGAAAAGCGTTGTCACGGAGTGGAAGGAAAAAGGACTGTATCCGATAGGAAGACTGGATAAATATTCTGAGGGCTTGCTTCTTCTAACAAACGATGGGCGCTTTGCAAGAGAAGTTTTATCTAAAAAGGAAAAGTATGAAAAGGAGTATGTGGTTAATGTGAGAGAGGTTCTAAGGCCAAGTGTTGTGAGGGTTTTTGAATCTGGAATGAAGACAAAGACACTGGGTAAGTTGCTTCCAGTTAAAACAAAAATTAAAAACAAAAAAACCCTTGTAATGATTTTAAACGAAGGGAAGAAGCATCAAATAAGAGTTATGCTAAATGATCTTTCCTACAACGTTGTTTCATTAAAAAGGGTTCGCATTGGTGATATTAAAATAGGCAAGCTTAAACCCGGAGAAACAAGAGAAATAGAGATAAAGATTTAAGTAGAATATTTTTTAGTCATCACCATCTTCTTCTACAACAATTGTAACTGCAACGTTGCGAGATACATCTTGTTGTAATCTGTATTGAGGAGAGAAAACAATCTTACTCTCAAAGGTTGTTGTTTCTTCTATTTCACTGGCATCAATTATTTCAGTAAGAATATATTCAGGCAAATCTTCCTCTTCTTCTGGGATAAGCAACTCTATTTTTTCAGGAACTACTTGTGTTTCTTTTATACTTAAATCTTGTGATAAGTTAACTATATTTGCTCTAATTGGAAACTCTTTTTCATTATATTTTTGGGCAGTCACACTAACTACGGGTGGATCTATTTTTATTACTGATACATTAAAGGGGTGAGTTATATGTCTTTTTTCCATTTCAATCTCTGTAACGCCAGAATCTATTTCTGCACTTGGAATAATAGCTCTTAACGATTCTGAGCCAATTCCTCCCATTATTCCCTGTCCTCGAGCTGAGAGAGTTACAGTTATTGTATCAGGAGAGGTCTCTTCAATTATTAAGTTTTCAGAGATGTTTGTGTAACTAATAGGAACTTGAAAATCTCTTTGCACTATCTCTGCTTGGAAAATTACAAAGAACCACAAGATACAAGCAAAGGAAAGCGCTACGCTTTTTTCTACTAATCTTTTTTTAAATAAATTTCCCCAAAAGTTTTCTGGTTTTTCTGGGAACTTTTCTTTGTAGTGATGTTCTAGGTATTTTTCTAGTTCTTGTGGATCTTTAAGGGTTTTTAATTTTCCATTTTTTGCAACGGAAACTTCTCCTCGCTCCTCAGAGACAACTACAGCAAGAACATCTGTTTTTTCTGAAATTCCAATAGCAGCACTGTGTCTTGTGCCTTTGTCTTTTATTTGTTTGAGGTTTTGTGAGAGGGGAAGATGTGCCCCAAATTTAGAAATACGTTCTTTTCCAATGACTACTGCACCGTCGTGACCTGGTGATTTAGGGTCAAAGATACTTTCAAGCAGTGATGGAGTAACAATTCCATCTAATACATGTCCTCCACTAAGGTGTCTTTCTATCAGCTCTTGTCCGGGAATAATAATTAGTGCTCCGTGTTTTTTTCGGACTAGGTTTGAAGTTGCCTGAATAATGGAAAATATTGTTGGAGAAAAAGAAAGAGCAGGTTTTTTCTTGATTCTTCTTGTACCTGAAGTTGCTAAGAGTTCAAAAGATCTCTTAAGTTCGTCTTGGAAAACAATGGCGATGATTATAACGAAAATACTGAAAAAGGACTGTAAGGCCAGAGCAGTGATGTAAAGGTGAAATGTTTGTGCGAGAGCGTAAATAATAGCCAATAGGGAAACTCCGATAAATGCAAGAAGAGAACGCGTCTGTTTTAAAAAAAGAATTCCGATATAGATAAAAATTGCAACAATTGCAATATCGAAGAGATCTACTAGATGAATGCCGAAGAAAAACTCCATGTTGTATAAAAATAACGAATAACTGACTTTATTATATAGGTGATATTAGATTTGTCAAAAAGGTTCTTACTATTGACTTAATATGATTATTATGGTATAAGGATGTTAAAAAGGAGGAATTACAATGAGACAAATAGTTTCTTTGGTAATTTTAATTGTTCTTTTCGCTCTTGCTTTTCCGACTTTGCTTTCTGTTGGTGAAATAATTGAAGAGAGTGATTATGCGTTAAGATTCATACAAGTTGTTCTTATAATAATCACTGTACTTGTATTATTTTTCACTTATTTTTTTGATTGTGCCAGGCAAGAAAAGAAGCAAAAATAGGGGAAGAAGAAAAAGTGGAGGAAATACCTCCACTTTTTTATTTGCTAGGCCCTTTAAACGAGCATTTCGGACAAACAAGAGATACTTTAAAATAGTTTTTGCCGGTGGAAAGATCTCGTATCAAATAAAGAGATTTATTTCCTTTACAAAACGGACAATATGCATCTTCTTCGAGATCATCTGCCATTTCCTTAAGACTTTCAAAAGAATCTTCTGAAGGGTGTATAAGGTAACCTTTTTGCGCTCCAAGATGAGACTTTACCTTGAGGACAATTTTCTTAGGAGAGTCCCAGACTCCGTTAATAAAGTCTCTAGCCTCTACTTTTATCGCCGTTTTTTTGTGGAGATTGCTTCCTGTTCGCGAGTAAATAAGGACTGGAATTCGACTTGTATTTTTGTCTTTTTTTAAATTCTTTATGAGCTCAAATCCGCTCATTTCATGAAGAGAGACGTCAGCCACTATGGCTTCTGGTTTTTCTTTTTTTGCCAATCTGTACGCTTCTTTCCCGTTGCTAGCAGTTATTACTTCAAAATTATTTTTTGAGAAATTCTGGGCATACATTTCCCGAGTAAGATTATTTACAAGTGCGATTAATATTTTTCCCATATGCTCTATATTTATCTCCTTTTTCTAAATATACATTAAACTTCTTTTTCTGTAAAAGCATTTTATTGAGATTATAATCACTTTAACATATAATACTTTTGATGATTGATATAATTGAAAAAATAAAAAAGGCAGAAATTACTGGAAGGAGTGGATGTAATTTTCCTGTTTGGAAAAAATGGAGCTTAGTAAAAGAAAACTTATCGGAAAAACACTATATAATTTGCAATGCCTCGGAAGGAGAGCTAGAGACCTTTAAAGACTATTATCTTTTAAAAAACCACTCAAAAGAAGTTATTGAAGGAATAAAAATTGCCCTTGATACTTTTCAAAACTCTAGTGCCTATATTTATTTAAATAAGGATTATTACTCTGAACTTAAAGATTTATTGGAAGGCTTAATTGATGATCGCTTTGTTTTGTTTAAAAAAGAGGGAGGCTATATAGGAGGAGAAGAAACAGCTATTTTGGAGGCGATTGAAGGAAAGCGACCCGAGCCTCGTAGCAAACCTCCTTTTCCTACGAAAAGCGGCCTTTGGGGATATCCCACACTAATAAATAATGTAGAAACTTTTTATAGTGTTTATCAAATTGAAAGAGGCAGCTATAAGAAAACTAGATTTTATTCTATTTCTGGTAAGGTAAAAAATAAAGGTGTTTTTGAGTTTCATGAAGAAACCACTATTCGTGAGATTCTTGAAAAGACAAGAAATGCTCCTGATTTTGATTATTTTTTACAGGTAGGAGGAGGTGCTTGTGGTGAAATAATGCTTCCCGAAGAACTGGATAAAAAAGTAAAAGGACTTGCTTCTATAATTGTTTACGACAGAAAAAAAACAGAACCCTTTTTATTAATGGAAAAATGGGCAAAATTTTTGTTTGAAGGTAATTGCAATAAGTGCACTCCTTGTCGAGAGGGGACTTATCGTATTTTAGAAATAATAAAAAAGAAGAAGATGGAAGAGATTGATGACATATTTTTTGCAATGGAAAATTCTAGCTTTTGTCCGCTTGGAAGAGTAGCTGTTGTTCCTTTTCAAAGTCTACTTAACAAAATAGTTAATAACAATGATAAAAATAACAATTAACGGTAAGATTGTGGAGGCGACCGAGGGGGAGACTGTTCTAGAGGTGGCGGAAAGGAATGGTTTTTTTATTCCGGCACTTTGTTGTCATTCTGATTTGAAAAATAAGGCAAGTTGTAGATTGTGCTTGGTAGAAGTTGAAGGGAAATTTGTTACATCTTGCAATTTAACAGTTAGAGACAAGATGGAAGTTAAAACAAAATCAACTTCCCTAGATAAAGCAAGAAAAATAAATCTGGAACTTCTGTTTTCTCAACATCGAGAAGAGTGTGGTGACTGTGTTTGGAATTTAAAATGTAAAATGCTTGATTTAGCGAAGCAGTATGGCGTAAAAATAAATCGCTTCAATGACAGAAAAAAAGATTATCCAGTATATCAATTTGGCCCTTCTTTAGAGTTTGACTCTTCCAAGTGCATTGATTGTCGTAACTGTGTTGAAGTCTGTAAAGATCAAGGAGTAGAATTTCTAGAGATGCAAGAAAGAAAAGGTTTTTGTGAAATTATTCCTTCGGAAAATAGAGATTGTGTTTATTGTGGACAATGCATAATCCATTGCCCAGCTGGTGCCTTTGAGGCGGTAGGAGAGTTTGAAGAAAGTGAAAAAGCTTTTGAAAAAAACAATGAAGATATAATATTGCAAATTGCCCCTGCGGTAAGATCTACTATAGGTGAAGAGTTTAATCTTCCTTATGGCTCTGTTCTAACCGAAAAATTGTCTTCTGGACTTAAGGAAATTGGTGCGGACAAAGTATTTGATGTTTCTTTAGGGGCTGACATTACCACTATTGAGGAATCAAAAGAACTTTTTGATAGAATAGAAAAGAAAAGCTTGCCAATGATGACTTCTTGTTGTCCTGCATGGGTAAGATTTGTAGAGCTTTACTACCCTAATTTTATCCCTCATCTTACCACTGTTCGATCACCTCATATTATTTTAGGTGGTCTCATTAAGGAATCCGTAAAGGGAGCAAAAGTTGTTTCTGTTATGCCTTGCGTAGCAAAGAAATATGAAATAGAAAGAGAGGAGCTCATGATAAATGGGGAGAAACCCGTGGATTATGTTCTTACTACGAGAGAAGTGGGTAGAGTTTTAAAAAGAAAGAACATAAATCTTAAAAACATCAAAGCCTCCTCACTTGATGTTCCCTTTGGAGAACCATCTTCTTCTGGGGTTTGCTATGGAATGAGTGGTGGAGTGATGAAATCAGCAATAAAAAATGCTACCGGAGAAGATGTGAAGCTTTACGAAAAAGAAGAAGGGATTTATGAAGGGGAGATAATAATAAAGGGAGAAAAGAGAAAAGTTGCCGTAGTACACGGATTAGGGAAAGCAAAGAAAATTCTTGAAGAGCTAAAAAAAGACAAAAGTAAATATGATTACCTAGAGGTGATGGCTTGTAAAGGGGGTTGCATTGGTGGGGGAGGACAGTCCATTCCTGTCAATAAAGATATTCGAGAAAAGCGAAAAAAAGGACTTCAGTTTGCTGGAGAAAAAAAGAAAATTGAAAAAGCCGAAGACAATGAAGAGGTAAAAAAAATATACAAAAGTATCTTAAAATCAAAAGAAATAATTCATCGCTTTTGTCATACCAATTATTATAAAGCTCCTAAAAGGGGATTCAAAAAAACAAAATGAAAACTCAAATTATTAACCTACAAAATGTATCTTATTTTTTTACAAGTCTGGTGATGATCTTTATGGTCACCCTTGTTCCGTTTACAGGCAGTCAGTTCGTTACTGGCCCTATAGTAAACGCCATTCTTTTTCTTTCTGTTCTTTTTCTTGGAATAAGAGTTGCGATTCTAATTGCAATAGTGCCAAGCATAATTGCCTTATTTACAGGGCTTCTTCCTTTTTTGCTTGCTCCTATGATTCCTTTTATTATAACAGGTAATATTATTTTGGTGCTTACATTTAATAATTTTAAAGACAGCTTCTTGAAGGGAGTATTAATTGCTTCTTTTTTAAAGTTTCTTTTCTTGTTCATCTCTGGTCTCTTAATTATAAATGAAGTAATAATAGCCTCTATGATGGGATGGGCACAGCTTTTTACAGCACTTACAGGAGGAATAATTGCCTATATTTTATATAGATTACTGAAATAAAAAAAGAGAAACAAAGCTAGGAACCTTATAAAAAAAATCAGGATTGCGGTCCTGACTTTAAACTAAGTAAGCGAAAATTCCATTTTCTTTTGCAAGTCTTGCAACTCGCTTATTATTATCGAAAAGGAACTTTCCTTTGTGTTTCTTTATTATGTCAATTTTTCTTTTTTCTGATCCTTCTCCTGGATTGACAAAAAAAATCTTGTTATAAGGAACATTTTTTTCTCTCAAAAATTCTCGAGTTAATTCTTCTATCTCTTCTGATCTAGCAGTTACAATATTTACCTCTTCTCCTCCCTCACGGAGAGAGTGCATAAAATCTACAGTCCATCTTGTTTTTGGTTTATAGATTTTAAAAACTATCCACTGTAATTTCCAGGGGATTTTTTTATTGGAAAGACCATAACCACCAGCAACTGTTATTGTGCCATCTATGTCGAACCACCACGACATAACAACACCCCCTTTTCTTATTTATACAACACTTTAATTTTATGTCAAGTAGTTTGCTGTATTATTTCTTTTTTGGTAGAATGACAAGGCATCAATTATTTATTTTTCACAATGAAAGAAGTTGTAATTTATACTAAAGATTTTTGCTTGTGGTGCACAACGGCAAAAGCTTTTTTTAATAAAAACAGAATATTATTTAAAGAAAAAAATATTAAGAACAAGGAATATAAAAAAGAACTCTTAGAAAAAACAAGAAAAGCATACGTTCCTTTAATTGATATAAATGGAGAAATTATAAGTGGATATGATCGTGAAAAATTAAGCAAAGTTTTTCGCATAGAAAAAGAAAATAAAAAATAATTACAAACATTTGACGACGCATTATTAACCTTGTAAAATTAAACCATGACCAAGAAAGAAAAAACAACTGCAAAGAAAAAAGACGTAGCGGAAGAGGACTCAATCCGTGAAATAAAGGTAAGGGTTGTGGGAGTAGGAGGGGGAGGAGGTTCGATTATCAGTGGCATTTCATCTGACTTAAAAAGAGTTCTTTTTGCTGCTGCAAACACTGATTTACGGGCGCTAGAAGAGGTTACGAAAAGAAAAAAAATTAAGGGATTTAATTTTGGCAAGAAGGTGACAGGGGGACTTGGAACGGGAATGAACGTTGAGCTTGGAGAGAAAGCTGCAAAAGAAGAATATGAGGAGATAAAGGAACTTTTTAGAGGGCAGGATATTGTAATCTTAGTTGTTTCCCTTGGAGGAGGGGCCGGCTCTGGAGCTCTTCCTGTTTTTGCTGCAGCAGCTCGCGAAATGGGAGTAATTACTTATGGCTTTTTTACTCTTCCCTTTCTTTTTGAAGGAGAGAAGAAGATGAAAATAGCCAAAAGTGCAATTAAAAAGGCGATGCCTCATCTGAATGCAGTTACGATTTTGCCAAACGAAAAAATATTTGAAATTGTTGATAAAAATACACCGTTGAAGAAAGCCTTGTCTGTAATGAATGAAAATCTTGCTCAAGACCTTGAAGGCCTTGTAGAGACTATTTATGAAACTGGCCTAATCAATATTGATTTTGCTGATGTGCGTGCTGTTTTAGAGAATCGAAAAGGAGCGCGCAAACTTACCTATCTTAATACAATTGAGGCCAACTTAGAGGAAGGTTCTCAGGAGATCGTCAGGAAGGCCGTTTCAAATTCGCTCTACTCTTATGATATTAGCAGTTCTCGCGGTGTGCTTTTTAACATTACGGGAGGAAAGGACATAGGTCTTGCGGATATTTCTGCAATAGCTGAAAATATTGCTCATTACACAGATGGAAAAGCAAAAATTATTGTTGGAATAATACAAAAACAAAGATATCGAGATAAGATTAAGATAGTTCTTCTTGCGACTGGTTGTGGAGAGGAATATCTTCAGAAAGAAATAGGAGTTGAAGGAGAAAAGAGAAAACCAGAAAAAAAGAAAGTAGAGAAACCTAAAAAAGCGTCGCCAAAAAAGAAGTCAAACAAAAGAAAGAAAACAAGCAAGAAAGAGAAAACAGACAAAGAAAAGAAGATTGTTATCTCTTATGATAAAAATATCATTCCTCCGGAAAAACAAAAAAAACCGCAAAGCCAAGAGGAGGAAGAGATAATAAAAGAAGAGGAGAAATGGGATGAGCCAACCTTTTTAAGAAGAATTAATGACGATGATTAAGAAATTAAAAAAAGTTGTAATCCCTATCACAGAAGCAAGTGAAAGCTTGTTTCCTTTTAGTAGGTCTGTTCCACGAGAGCTTCTTCCTGTAGGGGATTATCCGTTAATTCAACATATTGTTGATGAGGCAGTAGAGAGTGATGCAGATGAAATAGTTTTTGTTCTCCCTTCTTCTGGCAAGGTAGTCGTTAACCACTTTAAAGATATTGATAAAGTTTCTGATAAGGAAAAAGGGTTTAAGGATCGTTACTCTCCAATTTCTTTTTCTTATCTTCTTCAGAAAAAAAAGACTGAAAGTGGTTATACAATCTCTAAAACTGAAAAGAAAATGGAAGGAGAGCCGTTTGCAGTTTCTTTCCCTGATACAATTTTTTACGGGAAAAAACCTGGGATTGATCAGCTTTTTAGTGCTTATCGTACTTCGGAAAAGCCAGTAGTAGCACTGAAAGAGGTTGACGACAAGGAGGTTGCCTCCTCTTTAATTGTTGAGACGGAAAAAATAGCAAATCGTCTTTACAAAATTAGAAAAATCCATAACTGTCCTAGCCCCGAAGAAACAAGCTCTAGACTGGCCCTTGCAGGAAGATATATCCTCACATCTCTTGTCTTTGATCATCTCAAGAAGATGAGAGAAGATGCAAAAATTGCTGATGCATTAAATAGCATTATTAGTAGTGGAAAAATTGTGTACGGCAATCAATTGGACGGAAGTTGGTTTTCTTGCAATGATGTTCCCTCCTATCTAAAAACCAATGCTTTTTTTATGGCTGAAAATTCATATTTTTCAAATGATCTAAAAAAATATTTTAAGGAAATATTATGAAGAAAATAAACTCAAATTTACTGCGCGAAATTTATAAAAAAAGGGAGAGCAGTGCACGCAAATATGATCACGGGCTAGTTATCGTGATTGGCGGTTCTAAAGTTTATAGCGGATCACCAGCTCTTTCTGCTTTTTCCGCTTTTAGGGCTGGCGCAGACATGGTCCAAATAATAGCCCCTCAGCGTGCGGCAGATATTGCTGCAGGATTTAGTCCTTCTTTAGTTGCGTTTCCGTTAGAAGGAGGTCATTTATCCACTGATCATCTTTCTGATTTACTGGCCCTTACTCGCTCTGCAAAGACGGTGGCCAGAGGTAACGTTGCTGTGGTTATTGGAGGTGGGACAGGGAGAGACGAAGAGACAAAAAAAGTAATCAGGGAGTACCTAAAGGAAGTAACTGTTCCAGTAGTAATTGATGCCGATGCAATATATGCGCTTGAAGATGAGAAAATAGATTTTACTAATAAGAATTTTTTGATTACCCCTCATCTTCATGAGTTTTACGTTCTTACGGGGATCGATGTTGGTAAAACAAAAAAAGAGGATAGGGGAGAGGTGGTAAAGTTAAAGGCGAAGGAGCTTTCTTCCGTGATTCTACTTAAAGGAGAGTTAGACTTTATCTCTGATGGTGAAGAGATTGCAGTAAATGAAATTAGTGTACCGTATCTAACTACTGGTGGTTGTGGAGATACTCTTGCTGGAATTTCTGCAGCACTTCTTGCAAGGGGAGTGGAAGGTTTTAAGGCAGCACAAGTAGCAGCCTTTATCAACGCTAAAGCTGGAAAATTGGCGGCTGATGAAAAAGGAGAATCGCTAATTGCAGTGGATCTTATTAATAAAATTGAAAAAATAATAAAATAGTAGCTCGTTTGCCACAAGTTTTCTATGTATGATGTAATAATAATTGGTGGGGGACCAGCCGGCATAACAGCTGGAATTTATGGTGTTCGGAAAAATCTAAAAACACTTCTTATTACGAAAGATTTTGTTGGGCAGGCTGGAGGGGCTGGTGCGATTGAAAATTGGCCGGGAGAAAAAGAGATAAGAGGAATTAATTTGATGCAGAAGTTTGAAGAACACCTTCGTCACTTTAATCCTGAGATAGTAGAGGGTGAGATAGTAAAGAACATTACAAAAGAAGGTGATGAATTTAAAGTATTTACAGAAAAAAGAGAGGAGATAGCAAAGACAGTTATTGTTGCAACGGGTAGAAATCCTAGACCACTAAAAGTTCCAGGCGAAGAAAAATTGACAGGGAAAGGAGTTTCTTATTGCGTTACTTGCGATGGAGTGTTTTTCAAAAATAAGAAGGTTGTTGTTGCTGGCGGAGGAGATGCTGGGCTGATGGCTGCCTTAGAATTAAAAGAATATGTTGAGAAAGTTTATATTATCGAAGCGACTGATAATGTCTGTGCGGAGGAGATATCTCTAAAAAGAGCGGAGAAGGCGGAAAATATTGAAATAATAACGAGTGCTCGGATTGAGGAGATTAAAGGGGATAATATGGTTGAAGCGGTTGTCTATAAAAAAGGAGGAGAAGTAAAAGAAATTAGCGTAGAAGGAGTTTTTGTGGCTATTGGATCTATTCCAACTACGAGCTTTTTAAATAATTTGGTAAATTTTAGCAAGAGGGGAGAGATTGAAATTGATTTTGAAACTACAAAAACAAATACAGAGGGACTTTTTGCCGCTGGAGATGTTACTAAGGTAAGAGATAAGCAAATAGTTGTGGCTTGTGGCGAGGGCGTAAAAGCCCTGTTATCAGCTTATAACTTCATAAAACAATGACGATAAGAAAATTAGAGGCGAGAGAAATCCTTGACTCCCGAGGAATTCCTACGGTAGAAGTTTCTCTTTACACTGAAAGGGGAAAGTTTGTTTCTGCGGTGCCTTCAGGAGGCTCTACAGGAAGTTACGAAGCAAAAGAGCTTCGCGATGGTGGTAGTCGTTATATGGGTAAAGGAGTTAATAACGCAGTAAAAAACGTAAATGAAATTATTTTTCCCAAGATAAAGGGCAGAGAAGTTGATCCAAAAGAGATTGATGAAACTCTTTCGGCAATTGATGGAACAGAAGACAAATCTAGCCTTGGTGCTAATGCAATTCTCGGAGTTTCGATGTCGGTTTATCGTGCCGCAGCAAAAAAAGTAGAACAACCTCTTTATGAATATATTTCTTCGTTTTCTTCTTCAACAAAATCAATACCACGACCGTGCTTTAATGTAATAAATGGCGGCGTTCATGCGGGAGGAAATTTATCTTTTCAAGAGTTTATGATTGTGCCTCAAGAGGATCTTTTTTCAGAGAATTTGCGTATCGCTACGGAAAGTTATCATGAACTTAAATCAAGTCTTAAAGATAGATATGGAGAGGGATCAATAAATGTCGGAGATGAGGGTGGATTTGTACCTGAAATTACAAGCTCAAAAGAGGCTCTTGCTTGCCTTGATCAGCTAAAAAATAATTTGAAGATTTTCATAGATGCTGCAGCGTCGGAGTTTTTTGATGGTAAGGATTATAAAGTAGATGGAACGAAAAAAAACTTAGAGGAAATAGTCGATCTTTATAAGGAGATCACAGAAGAGTTTAATGTTGTTGGTTTAGAGGATCCATTAAACGAAAATGACTTTCAAGGATGGGCAAAGCTAAGAAAAAAGCTAAGCAATGTTTTAATTATTGGGGATGATCTGCTTGTTACAAATCTTTCTCGCATTGAAAAAGCGCTTGAGGAGGATTCTTGCAACGCTGTAATTTTGAAAATAAATCAAATTGGAAGTGTGACAGAAGCTATTGCTGCAGCTATGAAGGCTAAGAGTTTTGGGTGGAAAACTATCGTTTCGCATCGTTCCGGAGAGACTAGTGATAGCTTTATTGCTGATTTTGCAGTAGGGATAGGTGCTGACTATATTAAAGCAGGGGCGCCAGCAAGAGGAGAGCGTGTTGCCAAGTATAATAGGCTTTTAGAAATTGAAAAAGAGCTTATATGAGCATTGGTAAAAAAATAATTTTTGTAGTTCTAGATGGTCTTGGTGACGAGAAGATACCGGGCCTTGGAAATAAAACTCCCTTACAGGCTGCTCATACTCCTAATTTAGACAAGTGGGCAAAAAAGGGGAGATTAGGGCTTCTTCTTCCAGCCTTTAAAGGCAATCTTCCTACGTCTGAAGAAGGACATTTTTCGCTCTTTGGCTATGATCCGGTAGAGTATGGGATTTCTCGGGGAATCATTACTGCTAGTGGTTCAGGAATTAAAATCAAGAAGGGGGATGTTGCTTTGAGGGGAAATTTTGCCACGATTGAGGGTGATCGCGTCTTGAATCGAAGAGCTGGAAGAATCAAAACTCCGGGACCGCTCATTAAAGCAATTAATGGATTGGAAATAGATGGAGTTCGTTTTATAGTGAGATCAGCAAAAGAGCACAGGATTGGGATTGTTATGAGAGGGAAAGGACTTAGCCCGAAAATATCAAATAATGATACTCATTATGGAAAGGGAGCGAAAGCCATTGAAGGAGTTGAGCCCCTTGATAGCAGCAGGGAGGCCCGCTTCACAGCAGACGTTTTAAATAAGTTTTTTGTAAAAACACATCAAATATTAGAAAGTCACCAGGCAAACAAAAAGAGGAAATTTCCAGCAAACTATATCTTAACCAGGGGAGCTTCTGGGGTTGTTGATTTACCAACTTTTGAGGATAAATATGGGAGGAAAGCAGCCTGTCTTGCAGGAAAAATTTTATATAAACAGATCGGGAGAATGATAGGGATGGATGTCTTGGAGGTGAGAGGTGCTAACGGGACTCCGCAAACTAATCTTGAAGGTAAATTTAAAAAGGCTAGAGAAGCAATCTTTTCTGGATATGATTTCGTCTTTGTGCACATAAAGGCAACTGACACTTTAAGTGAAGATGGTGATTTTCAAGGCAAAAAAGATTTTATTGAAAAGATTGATGAAAGTCTCATCGCCCTAGAAGAGTTTACCGATATTTTAGTTGTCACGGCTGATCACTCCACTTGTTCTTTGAGGGCAAGTCATTGCGCGGAAGACATCCCGCTTCTTATAAAGGGAATGGGAGTGGACCGAACTTCTCATTTTTCAGAAGAAGAGTGCAAGAAAGGGAATATAGGGAGAATTGATCAAAGGAATTTTTTGGAAAAGGTTATTTTCAAAAAGCAGCTTGAATAAAGGATTCTTTTGTAATAAACTAAAAGTAATAGAGTAGTAATTAATAATATTAATATTATGAAAAAAATAACTGTTTACAGTACTCCGATGTGTACTTATTGTGTAATTTTAAAAAATTATTTAAAAGAAAAAAATATTGATTTTGAAGAAGTTGATGTAAGTCAAGACGAAGAGATGCAGAAAAAGATGATTGAAAAGTCAGGACAGATGAGTGTCCCTGTGACCGAAATAAATGGAGACATTATTGTGGGCTTTGATAAGGAAAAAATTGATGAGGCAATTGGATTATGAAGACAAAAATTGCAATCAATGGGTTTGGAAGAATAGGAAGGTCTGTGTTGAAAAATGCTCTAGCAAGTGAGGAGTTAGAGGTGGTGGCCATCAATGATTTAACTGATCCTAAAACACTTTTACATCTTTTTCAGTATGATTCTGTTTACGGTAAAAGTGAAGGTTTTTTAGAGGGAAATAGTCTAAAAATAAAGGGAAAAGAAATTGAGATATTTTCTGAAAAAGACCCTGAGACTCTTCCTTGGAGCAAGTTAGAGGTTGATGTAGTTCTCGAGTGTACGGGCATGTTCACAGAGTATGAAAGTGCATTAAAACATATCAATGCTGGAGCAAAGAAAGTAATCATTTCTGCTCCATCGAAGAACCCAGAAAAAATTCCTTCCCTAGTAATGGGAGTAAATGACAAGGCTTTTGATTTTAGTAAACATGAAATTATTGATATGGGGTCGTGTACTACTAACTGCCTTGCTCCAATTGTGAAGGCGCTACACGACAGATTTGAAGTAAAGCAGGGATTTATGACTACAATACATAGCTATACGGCTGGACAAAATCTTCTTGATGGACCACACAAGGATTTGCGAAGAGCAAGAGCTGCGGCTTTAAATATAGTTCCTACAACAACGGGGGCGGCAAAGGCTCTAAAGAGAGTTATTCCTGAAATAGAAGATAGAATTGATGGAATTGCATTAAGGGTTCCTACTCCTACAGTATCGGTTCTGGATTTAACATGTATTTTAGGAAAAGAAATCAGCATTGAAGAACTCAACGGTGCGCTTCAAAGCTATGCAAAGGAAAATAGTAGAATTCTAAAAGTAGAAGATGATCCTCTTGTCTCTTCTGACTATGTGGGCAGCACCTACTCTGCTGTTATCGATTCTGGAATGAGCAATACAGATGGGGGGCTAGTAAAAATTGTTGCGTGGTATGATAATGAATGGGCTTATGCACGTCGATTAAGTGAAGTTGCAAGTTTAATTTTTAAATAAGGAAACAACATATGATCAAGAAAAAAAACCTTTACCATCCATCAAGTACGTTCAAGAAAAATGCTTGGGTTAAGAGTAAAGATGTTTATAAAGATGCTGAGAAGGACCCTGTAAAGTTTTGGGAACAGTTAGCAAAGGATATACACTGGAAAAAGAAATGGAGGAAAGCCTTTGAGCACAAGCCTCCTTATTTCAAGTGGTTTTTGGGTGGTAAGTTAAATTTTTCCGAAAACTGTTTAGACAAAAACATTGAAAGGCTAAGAAATAAAGTTGCCTTGATATGGGAGCCCGAGCCAGCAGATGAACGTCCTCGCTATTTCACTTACTATGAACTTTATCGAGAAGTTAATAAATTTGCTAATGGGCTTAAAAAAATAGGAGTAAAGAAAGGGGATAGGGTTGGAATCTATCTTCCTATGGTCCCTGAGGCTGTTATTGCGATGCTTGCGTGTACTCGTATTGGCGCTATTCATTCGGTGGTCTTCTCAGCCTATAGCCCGCAGGCGCTCCAGGTAAGATTACAAGATACAAAAGAAAAAGTTCTCATTACGGCTGATGGTTATTATAGAGCTGGCAACATCATTAATCTTAAAGGAAATGCAGATGAGGCAGTTAAAGATACAAAAGTGAAAAAAATGATTGTTGTAAAGAGGGCAGGAAATGAGGTCAAGATGAAGAAAGGTAGAGACATTTGGTGGGAAGATGCAATGAAAGTGAAAGATAATTTTTGTAAGCCAGAAGAGATGGATAGTGAGGATCCTTTGTTTATTCTCTACACCAGCGGATCAACGGGAAAACCAAAAGGAATTGTTCACGCATGTGGTGGATATACAGTGCAAGCCAAGTATACAGGAAAGTGGATCTTTGACATTAAGGATAACGATGTATTTTGGTCAATGTCAGATATCGGATGGATTACGGGACACACTTACTCAGTTTATTCTCCCTTATTAAACGGTGGAACTTTTGTTCTTTTCGAGGGTGCTCCAAACTGGCCTAGCCCGGATAGGTGGTGTCAGATTATCGAAAAATATGGAGTAACGATCTTCTATACTGCTCCAACTGCAATTCGTATGTTCCAAAAATATGGAGATGACTTTATTAAAAAGCATGATTTAAGTACTTTGCGAATCCTTGGTTCCGTAGGAGAGCCAATTGATAAGGGGTCGTGGGAGTGGTATTTTGAAAAGGTTGGTAAAAAAAGGTGCCCTATTGTTGATACTTGGTGGCAAACGGAAACAGGTGGTATCTTGTTATCATCACTTCCTGGAGTAGGACCAGCAAAACCTGCATTTGCAGGAAGACCATTTCCCGGAATAAAATTTGATATTTTAAACAGTGAAGGAAAGTCCTGTAAAGCTGAGGAAAAAGGAGATCTTGTCATACTCCCTCCGTTTTCACCAGGAATGCTAAGAGGTGTTTATAAAAATCCCCAGAGGTATAAGAAAACCTACTGGTCTGATTTCGGAGAAAAGACATATTTTACTTCTGATATAGCCTACAAGGATAAAAATAGTTTGATTCGCATCGTTGGCAGAAGTGATGATATGATTAAAGTAGCTGGGCACAGAGTTTCGACAGGGGAGATCGAGGACACAGTTTCTAAAAGCTCTTCTGTCTTGGAATGTGCTGTGATTGGAATTCCAGATGAAATAAAAGGCGAAGTTCCTGCTGTATTTGTAGTCTTGAAAAAAAAGGAGAACCAAATTGAAAAAGTGGTAATTGAGGCAATAAAGAAAGGGATAGGACCGATAGCTCTTCCTAAAAAAATCTACACAGTTAAAGATCTTCCCAAAACACGCTCTGGTAAAATCATGAGAAGAATTTTAAGGAAGATTTTTACAGGCGAAGAACTAGGAGATCTCTCTACATTAGCAAATCCTGAAAGTGTTAAGGAATTAAAAAAGATTCTAAAATGAGTGAATCTAAGAAAAAGATTTATGTTATAGGGCATAATACCCCAGATACAGACTCTGTTGTTTCCGCTACGGTTTATGCACGCTATTTGAAGAAGCAAGGAATGAACGCTTCTGCTCTTATAGCGGGAAAACCCAACACGGAAACAAAGTACGTCTTTTCTTTTATAGAAGAAAAACTCCCGAGAGTTCGGAAAAGTTTGAAAAATGAAAGTGTTTTCCTGGTTGATCACAATGAAATGGAGCAAAGTTTGGCAGAGGCTAAAAATGTTTATGGAGTAATTGATCATCATCGCATTTCAGGACTTCGAACTGATCAACCTATTCTTTTTCGTGTTGAACCACTAGGAAGTACGGCAACTCTTATCTATAAGATGTTTAAAGAGCAAGGAGTAGAGATTGATAAAAAAGACGCAGCTCTTCTTCTGTCTGGAATTATTTCAGATACATTAAACTTAACATCAACAACTACAACCGAAGAGGATAGAAGCGCTCTAGAGCATCTTTCTGATATAGCGGCGATTGATACAGAAGATCTAGCCGAGAAGATGTTTGAAGCAAAATCTGACCTTTCCGGGAAAAGCATGCGAGATATTATTCTTGGGGACGCAAAAGAATATGATTTTGGAGGCAGAAGGGTCTGTATTGGAGTAGTGGAAGCGATTTCTTTATCATTTTTTGATAATAACAAAAATCTACTTTTGAGTACTTTGTATGAAATTAAAAAAGAAAAAGGATTCGATTTCTTCTTTTTTGGCGCAATAGATATTTCGAATAACGAGGCAAGAATTTATTCTTCCGGAGAAGATGAAAGAGAAGCAGCAGAAAAAGCTTTTTCAAAAGAAGAGGTGGGGGATTTTATTTTCTTGCCGGGAGTTGTTTCCAGGAAAAAGCAGATCGTGCCACCCCTTTCTGAGATTATTACTAAGAGTTAATTTATTATGAAATATACTGTTACTTATGAAAAAATATCCTCCAAGGACATTTTGCTTGTTGGTGGAAAAAACGCCTCCTTGGGAGAGATGATAAAGACACTTTCTAAAAAAGGAGTTTCCGTTCCTAGCGGCTTTGCTGTTACAACCGATGCTTATTGGGAGTTTCTAAAAGCAAATAATATCGAAAAGGAGCTAAGAGATATTTTTAAAAAATATAATCGTAAAAGCACGAAAAGTTTACGGGAGACCGGCAAGAAGGCTCGGGAAGCCGTTATGAGAGGGAAGTTTCCGAAAGATATTGAAGAGGCAATTAGAAGTTCTTATCGAGAAATATCTCAAAAATATTCCAAAAAAAATATTAGCGTTGCTGTCCGTTCTTCTGCGGTTTGTGAAGATGCTCCTGACGCCTCTTTTGCCGGACAATTTGAAACTTTTTTGAATGTTTCTGGAGAAGATGAAGTTTTAAAATACGTAAAGGAATGTATTGCTTCTTCCTTTAATGATAGGGTAATTGCTTACCGAGAAGAAAAAAAAGTGCCACACTTTAAATTTGCGCTTTCTGTCGGGGTTCAAAAGATGGTCAGATCAGACCTATCTTCTTCAGGAATCATGTTTACACTAGACACAGAGAGCGGCTTTCGTGATATCGTTCTCATAAATTCTATTTTTGGAATTGGAGAGATGATTGTTCAGGGCAGTGTTACTCCTGACGAGTTTTATGTTTTTAAGCCAACGCTTAAAAAGGGATACCCAGCGATAATTCGCAAGGATTTAGGAAGAAAAGTAAAAAAGTATGTTTATGGGAAGAAAGGTGGACTAAAAGAAGAAAAAGTTTCAGAAAATCAGGCAACAAAATTTTCAATTACTGACGAAGAGATACTTACACTTGCAAAGTGGGCTGTGATTATTGAAAAGCACTATAAAAGACCGCAAGATATTGAATGGGCCAAGGACGGAGAAACTGGAGAGCTTTTTATTGTCCAGGCACGCCCAGAGACGATACACGCGCCTCGAAGAGGTAATAAATATTTTGAATATGAAATGGAAACGCAGAAGAAGCCAATACTTACTGGTATTGCTGTTGGTGAGAAGGTGGGCAAGGGGAAAGTGAGAGTTATTAAGGACGTTAATGAAATTGAAAAATTTAAAGAAGGGGATGTTCTTGTAACAAAAATGACTGACCCAGATTGGGTGAGTATTATGCGACTTGCTTCTGCAATTATTACAGATGAGGGAGGAAAAACAGCACATGCGTCTATTGTTGGTAGAGAACTTGGAGTTCCCACTATTGTTGGAACCGAAAAAGGAACAAAAGTCTTGAAGGACAAGATGATGGTAACAGTTGATTGCACGAAAGGACTTAACGGAAGAATTTATAAAGGAGATGTTCCTTATTTAGTAAAAGAATATAATTTGGATAAAGTTCCGAGCACAAAAACAAAAGTAATGCTTAATATCGGAACTCCCGAGATGGCTTTTCGTGCTTCGCATCTTCCTTCTTTTGGAGTTGGTCTTGCGAGGCTAGAGTTTATTTTAGCTGAGAAAGTTCGTGTCCATCCTCTTGCATTGTATCATTACGAAAAGCTTAAGGATAAAAAAATAAAGAATGAAATAAAGAAAATTACTATTGAGCATAGTGACAAGAAGGAACATTTTATCAAAGAGCTTGCCGAAGGAGTTGCCCAGATAGCCAGTGCAATTTACCCCAGAGAGGCCGTTATTCGTCTTTCTGATTTTAAGACCAACGAGTATCGTAATCTTGTTGGTGGGAGTCTTTATGAGGGAGAGGAAGCAAATCCAATGATTGGTTTTCGAGGAGCCTCACGCTATCTTAATGAAAAATTCTATCCTGCCTTTCAGATGGAGTGTATGGCAATTAAAAGAGCGATAGAGGTTTTTGGGCTTTCAAATATTTCTGTGATGGTTCCTTTTTGTAGAAGCCTTGAGGAGGGGAGAGAAGTGAAAAAGAGGATCAGAAAGGAAGGATTGAAAAAAACAAAAATTTACGTAATGGCAGAGATTCCATCTAATTTAATTTTAGCAAAAGAGTTTGGTGCTATTTTCGACGGGTTCTCTATCGGAAGCAATGACTTATCTCAGCTTGTTCTTGGGGTTGACAGAGATAACGCTTTGCTATCAAAAAAGTACGATGAAAATAATTTGGCGATAAGAAGAGTGGTATCTGCTTTTTTGAAAGAAGCAAAAAGAATAAACAAAACTGTTGGGATTTGTGGAGAGGCTCCAGCAATAATTCCAGGATTTGTTGAGTTTTTAGTTGAAAATAAAGTTGATTACGTCTCAGTTAATCCAGACTCGTTTATACAGACGGTAAAGAAAATTAGCAAGATAGAGAAGAAATAAAATGTTTGATGTTATTACATTTGGCTCTGCGACTAAAGATATTTTTTTGCAAGTAGAGGAGGGGACAGTGATTGAAGGCAATAATTTCCTGACAAAAAAAGGAGTTTGCTTCTCCTTAGGGTCAAAAGTTAAAATTAATGACATCTATTTTACTTCTGGAGGAGCAGGAACAAATACGGCCGCAACCTTCGCAAAGCAGGGTTTTTCCGTGGCGTATTGTGGAAAGGTTGGCAAGGATGGTGCTGGTGACAACATACTAAAAGAGCTAGAAGATTATCACATAGATTCTCGTTTTATATCTTCAACGAAAAAAAGAGTCACCAGTCACTCTGTTGTTTTAAATGTTCCAAAACAAGATCGAACAATTCTAGCTTATCGGGGAGCCTCAGATTTGCAGACAAAAAAAGATATTTCTTTTAATGATTTGAAAGCAAGGTGGTTCTATCTTGGTCCTTTCTCTATTAATATGAAAGGTCTTTTTTATGAAATTATCAAGTATGCTCGTTGTTCTGGAGTCAAGACGATGGCAAATCCCAGTAAAGTTCAACTAAAAGATAGAAACATAAAAAAAGCACTTTTAGAAATTGATGTAGTCCTTATGAATCTTGAAGAAGCATCAATTCTCACGGGAATACCTTACAGCAAAGAAAAGAAAATTATTAGAGAAACAGTAAAACTAACAAAAGGAATAACACTGATAACAAAAGGGCGAAAAGGAGTTGTGGCATATGATGGAGACAGTTTTTATGAGGCAAAACCTGCAATTCCCACTGCCGTTGATCGAACGGGCGCCGGTGATTCTTTTGGTTCTGGGTTTTTGTCTTCTTTTATGAGGGGGGAGGATGTTAAAAAGGGAGTTCAGCTTGGTATTGCGAACTCTACTAGTTGTCTTCAAAAAATAGGGGCAAAAAATGGTTTGCTTAAAAAAGAAAGTAGATATAAAAAGGTTAGAGTTCATGAATTTAATTGACACTTTAAAAGAGGCTCGAAAAAACAAATGGTCACTTGGCCAATTTAACTTTTCTACAGCAGATCAGCTACAGGGCATCGCTATGGCTGCAAAGGAAATGAATACTCCAGTTATTTGTGGAACATCAGAAGGGGAGAGCAGTTTTTTTGGAATAGAAGAGGCTGTTGCCATGGTACGTGCGATAGAGAAAAAAGAAAAAACAAAACTGTTTTTAAATTTTTATCATGGAAAGGATGTTAATATCTTGAAAAAAGCGGTTGATAGTGGCTACGATATGGTTCATTTTGATGGATCGGGGTTGCCGATAGATGAAAACATAGAGCTTACTAAAGAAGTCGTTTTCTATGCAAGGAGAAAAAATGTATTAGTAGAAGGGGAGTTAGGGCAGATCTTAGGAAGCTCTGCAATGCACTTAAAAGGACCTAAGCAATCTACCTTGACTTCCATAGAAAAAGTTGTTAAATTTGTGGAACAGACAGGGGTCGATGGAGTTGCTCTTGATGTTGGCAATGTGCATGGAATTTATGAAGAGATGCCGAGCTTAAGATTAGATAGGGTGAGCGAGTTACTTTCCTTTGTTGAGTGCTTTGTGGCTTTGCACGGTGGATCAGGAGTGTCGAGAGAGGATATCAAGAACGCTATTTTAAAAGGAGTTGTAAAAATTAACATTAACACTGAACTTCGATGTGCTTGGAGAAAATCACTAGAACAAGCATTGGAAAAGGAAGGTGAAGTTGCTCCATATAAGATCCTTTTTCCCGCAAAAGAAGCGGTTAAAGAGAAGGTAAAGGAAAAAATTAATATCTTTAAATCATGTCCAAAATAACCTTAGAAAAAGAAAAATGTATCGGCTGCGGGACGTGTATAGCAGTTTGTCCCGAGCATTTTGAAATGGGAGAAGATGGCTTTGCTAGGGTAAAAAATAGCGAGGCTGAAGAAGTGGGTTGTTCTGTTAATGCTGCTCAGAGCTGTCCGGTTCAATGTATTCACGTAAAAAGCGAGTAAGTATGGTTACTAAATTATTAGCAAAAAAAAGAGCAAATGAAAGTCCTGCAAGGCTTCGCCTAGATGGCCGATTACCCATAGTTTTGTATGGAGTAAAAAGAGAAAACATCTCGTTATCGGTTGACGAAAAAGATTTTTATAAATTATACGAGGAGGCAGGAGAGAGTACTCTTATCTCTCTTGAGATCGAAGGAATGAAGGAGAAACTCTCGGTACTTATCTATGATACCCAAAGAGACCCATTAAAAGGAAATATAATTCACGCTGATCTTTATGAGCCAGATTTGAAGGAAAAAGTAGAAGCGGAGATTCCTCTTGTTTTTGTTGGAGAATCTCCAGCAGTAAAGGATATGGAGGGAACCCTTGTTAAAAATGCAGATTCTCTTAATGTAAGCGCCTTACCACAAGAGCTTCCTCATGAAATAGAGGTTAACATCGAAGCGCTTAAGACTTTTGATGATGTAATTTGTGTGAAGGACTTGCAGGTTCCCTCCGGAGTAGAGATTATGCAGGACCCAGAATGGACAGTGGTGCTTGTTTCTGCTCCAACCAACGTAGAAGAAGAACTAGAAAAACCAATTGAAGAAGGTGAAGAAGAAACGGAGATAATAGGTGAAGAAAAAGAGAAGGAAGAGGAAGAAGAAAGTGAGGAGGAAAAAACAGAAGAAAAACAAGAGAAATGAAAAAAGCAGTTATATTAACAGTGATTTCGTTAGCGCTCTTTTTGGGAGGTGTTTTTGCTGTTCTTGCTAGCAGTAGCGACATGGAGGCTGAGAGAGCTAAGCTAGAAAGGGAGCTAGAGAGATTGGAAGAAGAGATAGCAAGAACAGAGAGAGGGCTCACAATTACCGAAGCTGAAAAGGAAAGCCTTCAGTATCAAATAAATCAGCTTCAAGGAGAGATTAGCCACCTAAGCGCACAAATACAGCGCAACAGAGTTGTTATTCAGAGGCTTGGTCTTCAAATCGAGGATACGAAAGGCTCGATTCAAAAGACTACGGAAAAAATTGAAAAATCAAGAGAAGAACTTGCTGAAACACTTCGAGCATTAAATGAAGAAGGAAGAGTCTCTACTTTGGAAAAGTTATTTAGAGAAGATGATCTTTCTTCTTTCTTTGGGAACTTGCAGGCACTTGAAAGATTGTCGGAGGAAACAAAAGGAATACTTGAAGAAGTAAGGCAGTTAAGATCCAATCTAAAAGGGGAGAAAGATTACCTAGAAGACACAAGAGCTGAGACAGAGCAGATAGCACGAATTCAGGAAATGCAAAGGCAAAAGGAAGAAGCTGCCAGAGCAGAGAGAGAACGACTTTATGGTTTGACTGAGGCAGAGTATCAGAAGCAACTTGAAGAAAAGAAAGAGTTAGAGGCAAAGGCGGAGGAAATAAGGAATAGAATATTTGAGCTTGTCGGTTTACCCGATGAAGTGGATGCTCCTACTTTTGAAGAAGCATATGGAATTGCTCGATGGGTTAGTCAAGTAACGGGAGTGAGGCCCGCCTTTATCTTATCAATAATACAACAGGAATCAGCTTTAGGCAGAAACGTAGGACAGTGTTATCTTGCTGACACAACAACGGGAGCTTCTGTTCATATTCATAATGGGCAAAGATACAGTAATGGAATTCATCCTACACGAGATATTCCTCCGTTTTTAACTATTACCAGAGAGCTTGGAAGAGATCCTCTTAGGACTCCTGTTTCTTGTCCGCTTAGTATTGGTTTTGGTGGGGCGATGGGACCGGCTCAATTCATTCCTTCAACATGGCAGATGGTACGTGCAGAAGTTACAGGGATTCTTGGATACGAGCCTGATCCTTGGAAAATAAGAGACTCCTTTATGGCCTCAGGTGTACTTTTAAAAAGGAACGGTGCTGCTCCTCAAACAAGACAAGCTGAGTGGAATGCTGCAATGAGATATTTTTCTGGAGGAACAACAGATTCCAGATTTTTTTGGTACGCTGATCAAGTGATTAATAGAGCAGATCAATTTGAGAGAGATATTGGTATTATGCTTCAGTAGTATTAATCTAAAATATCTTTATACTTTTCACGCTCTTCTTCTTCACGAAGAGCGTTTATTATATCATCTAGATCACCGCTTAATACTTCTTCTAACTTATACCAACTTTTTTCAATTCGGTGGTCAGTGATTCGGTTTTGCAAAAAATTATAGGTTCTTATTTTTTCTGAGCGCATAGCACTTCCGATCTGTAGTTTTCGTGTCTTTTCCTCTTTTGCCTGTTTTCTTTCTCTTTCCTTCTCCATGATTCTTGCCTCTAAAACTGAGAGAGCTGTTTCTTTGTTCTGTTGCAAACTTCTTTCATTTTGCGAAGTAACCACTATTCCTGTGGGATTATGTAGTATTCTTACAGCGGTTTCTCTTTTATTTACATACTGTCCTCCAGGGCCAGATGATTTGCATGTTTCAACTCTTAGATCTCCTGGGTTAATTTTTACTTTTCCTTTTTTGGGTTCGGGAAGAACTGCCACAGAAACAGTAGAGGTATGAACTCGACCACCTTTTTCTGTTTCAGGAACTCTCTGTACCCGATGAACGCCTGCCTCATAACGCATCAAGGAGTAGGGATTGCCATTCTTCATTTTAAAAACCAAAATCTTATAACCACCTTGCTCAGTTTTGTTTTCTTCAAGTATCTTTACACTAATCTTTTTTTTCTCTGCGTAGCCGGCGTACATATTAAACAAGTCTTTCACGAAGAGTGATGCTTCATCTCCTCCTGCACCTGCTCTTATTTCAATGATGGCTGTTTTTTTATCAATATCATAGTCGGCTCCTCCTTCCTCTTCTTTTTCTGCTATAAGGTGCTTCATCGATCTTTCTGCCTCTACCTCTGCCTCTTCAAGGCGAATATTTTCTTTCGTTACCAAAGAAAGAAGCTCTTTATCGCTTTCTGATTTTAGAATAGATTTATTCTCTTCTATCTTGCTTCTTATTTCATCTAACTCTTTTTTCTTAGCAAGAATGTTCTCCAAGCTTTTTTTCTTTTCTCCAATCTCTTCCCAGCTATCAATCTGTTCCGGTGAAGACAACTTCTCCATTAACTCGTCATATTCTTTCTTTATTTTCTCTAGCTTTGACATAAATAAAAACCCCTTAAAGGGGCTTCTTATTTTTATAGTAGGTTACTTTTTCTTTTTTGCCATTCTTTCTTTGAATTTTTCTACTCTACCCATAGAGTCAAGAATCTTCTTTTTCCCAGTATAAAAAGGATGACAAGCAGAGCAGACTTCTATCTTGATAGAATCGCTTGTAGAACCTGTTACGAAAGAGTTTCCGCAAGAGCAAGTTACCTTAGCTTTATCGTTGTATTTTGGGTGAATATCTTTTTTCATATCTTTTTAAATTATTTGATAATCCTATCATACCAAAATGTCTTTGATAAATCAAGAGCTTTTACTTGGCGCTTGTAAAGGAATATACTAATTTTAATGTTAGGTATAAAAACTACTTTTAAAAGGACTCTTGATTTATTCGTAAATAGTGCTATATTGTAGTGGATTTTCCTAAAAAATAAAAAAATGAAAGAAACAATAAAAACAAGCAAAAAAGAGGAGATGGCAAAAGCTGGTCTTCATTTTGGGCACAAGACCTCAAAGCGCCATCCAAAAATGGAGCCATATATTGAAGGAATAAAAGGTGAGGTTCATCTTATTAATCTTACCAAAACAGAAGAGAAAATGGAGGAGTGCCTAGCCTATTTGAAGAAATTAAAAGAAGAGGGAAAGGTTGTTCTTTTTGTTTCCACTAAACCAGAGTTCAAAAAGATTGTAAGAGAAACTGCTAATGAATGTGGAATGCCTTATGTTGTAAGTCGCTTTCTTGGTGGTACTATCACTAATTTTAATATTATTAAAAAGAGGATAGATTATTACAATGATCTTTTAAAGCAAAAAGAAAACAATGAATTGGAGCAAAAATATACCAAGCAAGAAAGAGTAAAGATTGGAAAGGAGATGGAGGGTATGGAAAAGAAGTTTGAAGGATTAAGGAATATTAAAAAAGTTCCTGACGCTGTTTTTGTAGTTGATATGATAAAAGATGATTTGGCTGTAAACGAGGCGAGGAAAAGAGGGGTTACTGTTATTGCCATTGCAGACACAAACGCTGATCCTGATCTTGCAGATTATTTTATTCCGGCAAACGATGACTCTGTTAGTTCAGTTAGTTATATTCTAAAAAACGTAAAAGAAGCTTTAACTATTTAAGTTATGTCTAATATTGAACAAGTGAAAAAAATAAGAGAAGAGACGGGAGTTTCCATTATGGAGTGCAAGAAAGCTCTTGAAGCAGCAGGAAATGATATTGAAAAAGCAAAGAAAATTTTGCGAGAGAAGGGGGAAGAGATTGCTGGGAAAAGGGCAGAAAGAGATACAGGAGAAGGTATCGTTGCTAGTTATATTCATTCAAATAATAAGGTTGGTGTTCTTTTAGATATAAGATGTGAGTCTGATTTTGTTGCCAAGTCTGAAGATTTTAAAGATCTTGCACATGAGATTTGTTTGCAAATTGCAGCAACTAATCCAAAATATATAAAAGAGGAAGATGTTCCAGAAGAGATTATTAACGAAGAAAAGGAAATTATTTTAAAGCAGTTTAATAACTCAGACAAGCCTGAAAATGTAATAGATCAGATCGTAGAAGGGAAGCTTAAAAAGCAATTAAAAGACTTCACTCTTCTTTCTCAGCCATGGGTAAAGGATGATAAAAAAAACGTAGAAGATTTGATTAGTGAAAAGATTGCCAAAATAGGAGAGAAGATTATTGTCTCTCGTTTCACGCGGTACGAAATTTAGTCTTGTATGCCAACTATACTACTTTTCTTTCTCATTATAAGTGCTTTTGGGGTTTTCTTTCTTTTAGTGAAGAAGGTACCTTTGCTTGTCAATTTTCCTGAGAAGGTGGAGCCTAAGAAAAACTTTGCTCTGGTTGCAGGTGAAAAATGTGATCAAATTAAGCGTAAGATCTGGGGGAATGTTTTTCTTTGCAAGGTACTTCAATCAGTATTTTCTTTTCTGCGTCGTGTTCTCTTTAAGATGGAACGTTTTGTTACAAAATGGTTATACTTTTTAAGAAAAAAGAGTAGGGAAGAGAAATAATTTGCCGGCTTAGCTCAGTGGAAGAGCAGCTGTTTTGTAAACAGCAGGTCGCCGGTTCAAGTCCGGCAGCCGGCTCACATATTGATACTTGACAAGAAATGAAAGATATGCAATTATGCAAGACAGCACATTAAAAAGAAGTCCTTAGAGTCAGTTTCTTAAAGTTGCTTCGAACTTTAATTTTGAGAGTTTGATCCTGGCTCAGGATGAACGCTGGCGGCGTGGTTTAGGCATGCAAGTCAAGGGGTCTCGCTTTTGCGAGATAACCGGCGGACGGGTTAGTAACACGTGGGAACATACCCTTAAGACGGGGATAATTCTGAGAAATCAGAGCTAATACCCGATAGTCTCTTTTGATGAAAATCTTAAGAGTAAATGGAATTTTTTCGCTTAAGGATTGGCCTGCGGCTTATCAGCTAGAAGGTACGGTAATGGCGTACCTTGGCTATGACGAGTAGGCGGGGTTAGCGCCTGATCGCCAACAAGGGCACTGAGACACGGGCCCTACTCCTACGGGAGGCAGCAGTCGAGAATCATCCACAATGGGGGAAACCCTGATGGTGCGACGCCGCGTGTTTGAAGAAGCCCTACGGGGTGTAAAAAACTTTTCTGGAGGAAGAAGATATGTTCTTTCGAGGGCATATTTGACTGTACTTCAGGAATAAGGGGGTGCCAATCCTGTGCCAGCAGCAGCGGTAATACAGGACCCCCAAGCGTTATCCGGTTTCATTGGGCGTAAAGCGTTTGTAGGCGGTTTATTAAGTTTCCTGTTAAATTTTCAGAGCTCAACTCTGAAAGTGCGGGAAAAACTGATAGACTAGAGGGAGTTAGAGGCTGGCGGAACGGTCGGTGTAGGGGTGGAATCCGTTGATATCGACCGGAACACCAAAAGCGAAGGCAGCCAGCTGGGGCAACCCTGACGCTGAGAAACGAAGGCATGGGGAGAGAAGAGGATTAGATACCCTCGTATTCCATGCTGTAAACGATGGACACTAGCTATTTGAAGTGTCGACCCTTCAAGTGGCGAAGCTAACGCATTAAGTGTCCCGCCTGGGAAGTACGGCCGCAAGGCTAAAACTCAAAGGAATAGACGGGGACTCACAAAAGCGGTGGATCATGTGGCTTAATTCGACGCTACGCGAGGGATCTTACCAGGGCTTGACATCTAGACGAAAGTCGCTGGAAACAGTGACCTTTCTTCGGAACGGCTAGACAGGTGTTGCATGGCTGTCGTCAGTATGTGCCGTGAGGTGCACGCTTAAATGCGGTAACATACGCAACCCCTATCCTATGTTTTATATGTCATGGGAGACTGCCCGGGACAACTGGGAGGAAGGTGGGGATGACGCCAAGTCAGCATGACCCTTATGCTCTGGGCTGCACACATGATACAATGGTCGGTACAACGGGTCGCGAAAGCGTAAGCTGGAGCTAATCCTTAAAGCCGGCCCAAGTTCGGATTGAGGTCTGGAACTCGACCTCATGAAGTCGGAATCGCTAGTAATCGCCAATCATCAACGTGGCGATGAATACTTCCCTGAGTCTTGTACTCACTGCCCATCACGCCAAGCGAGCTGGAAATACCCGAAGCATTGCCTTATGGCAGTACCACGGTAGAGTCAGTGAGAGGGGCGAAGTTGTAACAAGGCACCGGTAGCGGAAGCTGTCGGTGGAACAATTAACTTTTACAGAAGGTCGATCAAAGTTAAAATCTCGAATTCGGGTTTTAACTTTGAGCACCGTAGTCTCGGTGCTTAAATTAAGACTCTATCTTCGGATAGACACCTTGTTCGAAGCAACTTTAAGAGATTGACTCTTTTAAAACACAGGCCTTAGGCCTGTGTTTTTTTTAAGCACTTGAAAAAAAGATAATATCTGCTATATTCTTCATAGCCATGGGCGTGTAGCTCAGTCTGGTTAGAGCGCGTCACTGATAATGACGAGGTCCGTGGTTCGAGTCCACGCACGCCCACCCGTAGTCAAGATTTTGCCGCGGAAAGGGCCGTTAGCTCAGTTGGCTAGAGCACCACTCTTGCACAGTGGGGGTCGCCAGTTCGAATCTGGCACGGTCCACAGAAAGAAAGAACTTATGAAGTTCTTTCTTTTCATAAATTGATGTTTTGCAAAAATGCTTACTAATGAAAGAAATAAAGCTATCGGAATTTTTGATTCAGGATTGGGTGGTTTGAATATTTTAAGAGGTATAAAAGCCGATCTTCCTAATTATGACTATACTTATCTTGGAGATAACGCCCGTGTGCCGTATGGCTCACGTTCACCAGAAATAATTTACAGATTCACCAAACAAGCAATAGATTTTCTTTTTAGGAAAAATTGTGAACTTGTAATAGTGGCTTGTAATACCGCCTCAGCTCAAGCACTGAGGAAAATTCAACAAGAGTATTTACCTCGACACTGTCCGGAAAAAAAGGTTTTGGGAGTTATTATTCCTACTGTTGAATACGTTTTGAAAACAAAAGAACGAAAAAGAGTAGGAGTTATTGGAACTCAGAGAACAATTGATTCAAAGGTGTTTGTTCATGAGTGCATAAAACTGAGACCAGAAATAAACGTCTTTCAACAAGCCTGCCCGTTGCTTGTCCCTTTAATTGAATTTGGAGAAAAACACGAGAAAGCTGTAGATATTATTTTAGAAGAGTATTTGAATCCACTGCTTAAAAAAAATATTGACTCTTTGATCTTGGGATGCACTCATTATGGAGTTTGGAGTAGAAAAATTAGAGAAATTATGGGAGAAAACGTTTGCGTTTTTTCTGAAGAAGAAATTATACCAGGGAAACTCGAAAATTATTTATATCGCCATCCAGAGATAGAGAAAAAAATAAACCAAAGTGGAAAGTTACAATTTTATTCGACCGATCCCTCTAACAATTTTTCATTGCTGGGAGAGAAATTTTTCGGGGGTAAGATTAACTTTCAAAAAGTGGATTTCTTTTCTTAGAATTTTCCTTTACATATTTTTTTGATTTAGTATACTAAAAATGTAAAGGTCGATTACAAATTTAAAAAAAAACAATATGACGGACTGGAACATTGTTACAGGAAGTTCACTGGAAAAACTTTGGGAGAACTTTATTTTATTTCTTCCGGAGATTTTTTTAGCGTTGATCATTCTTGTAATAGGTTGGTTTTTTGCACTTGCCGTAGGCAAGATTACAGCCAACATTTTATATAGAATGAAATTTAACTCCTTTTTTGAAGGAGAAGAATGGGAGGAAGCATTTAAGAAGGCAGAAATAAAAATTAATCCTTCTGATTTTATTGGGAGCATTGTAAAGTGGTTACTTATTATCGTTGTTATTTGGATGACTGCAGAGAGACTCGCTTTTCATGAATTTGCCAGTTTAATGGGTAACATAGTTGGATATCTTCCTAGCGTAATTGTTGCTGTGTTAATTTTTATTGTAGCAGTAATGGTTGCAGATTTTCTTTCAAAGATGGTAATGATCGCAACAGAAAAAGCAGAATTCCCGTATGCTAAAACCACAGGAGCGATTGTAAAGGGCTCAATCTGGGTTTTTGCGGCCTTTGCAATTCTTATTCATTTGGGAATAGCAAGAGATCTCTTACTTGCCCTTTTCTACGGAATAGTGGCTTTCCTTGCTATTGCTGGTGGACTTTCCTTCGGACTTGGAGGAAAAGAAGCAGCGCAGAAGTTTATTGAGGACATTAAAAAGAAAATTAAGTAACTCTTTTAGACTGGAAACAGTGCAAGTGAAGTATTTTGCTTGCACTGTTTTTTTAATGAAAGCTCTCTCTTGACAACTTATTTTATTTTGATAAAATACACGATAGTTTGCGTAAATTAATGTGTAATAATAAATATAAGTAACAAGAAAAACGGAGGAAGGTAGACTATGTCTGCTCGCCGTGAGCAGTTCTTTATTTCTAGGAAGATTTAAGAACAACATACCTCAGAGATTATTTGTGGTATGCGGTTGTTAAAAGCGCAATGAACACTTAACAATTGAATAATTTTTCTTGTTAGATGAGCAATATAGGCAAGAAAAATAAATAGTAATTATCAATTACTAGCCAAAATGCATTTACAGGCTAATGGTGGATGCCTTGGGATGTCCAGGCGATGAAGGACGTGGCGTGCCTGCGATAAGCTTCGGGGAGGTGGTAAGCAACCTTTGATCAGGAGATTTCCGAATGGGGAAACCCATCCATGGGATAACCTTGGATACTTAAGTCATGCGACTTAGGAGCGAACCCGCTGAAGTGAAACATCT
>PWNV01000010.1 GCA_003557645.1 Candidatus Nealsoniibacteriota bacterium
ACTCTTTCAGGTAATATTTCAGGATCAGGAACAGTGAATGTAAATCCTCCTAACAGAAATTACACCAGCAGTTTTAGTGAAACCTATAGCGAAGGAACAAGGGTTACCCTTACTGCCACTCCTTCGTCTGGCTATGAGTTTGTAAGATGGTCGGGAGATTGTAGTGGAACGGGAAGCTGCATTCTAACTATGGATCAAGACAGAAGCGTAACAGCCGTATTTGAAAAAGATGGAGACCCTTCTTCTGGCTGCTCTTTATCCATCACTCCTAGCAGTGTTAGAGAAGGAGAGTTCTTCACCGTAAAAATAGATGGCTATGACGTTACGGGGTATTTGTATTATCGTCATCAAGACGATACAGAATGGGAAAGATCCTCTAAGCGCTGCTTTGCAGAAGACTGTTCTTACGAGTGGACAACCAGACAAAATACTCCAGGAGAACACACATACCAAGGATTAATTTTAACCAGTGACAGAGTGTTTGAATACTGCAGAGGCACGGTCACGGTAGGAGATAATGATAAAACCACTCAAACTCTTTTAAGTAGTATCTCAGGATCAGAAAAGGATATAACTATGAGATTCGGACCACAAAACGTAAACTTGAATCAATGGCACCTTATTACAGGAGATTGGAATGGGGATGGAGAGGATACAGTAGGGTTTTATCATAAAGAAAATGGTAATTTTCATTTAGCGAGGTCTCTTACAGATAATCCTGAGACAATAGATATTTCTTTTGGACCAACAAATTCAGATTGGTATCCAGTTGTAGGTGATTGGAATAATGATGGCATAGACACGGTCGGATTATACGATTTTAAAGGAAGGAAGTTTCATCTTAAAAATGATCATGTTTCAGGAACTACTGATAAAATATATGATTATTCATTGAGCAGCCGGTGGGAAATTTTTACTGGTAAATGGTCAGATAAAAAAGAAATGACAGGTGTTTCTTATTATCACAGAGAGGAAGGTAAGTTCTATATTCACGATACAATTGAATCTCAAACAATGAATGCTTATTTTAGCTTTACAAGTCCTAAAAAAGATAAAGATGGCAATTATCATTTAGCATGGCTTTGGAGGCAGGCCGAAGGGGGCGGAGGCGTAGAAAGTAGTCGTAGCATTTCTTATGCACAAAGTAGTGACATGCAAAACTGGAGAACAAGCTACGGAAAGCCGATTGAGCTGCCAATTACTATCAACAATGCGGAAATTATAGACCCTGTTCCTATTAATAGTGGTATGGTCAATGGAAATGTTAGGGTTGGATTTGATAATCTTAACAGACCTGTTGTTTCCTATATCAAGTACGACAAAGAAGGGAAAACACAACTCTATAATAATAGACTTGAAAATGGTGAATGGGTAAAATATCAAACAAGTGACTGGAATGATAGATGGGAAATAGAGAGTCCTTTGGGAGTTTTTAAAGTAACTATTTTACCTATTGAAGTTGATGAAGATGGTAATTTAACTCAACAGTATCATCACTGGGTAGAGGGTAGCGGTATTTGGACTTTGGATTCTGATACCTTACAGCCAATAGGAAGCCCTAGTCCTGTACCACAAAGACCTCGTTATGATCTTGAAATAGAGCATACTTGCACAACTCCTGAAGGAGATAGCTTCTCAATGAGAATTTTTAGTTGGTTTGAAGGACAAAGAGAAGGAAAAAGTATTACAGATGCGGACTATATCCTAAAATGGGAATCTTTACCAAAGCACTCTGGTTCACTGGAAAGAGTTTGCAACGAACCAATACCAACAACAATGCTAAAAGTGCATAAGGTTGGTTATCAACCAGAAATAGAGCCAGAACCTGAGCCTGAACCGGAGCCAGAGCCTGAACCGGAACCAGAGCCTGATCCCAGTCCGAAAGTAGAATCCATTCGCTTTGGACCAAGAAACACTAACTGGACTCCGCTTTTGGGTGACTGGAATGGGGATGGAACAGATACCATAGGAATACATGATCCTGATAGTGGTATTTTCCACTTGGGAAGATCTAATGAAGATGGAACTACTGCTAATACTGTTCGTTTTGGACCAAGAAACACTAACTGGATCCCCCTTTCAGGTGATTGGAGTGGGGATGGGGTGGATACTGTAGTAATATATGATCCCAGTGATGGTGTTTTTCATCTAGGAAGATTTAATGAAGATGGAACTACTGCTGAATCCATTCGCTTTGGACCAAGAAACACTAACTGGACTCCGCTTTTGGGTGACTGGAATGGGGATGGAACAGAAGCTGCAATAATATATGACCCTGATGATGGTGTTTTTCATATGGATTTTTCACACTAAAAGTGTTTTGAGCTTTAATAAGCATTTAAGAAAAAAAGATTTTCATTAAAGTTTCTAGCTCTCTACTAGAAGGTGAAGATATTCTCTATTTCTTATTTCAATAAAAATATCATGTCTTCAAAAAAGAAAAAATTTGTTCATTTAATAAGATTAAAAAGCAAAATAGAAGGTGAGGCAGTTCAATCACTTTTAACAGCCAATGGTATTTTATCAACAAAAAAGTATGGACGTTCACCCTGGCCCTTCGATTGGAATTTTTAGCAGCACTTGCGCCAATCGCCTTTGTTTTTGCGATAGCCGCACTGGGGAAAGTTAATGCCCTGGAAAAAGAAATAAAAGTATTAAAAGATAAAGAACAATAATTTTATAAAAAAACAAACATCAACAACAGGAATTTTAACAGTTTTATTCCTTGTATGTCTCACTGGCGTAGTATTTTATTATTACAATAGCAGTTTAGGAAATAATGTATCCTCTCTTGATGAAAATATAGAACCAGCGAAGACGGCATCCAAGGAAGTTATTGCTCCGTCTCCTTTGCGCGGACCGACAGAGCAGATTACTGTTTCCAACTTGACGGTGGAGGGTATTATCGCAGAGACGAATGTACACAGATTGGAGTATGGATTAGAGCCGCTTTCCTCCGATTTTTCTCTTAGAGATGCGGCTGAGATGAAAGTAGAAGATATGTTTGCACTTCAATATTTTGCTCACGAATCGCCTACGGGCAAGGGGCCGTCTGATTTTACAGATGCAGCTGGATATGATTTTCTTGTGATGGGTGAGAATCTGGCTCTCGGAAACTATGAAAATGATGCAGTTCTAGTTCAAGCATGGATGGATTCACCGGGACACCGAGCCAATATTTTGAATGACAGCTTTACAGAGATTGGAGTGGCGGTGCAAAAAGATATCTACGGAGGTTATTTGGTTTGGATGGCGGTTCAAGAGTTTGGACGTCCGGTATCGGACTGTCCATCAATAGATGAATCTTTGCTAATACAAATTAATGAAAAAAAACAATTACTGGAAGATTGGGCTGAGGAGTTGAAAAGGAAAAGTATGAGACTTGAGCGACATACCAGACGCTCTCCGGAGTATGTGAGAGAGATGAACGAATACAATGAGTTGGTGGATCGATACAACGAAACACTCCAAGAAACTGAGCATTTGATGAACGAATATAATAACCAAATTACTTCTTATAATCGGTGTATTCAATAATTGAAGCCAGTAGAAAGCTTAAGGCCCTTAGAGAGAATAGATTATCTTTTTTTTAAAATAGCAGTTTCCGAAAAAAACAAAAAAGGGAATAGAGGCAGTAAAGTAATAACTTCTTAGGGTAAAGGGTAATTACAAAACTGCGCACTCTTCTAATTATAAGAAAAAATCAATAAAGTTATTTTATATGATGGAATCAATAGCATATCTTGCAAGTACAATTGTTCTTTTAATTATTTGGATCATATTTTTCCTTGCAAGAAAAGACGCGAGAAAAGAGATGATAGTTATGAGTCTTTTAATAGGAATTATAAGTGTCGTTACCGCACATTATTGGTGGACTGTAGATTGGTGGAGGCCGATAACGTTAACAGGAACAAAGGTGGGGATAGAAGACTTTTTGATGGGATTTGGAAGTGGTGGAATAATGGCAGTTGCTTATGAAATATTATTTAAGAAGCGCCTTTACAAAACAAGAATGAAAAATGTTCGTTATCCGGATCAAAACACAATACTTCTTTTGCTTGCTTTTTTTACTGCATGGCTTTTTTGGGGAGTGGGATTAACTTCTTTTTGGGCAAGCACAATAGCAATGATTATAGCTGCTGGTACAATTTTTTACTTTAGAAGGGATCTTTTCCTAAATGGCTTACTAAGCGGTTTTTTAATGATGGTAATCTCATTGTTTTTTTATTTTACAATCATAGCTTTTTCTTCTGAATGGATAGATAAAGTTTATTATTTTGAAACCCTAAGTAACGTTCGCATATTTTCTATACCGATTGAAGAATTTGTTTTTTGGTTTTTAGCAGGAATGGTTTTTGGACCGTTTTATGAGTATTGGCAAGGGAAAAAATTAAGGAAAATTTCCTGTAAAAATTAATTTAGGCTTGATTGCATCTCACTTATTAACAGTTTTCAAAATTTACGTGAACTTTTGTTTTGTGATATAATTTTTAAAGTATAAATTTAATAAAAATAATATGGAAGAAAAAGATATAGAGAAAATTAAGAATGAGATAAAGGAAGAGATTCTTAAAAAGATAAAAAAAGAGATTAAAGAAGACAATGATTCTCCGGGGGGTCTTTTTATTCCTGCTGGAGTACTAGGAGGAATGGGATTCGGTTTCCTTTTTGGAAATCTTATGGCGGGACTATTTATTGGTCTTGGAGTTGGTTTTGTACTTTTTGCACTTCACGAGATTATTATAGGAAAAAGAAAATAATAAAACTCATATGAAGAAAAAACTATATAGAAGTAAAGAAGATAGAATAATTGCTGGTATATTTGGTGGGCTGGGAGAATACTTTGACATTGACTCAAACCTTTTGAGAATCATTGGGCTTCTTGTTCTTGTTTTTACAGCCTTTGTTCCTTTTTTGATTATTTACCTTATCTCTATGTTTATAATACCAAGCGATAGAGAAGGGAGCGAAAAAAAGAAGAAAAATAATTCTTGTAGTCCTGTATATAAAAAATGGTGGTTTTGGCTAATTATTATTATTATCGTGTTTTCCCCTGTTATTCTAATGATTTTAGGATTTCTATTTTTCGCGCAAAGAGGAGGTGTGATAGATGAAATAGAGTTTAGGGAAGGGAAAACAATAATAGAGTATCCAGAAAATAGGTTTGATTATATAAAAATATATCCAGAAGAATAAGGTTATTAGAAAAAAAAGACGGTTCGAGCAGAGGCAGTTCGGGCATAGTTAAGAAAGAGAGAATAATAAATAATTTATGAAAACAATTGTTATCTGTGGTAGTCGTCGTTTTAAACCAGAAATAAGAAAATTTTCCGAAGAATTAAAGAAAAGGGGAGTTACAGTTTATGAGCCATACCTGCACTCCGGACAAAAAGAGTGGGAAAATTTATCTAAAGAATATCAAGAATTCATTGCTCTTGGCTTAACTCATGACCATTTTTACAAGATAAAAATGGCAGACGTAGTTTTTGTATTTAATAAGGACGGTTATTCTGGAAATAGCACTACTTTAGAAATTGGATATGCCGTTGCTATGAATAAGCCGATCTACGCACTAAGTGATCAAGATGAAGAACTGTGTAGAAAAGTTCTTTTCAGGGAAGTTATAACTTCTCCAGAAGAAATGTTTGAAAAATTAAAATAAGTAATTTATTTACCGGGTAAGTTTAAATACAAAGAAACTATACTTGTTTCATTTTAATTAAAAATCTAAATATCAATGGAATTTTTGGACGTTCTTACAATCTTATCTTATCTCGGACTAAATGTTGATATTATTTTTCAGATAAGAAGAATCTATAGCACAAAATCTTCGAGAGACATCTCTCTTTTTGGAATGAGTATTCGCTATACGGCTATCCTAATTATATTGATTAAATTCATAACCGTTAGCGATGTTTCTCTGATTATCGGACAGATACTTATTTTAATAACATTTACACTTTATTTTATTCTTGCTTTATTTTATTTTCTGAAAAGAAAAAGGTGACGTAGTTTTTATTCAAAATAACTTTTTAATAGAGCAAAGAAAAATGGGTAACGTTTATGGAAAATTTTAAAAAAAGATTGCTTCTAAGTATTACTGGAGAAAATTATAGTCATTGCGTAGAGAGACTAAAGGAAGTAAAAGAGGAGGGAATTAATACAGTCGCTTTATTTCATCAGCACATCTCTTTAAAGAATAGAAAAGAAATCTATAAAAAGATAGAAGAGGCAGGAATTGAAAAGATACCGCTTGTTCACATCGGGGAGGATGTAAAAAAAGAAGAGATAGAGTTCCTTTTTAAAAAATACGAAACTAGGTATTTTACAATTCATGAAAGTGATTTCGGTGTTCTTTCTAAGTGGAAAGGCTTTTACAAAAATCTTTTTTTAGAAATGAGCACTGACAATGAGGTTGCTAAAAATGTAAAAGTTGAAAAAATCGGTGGATTTTGTGTTGATTTAGCGCACTATCAAAAACAAAAAGACAGAAAAACAATTGACTATGAATACGTCTATAATAGAAGAAACAATAAAAAACTTTTCAGGTGCAATCATTTGAGTGGATATTCTTTTGAGGAGATGGAAGATCTTCACTACGTAAAAAGTATAAAAGATTTTGAATATCTAAAGCATCTTCCTACATTTGTTTTTGGAGAAGTCATCGCTATCGAAGTAAATAATCCAATTAAGGATCAGTTAAAGTTTAAGGAATATATTACTGCATTAATTTCTAATAAAAGACAATAAAGCAAAAATATTTTATTTATGAAAATAGGAGTAATAGGATCAATGCAATTTACCGAAAAAATGCTTCAAACTTGCAATGAGCTGCAAGATTTTGGGCATGAGGGCTTTGTTACTGACTTGCACAAGGCAATGATTGGGAAAAGTGAGGACGAGATTGAGAAAATAAAAATCTATCAAAAAAACAATAAAGATGCCATTCGTGAATTTTGGAAAGCAATGCAGGGAGCAGATGCTGTTCTTGTTTTAAATCTTGATAAAAATGGCATCAAAAACTATATAGGAGGAAACACCTTTCTAGAGATTGGGTTTGCTCATGTCCTTAACCAGAAAATCTTTCTATTAAACCCTGTCCCAGAAATACCTTATTACAAAAGTGAAATAACAGCCATGAACCCCATCATACTAAACGGCGATCTAAGCAAGATTGTTTAACAATCATGTTTTCTTCAAAACAATTTTGTTTTTTTCTTCTTTTTTGGTAAACTGAAAAAAACTGGGAACATTATTAATAACTTAAAAAGATATGAATAAATACGTCAAAGTAATATTTACTTTAATAATCACTTTTGTTTTAATACTGCCCGTTAGTGCGATGGAAGAGAACCTTCAGAGATTGCAGAGATTGCAAGATACTAAGGATGAGATTGATACGATAAGAAGCTTTCTTAGTCGCTCGATAGAGGGAGTCCCTTTAGACTTTCAATTCAAAGAAAGTCTAAGACAGGGAGCAAGAGGAAGAGACGTAGAGTATTTACAGATAGTTTTAAATAGTGACCCTGTAACAAGGATTGCAACAACTGGCCCAGGATCACCAGGAAATGAGACTGATCACTTTGGACCTAAGACTCGGGATGCTGTTGCAAGGTTTCAAGAAAAATATGCAAGTGAAGTTCTTGCAGGTCATGGACTTACATCAGGAACAGGAGTTGTAGGACCATCAACAAGAGTTAAATTAAATGAACTCATACAAGGATCTGAGAAGGCTGTAAGTCAAGAATTATCAGGATTGATAGAAAGAATAGAGGATCGTATCGAAGCAATTTATGAAAGGATAAAGAGGAATACAGACACAGAGAGTTTATGCGTATACTCACAAGAGTATAGAATAACTCTTGTCGATGAAGCAACTTGCGAAGAATACTCAATACAACCTGTAGAGGATAAAGGGCACGAAGGATACATAATACAGTTTAAAGGAGAACCTTTTTCCATCATAGAAAAAGAAATAGAAACACTTTTCACGGAAGTAGTAGCGAGAAGGGAGATTGAAACGAGACGTACTACTTTTCAAAATAATTTCACATCTCACATCTCTGAGATAAAAAATCTTTTCCCAGATTTTGAAGATATAGAAATGGGGCGATTTCAAAATGTCTTTCACGGCGTTTCCTTAAATATATCAGAAGAAGAAGCTTCAAGACTCGAAAAGCTTCCTTTTGTTGAAAGAATCCATTCTAATGAGAAAGTTCATATTCATTTAGACGACTCTGTTCCTTTAATTAACGCTGATAAGGTTTGGGAATACGGAGAAGGATATACAGGAGAAGGGGTAGTTGTTGCTGTAATTGATTCGGGAGTAGATTATACCCATTCTGCTTTTGGAAGTTGTACTCGGAATCAATTTTTAGAGGGAAACTGCGAAAAGGTCATAGGAGGGTACGATTTTGTTAATAACAACAACGACCCGATGGATGACAACTCACACGGAACACACGTTGCTGGTATTATTGACGGAGTAGCTCCGGGTGTTAGTATTCTTGCCTATAAGTCTATGGAAGCTGATGGGAGTGGTTCCATAAATGATGTAATTGCTGGAATGGATCGGGCAGTTGAAGATGGTGCTGATATTATTAATCTAAGCCTTGGTGGGGACGGAGGACCAGACAGCCCCTTGTCGGTAGCAGTAGATAATGTTGTTAAGAAGGGTGTTGTTGCGGCTGTATCAGCTGGAAACAGTGGACAGTTTGGTAAAGGAACGATCGGACAACCTGGAAGTTCAGAAAAAGCGATAACGGTTGGAGCAACCGATAAAGGTGATAATGTAGCGTGGTATTCTTCCAGAGGGCCGGTTGCTGGGATGTCAAAACCAGATGTTGTTGCTCCTGGATCAGCCATAAGGAGCCCTATTTTAGATAATAAATATGGTTTAAAGACAGGAACATCAATGTCCGCCCCTCATGTTGCTGGAGTAGTTGCCTTAATGCTTGAGCAAAACCCCTCTCTTACACCGGAAGAGATAAAGAATATTTTGCGTAATACGTCAATTGACTTAGGGGAAGACGTTGATACTCAAGGACAAGGAAGAATTGACGCTCTAAAGGCAATGGGAGAGGAAGATACTACTAACTACACTCTTTCAGGCAGTATTTCAGGATCAGGGACAGTGAATGTAAATCCTCCTAACAGAAATTACACCAGTAGCTTTAGTGAAACCTATAGTGAAGGAACAAGGGTTACCCTTACCGCCACCCCTTCTTCTGGTTATGAGTTTGTAAGGTGGTCGGGAGACTGTAGTGGAGCGGGAAGTTGTATTCTAGCTATGGATCAAAACAGAAGTGTAACAGCCGTGTTTGAAGAGGAAGATACTACTAACTACACTCTTTCAGGTAATATTTCAGGATCAGGAACAGTGAATGTAAATCCTCCTAACAGAAATTACACCAGCAGTTTTAGTGAAACCTATAGCGAAGGAACAAGGGTTACCCTTACTGCCACTC
>PWNV01000013.1 GCA_003557645.1 Candidatus Nealsoniibacteriota bacterium
CCAGAACATCGATAAACTCTGTATCCAGTTGCTCCAGATGATGAAGACCAGGAAACATTTATTCTACTCTGAGAAGTTGCATCACAAGAAACATTACTAGGAGTAGGTGGGGGCGAGGGTGCCGGCGAATGAGTGGTACAAGTAGCAATCGAGCTGTAACCACTATTTCCAGCGCTGTTGTACGCCCTTACTCTATAGCGATAGGTAGTTCCAGAGTTAAGTCCCGTGTTAGACCAAGAAGTGCTAGAGGTAGTTCGAACCAAGGAAGTTGGCGTACACCATGAACCAGAACATCGATAAACTCTGTATCCAGTTGCTCCAGATGACGAAGACCAGGAAACATTTATTCTGCTCTGAGAAGTTGCATTACAAGAAACATTCCCAGGAGTAGGTGGGGGTGGATCTGGTTGTGGCGGAGGAGCTGTTCCTTCTCCTTGAATACAGCGAACTGACATCCCCAAGGATCTATGTCCTCCAGAGTCCCACATACTATTAGCCCAAGTAATTACCCAATATCTTAAAGCAGTTGTAAGATATGGAGTAGAGGTCCACCAATAACCTCGATTTGAAATATTTCCAAGTAACCCATATTCATAAGTACCGTTTAAGTGTCGAACCCCTCCAGGAAGAGCAGTAAATCCAGTAGTATTAGTTCCAGGAATCCAGTCAGGCCCCATCCACTGTGTTGATTTTAGCGCAGAAACACCGCTCTTAGTATCTCTGCTTAAGGTTTCCCAATCACCGTGAGTGGGCAATCTCCAGCCAGAAGGACAAACACTTAGAGCTGTGTTTCCATCATAAAGTCTTCCATAAGTACTGCAATTTGAAGAGTTGTTGTTGTAACACCAACTGTTTCCCGTATTAATATTTAAGTTTCTATCCATCCAACACTGGCTTCCTATCTGAACCCCTGAACAGGCTATCACCTCGTTTCCAGGAAAAAAAATAATTAAAAAAACAATTAAAAGAAAAAATATATTTTTAAAATTCATGTATTTATTTAAAAACTATACTTATGAATAAAGTATTTTTATTATAAACAAAAAGAGGCGAGAAGTAAAACGATTCTCGCCTCTTATTTTCAATCTTGTTTTATGCCTTAAGGGGTGGCAAGACAATCAAGATCGGTTTCTATGGCCGTTATGTTAGCGTCTGGAACTGCCACTGAGTTTCCTTCAGCGTCTATACAATAAATTTGATCATCTTCATCAGCACAAAGTGGCGCCCAGGCGATATAGTCTTGAGGGGAAGCCCCTGTTGCAATTTCAAGCTGATAAATGGTCGAATCCGTCACATCAAAGTCATCGTCCAATCGAGCCTGGCTGCAACCAGGAATTTTACCTCGTATCGTTTCCCATCCAGAGCTGGTGTCGTAATTTTCATAAGATCCTCTCGCATCTTGATAGTACCACATCTCTGCATTACTTCTTACCTGAGAAAGCTCAGACCTTATCTGCGTATCAAACGCTCTAAGCCTAGCTCCTTGAATGGAGATAAAAGCAATACCACTCAAAATAGCAATGATAGCAACCACCACTAAAAGCTCGATAAGAGTAAAACCTTTTTCTTTTTTCATCATAGTTGTAATTTTATTTTATACGACCTTTTTTTATCTAACTTCAAAGTATCACTTAAAAGAAAATTCGTCAATAACTACATTGCAAGACCTATATTGTAAATCGGTAACAAGATTGACAAGACTAGCGATCCAACAAGTCCTCCAAGAAGAATAATAAGTATCGGCTCGGTAAGTTTTACGTAAGATTCTAAACTTCTTTCTACATCTTCTTTATAAAATTTAGCAGCATTTTTGAGAGAAAAACTCATCTCTCCACTCCTTTCTCCAGCAACAACCATCTGAATAAACAGTCCAGGGAAATAATCAGGGTACCTTTCAAGGACAAAACTAATATCTTTTCCTCCTTTCACTTCCTTTTTAATCTCTCGAACAATATCTTGGTATATTGCATTCCCAACTACCTTTTCTGTAATATCAAGAGCTTTAACAATACTAAGACCACTCTCCATCAAGATTGCCATGCTTTCTGCAAAGTAAGAAAGATATATTTTTTTAAAAAGAAATCCCAAAATAGGTATCTTTAAAATATAGGTATCAAATAATTCCTTTCCATCCCTGGTTTTGATAAAGCGTAAAAAAGCAGAAACCAGGAAAAATAATCCTAGAACAACCATCCACCACCAGCTTTGGAGAAAACTGGAGACAGATATCACTACTCTAGTAAGAAAGGGTATTTCAGCATCAAAATCCTCTAGCATCTCCACAAGCTCAGGAACAACGAAAAGAAATAAAAATGTTAATACCGCACTAAAAACAACAATGATAAAAGCTGGATAAGTAACTGCTCCAATCATCTTCTTTCGAAACTCATAATTCTTTTCAAGCTGAGTAGCAAGATAGTCTAAGGATTCAGCTAACTTACCAGACGCTTCTCCCGATTCCATCATACTTACATAAAACGGAGAAAACACATCAGAGTGCTTTCGAAAAGCCCTTGAAAGAGGAACTCCTCCCTCCACATTGTCTGTTATCTCCTCTATCTTTTCTCGAAAACTTTCATTTGTAATTTGCTTAGAGATAATCTTTAAAGATTCCACTACCGTTATCTTTGACTGAAGCATTATTGCTAACTGTCTGGAAAAAACCACTATCTCAATCTGAGAAATTTTCTGAGGGAGATTAATCTTGCTTTTATAAAACGGGACGTTTTCTTCTTGCAAAGACGTCACATACAGTTCCATGTCCTGCAGTTTTAAAATAGCAGCACCTTTTGAAGAGGCCTCAATAGTCCCTGTCTTAAGGTTTCCTTCTTTGTCTCTTCCTCGATAATTAAATTGCATATCTTTTTTTAAACCATTTTTTCCAATGCACTTGGATTTAAAGAATAAGCAAGTGCATTTTCTTGTGATATTTTTCCCTCCGCCACCAGCTTTGCTAAGCATTTGTTCAAGCTTATCATTCCATCCTTGGAAGAAGTTTCAATAAATGCATCTATTTCGTGGACACGATTTCTACGAATCAGATTAGAAACGGCAAAACTGTTTTTCATTATTTCATAAGCAGGGACCATTCCTCCACCTATCGCTGGGATTAATCTCTGGGAAATAACTCCCTTAAGAGAGATTGCGAGCTGTGCACTGATCTGATTCTGCTGATCAGGGGGGAAGGAGTCAATGATTCTGTGAATTGTTTGACTTGCAGAGTTTGTGTGCAGTGTAGAAAAAACCAAGTGTCCGGTCTCAGCGGCGGTAATCGCTGTAGAAATTGTTTCTGGATCTCTCATTTCCCCGATCATAATAACATCCGGATCTTGTCGAAAAGTTGATTTTAGTGCCCCGGAAAAAGAAAGCGCATCTTGCTTTATCTCTCTTTGATTAATGAGGGATTTATCGTCCTGAAAAACATACTCTATTGGATCTTCAATTGTTACAATGTGATCAAATCTGGTTTTATTTATTCTATCAATTAAAGCAGCTAAAGTAGTGGACTTTCCGTGCGAGGCAGGACCCGTGACAACCACAAAGCCTTGAGCAGCGGCAGAGAACTCGTACAGTGATTCTGGAAAATTTAGTTCTGCAAGTGTCTTTACATGAAAAGGAACCAGTCTCATCGTAAAGGAAATATTACCTCTTTGATAAAACACATTCACTCTAAATCTTGCCTTATCATTAATAGAGTAAGAAAAGTCAATCTCTTTCTTTTCTTGAAACTCTTTTTTTTGAACTTCATTCATAAGAGTAAAAGCAAGTTCTTCTGCATCCTCTTTGCTAATCTCATTTTCACCTTTTATTTTAACAAGACTTCCGTTAATTCTTAAAATGGGGGGATGAGGAACGGAAACATGAAGATCAGAAGCACCTCTTTCCATTGCTATATAAAGCAGTTCTTCTATTTTTTCCTTGTAATCAATCATAGGTTTATTATGTTGTTTCTTTGGTTACTTTTATTATTTCTTCAATCGTAGTTTCTCCTTTTAACGCCTTTATCATGCCGTCTTGTCGCATGGTTATCATTCCTTGCCTTTTTCCTTCTCTCTTTATTTTGCTCTCACTTGTACTCTCCAAGACCACATCCGCAAGCTTGTCGTCCATGGTGAGAGTTTCGAAGATACCGATCCTTCCCTTGTAACCGCTTGATCCGCACTTATTACATCCTATAGGTCTAAAGAGCCTAAAAGAGGTAATGTTGAGATCGTTCATATTTTTAGAATCTACTTCCCTCAGTTCGTTTTTTATCATCTCCTTTACTTCTTCCACTGGGTCATACTCTTCTCTACAAATATTACACAACTTCCTTACCAGCCTTTGAGCAATGGCCATATTCAGTGCTGGTGTAAGAAGGAAAGGCTTAATTCCCATATCAACTAATCTCGGGATAACTCCTACTGCATCGTTGGTGTGTAAAGTAGATAACACAATATGTCCTGTAAGCGCTGCGTGGATGGCAAGCTCAGCCGTTTCTTCGTCTCTAATTTCACCAACCATGATAATGTCCGGGTCCTGCCTTACTATCTGCCTTAGTCCCTGAGCAAATCCATATCCTATCTCAGGCTTAACTTGTGATTGATTTACTCCTTCAATAAAGTACTCTACCGGATCCTCAAGGGTAACAATATTTACTTCCTCCTTGTTTAAAACATTGAGCAAAGCATAAAGAGTTGTTGTTTTACCTGAGCCAGTAGGACCAGTAGAGAGAATCATTCCTGTAGGCTTCTTTGATGCTTTTTTAATATCTTCAGCACTCTTCCCTGTTGCTCCAAGTTCCTCTACCTTGTCTATGTTGCTCTCTTCATCAAGCACTCTGATTACTACCTTTTCTCCTAAAGTAGTCGGAAGAGTAGAGACTCTGAAGTCAACATTTTTTTCTCCAAACTTGGAAACAAACCTACCGTCTTGAGGCAATCTTCTTTCTTCAATTTTCAATCTTGAGAGAATTTTTACCCTTGCAACAATAGCTTCATGGGTTTTAAGAGGAAGAAGAATAGAAGAGTACAAAAGACCATCTACACGAAAACGAACTTTCACTTTTTCTCTTCCCGGTTCAACGTGAATATCAGAAGCTTCTCCTTCAACGGCGTTTCGTAAAATAACCGACATCACTCTCACAATTGGAGCCTCCTCCGCCATTCTTTGGAAATCAGCAACATTTTTTTTGCTTTTTTTCCTTAGCTCTTCTTCATCTTCCAAATCTTTTCTGTCTATCGCTCCCAGCGCCGTTCCCATCTCTTTTCTTAATACGTTGTACTGTTCTAGTATTTTATTAAAAGAGCTGGGGGTGATAAGAAAAATATTATAAGAAAATCCCCCTCTTCGAGAAACAAATTTGAGTACTTCTTGTGCTTTTACTTCTTCCGGATACACCATTCCTATTTCTATCGTCTCTCCATCTTTTCCCATGGGGACCATTTTATAATATTTTGCAGAGTCTTCTGGAATTAACTTTAATATATCAGGAAGAACACTTCCGATACTTTCTATATCAATCTCTTCACGAAAAGGAATGTTGGTTGCTTTGCTTTTAAGCTTAAATAAAAACTTTTCTGAAACCACCCCCTCTTCTAAAATAACTTCCTCTTCTCTTTTTCCTGAATTCTTAACTTCTGCATCAAAGACAATTGCTTCTTTTTTGTCAATTATGCCTTCTTTTAATAATCTTTGAATGAGGGTGCTCATAGTTAGTTTTCGTTTACCTCTTCCTCATTTTCTTCATCATCTTCTTCTATGGTCCAGGGACTAAATGGGTTACTCCTTCCAATGACATCGTCTTCCGGAAATTCTATAATCTCAAAATAATCAAGCTGACCAAGGTAATCTCCTGTAAGAAACTCTACGTTTATCGTGGGAACTCTTTGTTCTTGAATTTCTTCCATCGGAGGCATCAAGAAAAAGTGCTGCCACAAAACCATGGCAACAACTCCTATCACAATAAAGGTGCTTAGGAGGACGTACATTAATTTTTTGTTTTTACCCGCTACAGGATCATTATTTCCCATGTTTCTTTTTTTAGTAAGAATAAGTTTTTACATTTAAAATAAAAGCTAGAGGACTTCCGGTTTCTTCTCTTCCTTCTAAGTAAGAAACAACCAATTCTTCTATTTCTATAACCCTCGAGAGAGATTCAATAGATGTCTCTTCATCGCTTCTTCCGCTACCGTTTTCTAGATGATAAATAAAACGGCGTAGATTAAAGTAGGATCCGTTTCCGTTAATGCTAAACTCTGTTTCTCGTAAGCCCTGAATAGCTCTAGATTCTCTGGTGGTGAAAGATCCAAAATGCTCTATGCCAATTCCAGCTTCTCTCTCCATTTTTTTTATTGCTAAAAACAAAGAGGGTATATGATGGTCATCGGGAAGTGCGTTTTTAATCTTTTTAACTTCATCGTCGTGCCTGTCAATCTCGGCATGTACGTTCATTATCCCTTGAACATACTCATCTCTTGCTTCAAACTTTTTCTGCTCTCCTTCCAGTTCCACCATCTTTATTTGCAACGCCTCATAATGAGGTAGGCTTAACAAGAAAAATATTGCAATAGAGGAGAGAAGAAGAGCGGTTGTTATTAAAACACGTAACATAAATATTTTATTATTAAATTAATCCACGCTTATTTTCCTGTTTTCAAATAATTCAGGATTAAGATCAAGCGAAAACTCAAAAAAGATTCTTTCTCCCGTGTCCTCTTCTCTTAAAGAGAGAAGATTCACCTCCATTACAGAATTTATCATCTCTTCCTCTCCCTTTACGAGAGAAAGATTTCTAAATATGTGATGTTGTTGTTCTAACACTTCAAGATTAAGGGCAACTCCCTCAATGCGAGCAACTTTTTCATCCGCATTGATTCGCGCCTCTCGAATCTGTACGTTAGAATGAGTGCTTTTTTCTAAAGCTTTCAAAAAAGACGCCATCACGGTTCTCTTTTCTTGTACTCGAATATAATCATTAATGATTTTTTCATACTCCATTGCTGCCGCTTCCTTCATTCGAAAATCTGGAATCTCTCTATCTATATCCCTTATAGCTTCTTTTACCTCTTCTATCTTCTCTTCGTTTTGTTTATTTAAATAGTCCAGTAAAAAATAACTAGTAGAAGCGAAAAGAAAGAGAAGAATGGAAAAAGCGAACAAAATACCAAACTCGCTTGAAACAATTATTTTTTCTTTTCTAGGTGATAATTTTATTGCCATATAAATTTATGAGATAAATCTTCCTAGTGCCATTCCTACAGAAACAGCATAAGAAGGACCTATCTCTAATAATGTTTTATTTAAAATTTTGGGGTATTTAATATCTTCAAAAGGATTAATAATTTCTACTGGAATCTCTGTATTTTTTTGAAAGTATTCTTTTAGTCCTGGAAAATTTGCCATTCCTCCAGCAAGAAGAATTTTCCTTACCTTTTCTTGCCTTCCTCTTAAATATTCAGTCTCTATCTCCTTGCTTTTCCCAATAATCGATTCTAACAAGGGGATTATAGAGTTTAAAGCTTTTTCCTTATCTTCTTCGATTGCTCCTCTGACATCATTATAGTCAATCTTAAAATGATTAGCAATGCTTTCTAAAAAGCTTTTACCAGATATATCTAAACTGTAACTCATTCTGGGAACTCCTTCTTTAGTAACGTTAACTGTTGTGCTTGACATTCCGATATCAATAGCGATTACTGCTCCTTTTTCTCTTCTTCCTATTGACTTGCTCAAGCCAAAAATCTCTCCTTCTAGTGAACTAAAGCGAAGCCCCGAATCTTTAGCAATTTTTTTGTATTTATCTATCGCCTCATTAGGTACAGCCAAGAGCAAAACCTTTGATCCTTCGTTAGTGGGATCCACAATCGTCCAATCTAAAACCACTTCACTTAAAGGAAGCGGTATTCTTTGTCTTGCTTGAAACTGAACAGCCGATTCTATTTCGCTTTCTTCCATCGCAGGAATGTCAAAAGAAGTAAAAAAACTAACGAAATCCGGAATAGCAAAGGTAGAGTCTTTTGTCTTGATTCCCGTTTCCTCTAAAACACTCTTAATTGCTTCCGCAATCTCCTCAGAGTATATCCCAAAATCACCCCTATTTCCTTCCTCAAGTATCTTTTGAGATATTTTTTCAATAGAAACTTCTCCGTAATTTTCAAGAGAAATATTTTCCCCTTTTTTTGCCAGCTCTACAATTTTGATAGAAGACGTTCCGATATCAACTCCCAAGGACCTAGTAGAAGAGCTAAAGAGAGATAAAATGTTAATCATACGTTACTTTAGTTTGGTTTAATGCTTGTATTTATATATAACACAAGCAAATAATAAAGTAAATGTTCCAAAAGCGGTGTGCTTTTGAAAAAATTCGAACTGATTTCGCCCAAAATTTGTAGGGCGGGCGGAATTCCCCCCAGACCCCCCTTCCGCCCGCCCGCAGAAGCGACCCTTTCGGATTGGACGATTTCAAGTTTTTTTGTTCCGCTAAAAGCGGAACTCTGGGCTTCGCCCAGTTTGGCGGCAAATTCTTTTAGCTCAGCAATCTGAGCTTCAATACTTAAAACCTGTCGTTCTTCGCTGTCCGTTGATTTTCGAGTGTAGATAAAATATTTCATAATTACTCCTTAAAAATTAAAAATGAAAATTCGGGAAGCCCGCTTTTGGCCAGCCCCTTCGGGGCAAAGATAAAAAATTCCAATTTGCGCTTAAAATCGGCTGGCGAGCCCTCGCAGAGGGCGAGCCAACAAAGACATTTCCTAAC
>PWNV01000008.1 GCA_003557645.1 Candidatus Nealsoniibacteriota bacterium
AACTAGTGTTGCTGCTAGGATTATAAAGAGACCCTTCATCGTTGGTATTTTTTTTCTAGGCATGTTTATATGATATCATAAAAAAATATTTATTCCAGATTTTTAAGTTATCATAATTATGTTATAATGAAAACATGAATGAAAGAGATTTTATAAAAAAAAATGAAAATACTATAGAAGATTTAATTAATCTAGTCAAAGACGTAGAAGATCCTGAAGTTGCAAAAAGGTTAATTGGTGAAGAGAACTATGAAAGGGTGCTTCAATTTTTAAAACAAGAAAGAGAAGAAGAGTATGCGCGTGAACTAGAAAGGCAAAGAGATGAGAAAAAAAGACTAGATACGCTCAGAGAGGACAGAGAAGAGCTAGGAAAGCCCTATAGAGGGCGAAGTGAAAATGAATAATTTTACTATCTTTGCAGTTTCCCTAAAAGATTGTCAAGTTTTGGCTGAGCGGCGAAAAAAAGCAAAAGAAGAAGTGACAGTGCTGTTACTTGCTCAAAGGGTTTCATATTTGCTATTTCACTAAAAAGTGAAGGGAAAACATCTTCTCTAATCAGGAAAAGAAGCGTTATTGTAACTATTGTAAGGAATATCATCGTGTAATTAATTCTTTGGTCCATCTTACTTGGCACTCTTCTTTGCCTGTGTTTTGCAAGTATAATTTTAAGCAAGGAGTAAATGTAGAAAAGAAGAAGCAGTGAAATTAGCAGGACAAGCTCATTTCTATTTTTTAATAGTTCTGTCAAAAAATAATAGAAAGCGACAGATGAAAGCAGCACCATCATCACCTCTCTAAAGAATAGATGGAAGATTCTCATTTTTTATTGTTTTTTTATAGAAACTTCTTTAATGATTACATCTTCAAGAGGTTTGTCATTTACATTTTTTTCAACAAGTGATATGGAGTCAGCAACTTCTTGCCCTGAGACAACTTGACCAAAGATCGTATAGGAAGGAGGAAGAGGGTAATCGGAAACCATAATGAAAAACTGGCTTCCCTGAGTATCTGGCCCTCTGTTTGCCATAGCAACAACGCCCTTATTGTATCCGTTTTTATATATTTCCAAAGAAGGATCTATCTCATCATCAAAGGTGTATCCTGGGCCACCTGCCCCAGTTCCCGTAGGGTCTCCTCCTTGTATCATAAAACCATCTATCACTCTATGAAAGATCGTTTCATTATAGAAGCCTTTCTCAGCTAATACTATAAAATTATCAACTGTTTTTGGCGCGTATTCAGGGTAAGTTTTAAATACTATCTCTCCTTTAGTTGTATTAATTGTAACTAGATGATTCATATAATTTTCTCTATTAATTTCAAAATAAGCAAAAATTGCTACAACAATTAGAATAAAAATTATTATCCCACTTAAAAGTTTTTTCTTCATCTTAGTAATATAACTTAACTTTGCTTAAAAAGCAAAAAAAAGCACTCAAAAAAATATGAGTGCCAAATAGTTAGAAGAGAATTCTAGACGTAGTCGAACTTTGTCTTCCATGCAGTGGTAAACAATCTTATAATCTGATGAATTTTTCCGCAGTACTCTAAATCTCCTAAGGCTTGCCCGATAACCCATCTAGCATAAGCCTCTTCATCCTTCTTGTAAGACTCGTTTTTGGGATTTTCATTTGGGAAGTATCCGTTTTTTCTAAAGGAATGAAGGATTTCAGACACGGGAAGAATAACTTCTTCGTAGGCTGACACCTCTTGGAGTCTTTCTAGCCATAGGATCACGGTTTTTAAGTCTAGAAAATCAAGCTTGTGAAGCTCGATCATTAATGTACTAACCTCGTAGTAAAGATCCTCCTTAATCATTTCAATTCTAGAAATGTGACTTTCTTCCTTTGAAAAAGCAAAACACTTCCTTCTTCTTCTGGATAATTCAATTTTATAATTCTCAAGAATACGCAGCATTTCTGTGTTCTTATCTTTTCCAAATCTAGCTTTGAGATTAACACCATTAAATTCGGCAAAAACCACTTCCCTACTTTCTTCTGCCTTCAAAACCATTCTCTGAACAACTTCAATAAGCATTTCATTTTCGTTCGGTTGGTAAGTCGTCATAAAAAATCTCCTCTCTTTTTTTGATTAATGTGCACGCTGAAAGCGAAATTCAGCTTTTTTATTATACCAAATATATTTTATATGTAAAGAAAAATGCCAGCTAATTAATTTTAACTGGCAAGTATCTTTGTGTCTTCTAGTAAGGATTCCTCATCCCCTCTGTAACATCGATTACTTTTTCGTAACTGCACCTACAGTAATAATATCCGCAAATTGCACAAACTAGAGGGAGAATCAATTCTTGACAGAAGATACAACTGTTTGTATATGGGCTTGCACTACATTTACAACCCTTCCTGCGAAAATATGTTACAACCTTAACTCTTTCCTCAACGACCTCTCCATTGATCACAACATCTTTAACAGAAACTATAGCTTCCTCCTTGTACGCCATATACCTATCCCTCCTTTTCAAAGTTATACCTTTTTATTTTAATTTGTCAAGTAAGCAGATTACAGAAATGTCATTCCTGTTCTCTTTCCAGCTGATAATCGTAGAAAAAAAACTTATCTTTTTCGTCAACCGATATGATTTTCTTTTTACCAACTAAATTTTCTCCTTTGTCGTAGGAAAAAAGTTCTGTCTCTTCAACGTTACTATTCCTTTGATCTTTGTACCTTCTTCCTCTCATTTTTAAGTTTCCACTCATGTCATAATCTTCGAAGTGTAGATAATTTTCTGTAACCTCCTTTCCTTTGAGTTTACCGCTGTGATGATTTTTGGTGATGTCTTGTTTCCATGCAAGTAGCCTTTCATTCTCATCATATGAGTATTTGTTTACCTCTGTTCCATAATACTGAGGTGCGGTAATTTTCCCAATCCTTTCAATGATTCTACCATTTTCATCAACTCTGTTTTTATAAACTACCTGTCCTCGATAACTAGAAGATGTGCCTTCTTTTCTTATCTCCCATTCTTTTCCCATTAAATTACCATTTTCATCGAAGTGTTTTTGAATGTTGTATGATTTTCCATCTTTAAAATACTTAATCTCTTTATGAAATTCTTTTTCATTCGGCCCGTATGTGGTTTTAATTGAGTAATCTGGAGCATCTCTTTCCTCGGTTTTTGTTTCCGCTCTTGTAAATGTTTCCATAACAACCTGACCCTTTTTGTTATATTTAAACTCTCGACGCCCAAGAGTTTTTCCGTTCACCTCCTCTGTTCGAGCTTTGGGCTTGCCTAAATCCTCCTGCGTGGGCTCCTCTTCGCCCAAGCTTTTTTTCATCTCTTTTCTTGCTTTTTCAATCTGCTCTTTTGTTAGAATTAAAATTTTCTCATCTTTATTATGAAATCTATATCTTGATCCCTCTCGAACTAACTCTTCATCTGAGATAAATCTTTTAAACTCCATGTTTTTTTCGTTCATATAATTTAAATATTTTACTTTTGTTATAATAATATCATAAAAGAACAAAAGAAAAACCCCGTAAAAGTCGGGGCCATTGAGAGAATCAATAACAATTTCTAAAATTTTTTTATCATCCCTTTGGAGAGGTATTAACTTTTTTTCTAAGTTGTTCTGATTTGTTTTTCAAATCTTCTATCTCTTTTTCACTTGATCCAATCTCTTTCAAGGTGAGACCTTGACGGTCAAGTTCTTTTTCAAGATAACCGATAATAATCGGGTAATTCTGAACATCTTGGCGTATCCATTTTAACCATGTTTTTGCAGTTATTTTCGCCATGCTAATCCCTCCATTTCAAGTGTGCATGTCTAAATTATAACAGATAGTAAGATAAAAGTAAAGCTTATCTTTTTACAGTAATTAAGACGGAATTTCCTTCTTTTCTATTTTTGCAATTTCTTTGCAAATAGGACAAATGCCGATCTCCCAAATAGAGGAAACGAAAAAGGTTATTGGCTCTACTATTTCATTACAAGTCAAACAAGCTCTGGTCTTTCTAACTCCTTGCCCTCTACAGAAAACAGCAGGGGTCATCTCCATAGCTACTACCTTTAGTCCTTTTTTATTTATATAAAGAAGCTCTCTTCCTTTTATGCCAATCCCTCTTCCTTTATGATAGGCATAAATGTTGACTATCCATTGCTCTATAAGATATGTCATCTCCACTCCTCCTTTCTTTTAGTGCCCCCGGTAGGATTCGAACCTACGACACTCGGCTTAAAAGGCCGCTGCTCTGCCAGGCTGAGCTACAGGGGCAAAATACAGCTACATTTTACCCTATTTATTCTTTTTGTAAAGTTAAATCCCTTCTTGTTGTAGTTTTTCTAGAAGTTCTTTTTGTTTTTTGTTTATTTTTTTGGGGACATCAATATTTACAGTGACGTAAAGATCTCCTTGTCCGTAACCCGAAAGTCGAGGTAGTCCCTTTTTTGAGATACGAAAAACTTTTCCTGATATTGTTCCAGAAGGTATTTTCAAGGAAATTTTACCACCAGAGAGAAGTGGAACTTCTATTTTACCTCCAAGAGCGGCCTTACTATAGCTTATTATAGTAGAGTAAAAAAGATCCTCTCCTCTGCGCTTGAAAGAAGTATTATTTTTTACTTCTATTTCTACTAATAAATCTCCAGAGGGAGTTCCTTTTCTTCCAGCGTTTCCTTTTTGAGCAATTTTAAGAGTTTGACCTGAGTCAATTCCAGCAGGAATAGTAAACTTAATTTTTTCTTCCTTTTCTACCCTTCCCTCTCCCTGACAAGAAGAACATTTTTTTTCAGAAATTTCTCCTTCTCCATGGCAATCTGGACATACTGCTATTTGTGCAAAAGACCCCAAGAAGCTCCCTGCTTCTTTTCTAACCTTTCCTTTGCCCTTACAAGTAGAACAGGTTTTTTTCTTTGTTCCAGGAGCACTCCCATCTCCTTGGCAAGGTTCGCAAGGGAACATTTTTCGAAGTGTTACGACTCGTTCTTCGTCTTTTATTATTTTCTCAAGAGAGGTTGTGACATTAATTTTAATATCTTCACCTCTTCTTTTTCTGCCACCTCCTGAACGGCTCCCAAAGCCGAAAAACTCTTCGAAAATATCACCAAAATCAAAATCTCCCTGAAAACCACCGAAGTCACTGTGGTGCTGATTTCCCGCTCCGGGACCACTTTTTCCAAATCTATCATATTGCTTTCTTTTCTCTTCATTTGATAAGACATGATAAGCTTCACTTATTTTCTTGAAAGTCTTCTCGTCTCCTCCCTTATCTGGATGGTGCTTGTGAGCAAGTTTACGATAAGCTTTTTTGATCTCTTCTTTTGTCGCACTGCGTGAAACACCAAGAATCTGATAGTAGTCCTCCATAAATTATTTTAATAAAGTCATTAGTTGTTCTCTTGGTCATCCTTTTTTTCTTCGTATTCTCCTTCTTGAGGTCCTTCGTTTTCTTTTGTTTGAGTTTCTTGTTCCTTTTGTGCTTGTTCATGAAGAGTCTTCCCTATTTCCTGTGTTTTTTGACTTAATGCCTCCACCTTCTCTTTTATCTTTTGGACATCATCGCTTTCTTTTAAGTCACGAAGATCTTTGATTAAGGTTTCTAAGCTATTTTTTTCTTCTTCGGAAATTTTTTCAGCATTATCCTTGAGCATTTTTTCTGAAGTGTAAAGCATTTGATCAGATTGATTACGAAGATCAATCAACTCTTCCTTTTTCTTGTCCTCATCAGCATGTTTTTCTGCTTCACTTTTCATTCTCTTTACTTCTTCATCAGAAATTCCGCAAGATCCTTCGATGCGAATAGATTGGGATTTCCCAGTGCTTTTATCTTTTGCAGAAACATCTAAAATTCCGTTTGCATCGATATCAAAGGAAACCTCTATTTGTGGAACTCCACGAGGAGCTGGAGATATTCCATCAAGAATAAATTGACCGAGTGACTTGTTATCACTTGCCATTGTTCTTTCTCCTTGCAATATGTGAATTTGTACAGAAGATTGATTGTCTGCGGCAGTTGAAAACGTCTCTGTTTTTTGCGTTGGAACAGTGGTGTTTTTTTCAATAAGAGTAGTGTTCTTTCCCCCAAGTGTTTCTATCCCCAGAGAGAGAGGAATAACATCTAAAAGGAGAACATCTTTTACATCTCCTCCCATAATTCCTCCTTGAATTGCTGCTCCGATAGCAACAACCTCATCAGGATTAATTTCCTTGCTTGGTTCTTTACCAAAAATTTCTTTCACCTTCTCCTGAACTTTAGGCATCCTGGTCTGACCGCCTACAAGAACCACTTCCTCAATGTCTTCTATTTTAATTCCTGAACTTTCAACGGTTTCTTTGGTGAGATTAATCGCTCTCTCAACAAGATCCTCCGTTAAGGTCTCGAACTTTGTTCTGTTGAGGCTATAATTAAGATGCTTTGGACCTGTTTCATCAGAAGTAATAAATGGAATATTTATGTCTGTTTGCGTAGTTGTGGAAAGTTCCTTCTTTGCTTTTTCTGATTCTTCTTTAAGTCTTTGCAGGGCAAGCGGATCTTTAGATAGATCTATTCCGTTGTCGTTCTTAAACTCTTCAATAAGCCATTTTACGATTCGGTTATCAAAGTCCTCTCCTCCAAGATGACTATCTCCTTTCGTTCCCTTAACTTCAATTGTGTCTTCACCAATATCTAAAATTGAAACATCAAAGGTTCCACCACCAAAATCAAAAACTACGATCTGATGATCTTTCTTTTTATTTAATCCATACGCAAGAGCAGCGGCTGTTGGTTCGTTGATAACTCTACGAACATTGAATCCCGCAATTTCTCCAGCAATTTTTGTTTCTTTTCTTTGTGCGTCGTCAAAATAAGCTGGACAAGTAATAATAGCTTCTTTAATTTCCTCTCCGATTTTTTCTTCAGCATCTTTTTTAAGTTTTTGCAGTATCATCGCAGATATTTCTGCTGGCTTGTGCCACTTCTCTCCTAGCTTGATTTCTACTCCCTCTCCCCCTTCTTCCTTTCTTATCTGATAAGGAAGGCCATCTTTTTCTTTTTGAACTTCTGGATCCGAAAACCTCCTCCCAATCAGCCTCTTAGTAGCAAAGATTGTGTTTTCAGGGTTAGTCACCTGTTGTCTCCTAGCGATAGTACCAACCAAACGCTCACCCTTTTTACTGAGAGCTACAACAGAAGGAGTTGTTCGTGCACCTTCTTTGTTTTCGATGATTCTTCCTTCACCACTCTCTACAACGGCCATTGCAGAAAAGGTTGTTCCCAGATCAATTCCTAATATTTTACTCATATTTTTTGAGGTTCAGCCTTCGTTATCCTTCGCCTGAAACCTTATTATTATTTTATAACTTTTACTTTTGATGGACGAATAATTATTTCATCAAGTTTGTAACCTTTCTCGATCTCCTCAATAACTTTTCCACTGTCTTTTTTGTCTCCGTCTACCATCTCTACTGCCTCGTGGAAATTAGGGTCAAACTCTTCTCCTGTAGCAGAAATCTCTTCCAATCCTTCTTTCTTTAAAAAGTCTTCTAATTGTCTTTTTATCTGTGTAATTCCTTCTGTTATTCCGTTGTCGCTTTCTCCCTTTTTGATTTCTTCTTCCGCACGTTTAAAATTATCAAGAATAGGAATTATTTTTGCAAGGATTCTGCACTTCTCCATATCAAGTAATTTTTTTGTTCTATCTGTTTCATCTTTTTTATAATTTAATAAATCTGCCTTTGCTCTTTTCCATCCCGCAAGGTACTCATCCCTTTCTTTTTTACATCTTTTATATGCTTTAATTATCTTCTTTACTTCCATTTTTAATCCTTTAGTATTTTTATAATAGACTCTACCAGATGAATGTTTTTGTCGTAAGCCATTCTTTTGGGACCTAGAATAGCAAGAATCCCCTTTTTTCTTGAAAAATTACAAGATGAAATTAAAATACTGAAATCATGTTTTTTTGAAAAAGGAGATTCGCTTCCGATGTAAACACGAACAGGACCTTTTTCTCCCAAAAAAACATCAATGTTTTCTTCAAAGTCATTAACTAAATCTACGAAAGCGTGTATTTTTTCAACATCTTCAAACTCCGGATCTCGAAAAACCTCTGCCCAACCCTCTTTTAAAATGATATTTTCACGAGGGAAATAAGAAAGACTAAGAGCTGACGAACTGTGAGCTAAAAGACGAGTAAATTCTCTCATAAAATGAGCTTTTCCTGCCACTTCTTTCTGCATCTGTTTAATCTTTCTTTCTAGCTGTTTCTCAAGATGCTTTGCTTCTGGATATGATAAAAGATCAACAAAGAAGCGATATCCTTTGTCCGTTGGAATTCTCCCCGAAGAGGTGTGTGGTTGGAAAAGATATCCCTTCTCTGCTAAGTCGTACATCTCCCCTCTTATCGTTGCTGGTGAAATCCCCAGATCATACTCCTTTTCAATAAATTTGGAGCTAATTGGATTTGCGGATTGAATATGTTCCCGCACAACAAGCTCCAAAATTATCTTTTGGCGATCACTTAGACCATTCATAGATTTAAATTACTTGCCTAAGTATAAGAAATTAGCAAACCATTGTCAAGAGTGCTAAAATATTAATCTGCCAAAGCTTTTTAGTAAAAATGTTTACTCATTCTAAGAATTTGAATTTTTTTGTTTTTTTGTATAGAATTGGTATCAAGAATGAATAACAGAGAAACTAAAAATAATAATTGCTTATTATCAAGAACCAGCAGGGTGATAGGTTTTTTTGTTTCCTTTTTTCTGTTTTCTATAATTTTGTATAACGTTTTAGCGTATTTTGATAAAATTCCGTATGAGTGCGGCTATGTCTGTGTTGCTCTGGGCGTTGCAACTGCTCTTTTACTCTCTTATTTATTTAAAAATTGGTAGGATAAAAAATGAAATTTTTTTTAAAAAGAATTAAAGAAGGGATGCTGTTTTTTGCAGAGTTAATTGCTACTTTTGTAAATACTGTTTTGCTTGCTTTCGCCTACTTTACCGTTCTTGCTTTAACCTCAATTTTTGCAAAAATATTTAGAAAAAGATTCTTGCCAATGAAAGTAGGTAGTTGGAGCAAGGTTGAGCAAAAAGAAGAGATAGACGATTACTTTAAGCAGTTTTAGTTTTTTATGAATATATTAGGTATAAGCTGTTATTATCATGATTCTGCTGCTTGTCTTTTACGAGATGGCGAAGTTGTTAGTGCGGCGGCAGAAGAGAGATTTACAAGAATTAAGCATGATATAAGTTTTCCACAAAATGCCATAGAGTTTTGCTTGCAAGATCAGGGGTTATCTATTGAGGACATAGACTATATTGCTTTTTACGAAAAACCAGTGCTTAAGTTTGAACGTGTTATCTCTCAGTGTATCGATGGATTTCCCAGAACAACCAAGATATTTCTTAAAAGTATGCCATCATGGTTTACCGAGAAATTAAGAATCCCTCACCTTTTAAAGAAAAGACTTCATTATAAAGGCTCCGTTCTGTTCGTAAATCACCACCTATCGCATGCAGCAGGGGCATTTTTACCGAGCCCCTTTGATGAGGCAGCTATTGTAACTGTTGATGGAGTTGGAGAGTGGACAACAACCGCTTATGGTGTTGGTCGGGGCAGTGATGTTAAGTTATTAGGAGAGATTTCTTTTCCACATTCGTTGGGCCTTTTTTATTCCACAATAACTGCCTATTTAGGTTTTAAGGTCAATGATTCTGAGTATAAAGTTATGGGACTAAGCCCCTACGGATTAAAAGATAAAAAACAGAATCAATACTACTCAAAGCTAAAAAAAATTATTAACTTGAATGATGATGGTAGTTTTGAAATGGATATGGATTATTTTGATTATTGCTGTAAGGAAAAAATGCCATCACAAAAGATGTGTGATCTTTTAGGGGGTTCTATTAGAAAACCTGATACAGAGCTGACTCAAAGACATAAAGATATAGCAGCAGCGTTACAAATGGTTTACGAAGACGCTCTTTTTAATATTTTCAATTTTGTTCAAAAAGAAACAGGTTCTTCAAATCTAGCTTTTAGTGGTGGAAGTGCTTTGAACAGTGTGGCTAATGGAAAAATATTGGAAAAAACTGATTTTAAGGATTTTTGGATTCCTCCAGACCCAGGAGATGGTGGCTCTACAATAGGTTGCGCGGCTTATGCCTATACTTCTATTCTGAAAAAGGAAAGAGTAAAGAAATTTAAGAATCCTTTTTTAGGGCCAGGTTTTTCTGATTCAGAAATTAATTTTTTTCTAAATAAAAACAAGATAGCATATAACAAAGTTACCAGGAAAGAAAAAATAGAGCGGGCTGCTCAAATGATCATGGATGGAAAAGTGATTGCTTGGTTTGATAGCCGAATGGAGTGGGGTCCAAGAGCCTTGGGTGCTAGGAGCATTCTTTGCAACCCAAAAGAACCAGAGATGAAGGGAATATTAAATAAGGTGGTTAAGCAAAGAGAGTCTTTTAGACCTTTTGCCCCGGTGCTTTGCATGGAAGATGTCAATGATTTTTTTGAACTTGAGAATCCACCCATTCCAACCCAATATATGCTAGGAATTTATCAAGTAAGAAAAGAAAAAATAAAAGAGATTCCCTCCGTAGTTCATGTTGATGGGTCAGGAAGATTGCAAGCTCTAGAAAGAGAGATGAATCCAGATTACTACGATTTAATCAAAAAATTTGGAGAGATTTCTGGAACTCCAGTCTTGATTAATACTTCTTTTAATGTGAAAGGTGAGCCGATAGTTTGCAATCCTTTTGATGCTTATAAATGCATGATGGGAACTGAAATTGATGCGCTTTTCCTGGGGGGATTTTTAATCAAAAGAGATGATAATAAGGGAGATATTTGGGATAGCAGTTTGAAAAACTAAGATTAGATTAAAAATATAAAATGCAACAAGAAAAAAATAATATTGAAAACAACCGTTTTTTTGTCTTTTTCAGGAAACACAGAAATCTTTTTTCCGGTATAAGAAATTTTCTCACTATAGTTGGAGTCATTTTAATTGGTCTCTTAATGGTTGAATTTTTTTACTGGATAAATCAAGAAAAAATTGAAGAACAAAATATTTTTCACATTAAAGATCCAAGATATAGTCCTTATCTAGGATATACAACCCCGTATCGAGAAACTAAAAATCACTGTGCAAACAACGAGCAGGACCAGATCACTATTTTTACTTATGGAGGCTCAACTATGTGGGGCGATATTGATTATCTTCGTGATGATAAAATCAAAGAAGAGAAAACTATACCCTCTTACCTTTCTCAAGTTTTATGTGAGAAGGGCGTTAATGTTAAGGTTAAAAATTACGGGAAGCCCGGTTATGTCAGTACCCAAGAGATGATTTTATTAATATTGTCGCTAAGGGAAGAAAGTGTTGATATAGTCATTTTTTATGACGGGGCCAACGATCCCATCGTTAAAATGCCTGGAGATTTGCACCAGGACATAACAAGAAATACATTTATCTACCTGGAAAGAGGATCGTCACCACTGAGTATTGTAGGTAACCTTGCAAAAAGATTCTTTGATGATACAAAGGAGACTTCATATGAGTACTTTTTCGCAGATTATGAAGAATATTTTGCACAAAAAGACGATGGCAAGATGCATGAAGAGATAGTAGATATATATTTACATAACATCGAAATAATCAAGGAGATTGAAGAAGGATTTGGATTTAAATCGTTTTTCTATTGGCAACCATCCCTAGCTACAAAACAAAACTTGTCTTCTGAAGAAAGGCAAATATTCGATCCCTGGCTGGCAGAGTTATCAAAAGTTAATCATATAATTGAGAAAAAAGACAAAAGCGGTAATTATGATTTTATTAATTTAATGAATATATTTGATGATCACCATGAAAGAGTTTTTCTTGATCGTTCTCATAAAGTGCCAAGTGCTAATAAAATAATTGCCGAAAGAATGGCGGAAGATATACTTAATTACTTAGAAGAAAAAAACCATGAATAGAGGTTTGTTTAGAGAGTTACTAGAGTTTATAGTAATTACAAAAAAATGGTGGCTAGCACCAGTATTTATAACTCTTCTTGTGTTAAGTATTTTTATTATATTTGGATCTGCTTCTCCGCTCTCTCCATTTATCTATGGACTAATATAATTGTTACTCTCTTGGACTTATTTAATAAAAACTCGATTATAGCGAAGTCGAATATATTCAAGATCAGCTTCTTCTATCCTCGTTTTTTTCTCTTGAACTATGATTTTTAAATTATCAAGTTGTTGCTCTATTCCTTCAAAAGAGAGGTGTATTGACCATCCATCCTTGACCACTGCCTCTATGTTTTCTTTGTCTGTGAGGATAAAATAATCAATAACAATTCCCATACTATCAACTTTTTCTACAGCTCCTTTCAACTTCTCGAGCTCTTGAGCCGATATAACTTTTTCTCCTTTTGAAAACCCTTTACGAATAAAGGTAAAATTTATTGATTTTTCCGCCTCTTTATAAGCTACTCCATCCCTATCTATATAGTGGCACTTTTTTTGCTCCCTTTTAGAGCACCAGATCGCTAGAGGAGTTTTTTCTTCTCCAGTTATCTTGATTGTGGATGGAAAAATCTTTTTCACCCTAATATTTTCTGTATCAATAGTTTCTTGGAGAATTCCTTGTTCTACTTTTCTAGAAGAGACAAGAAAAATGCTTCTGGATGGAAATCGTGGTATTTGGAGTATCATTCCTCTTTCAATCGCTTTTGAAGCGTCTGCCTTCTTTATGACCCCCACAACCTTAATATCTTCTAGTTGAAAAAAGGGATGATATAGGTAATATCCAGCAAAAGCTAAAAACACGAAAATAAAAAAAGCAGTACTGCAAAGAAAAGAGTTATGCCAAATCCTCTTCTTTCTTTTTACCCGGTATTTTTTGTGTAAAGACTTTTTCTTCATCTCTTTTTCCATTGAGGCGACTGACGAACAAGAAGTTCCTCTGCGTTCTCTGGATTATCCATAATTGCAAAAACAACTTTTTCTAATCTAATTCCTTGCGATCCTTTTACTAAAATAAGATCTTTGCATGATATCACTTCTTTAATTTTTGGGATTAAATCTTCTGCCTTAGAAAAAGAAAAAACCTGATTTTCTTTCATGCCCGCAAGTAAAGAGGATTTTTTCATTTCATTTGCCCAATCTCCAACAAAAAAAAGATAATCACAAATACCTGCAGCCTTTTTACCTATTTCACGATGTTCTTCTGCAGCGTATCTGCCAATTTCAAGCATATCTCCTAATACAGCGATTTTTTTACTTCCTTCAAGTTCACTTAATGTGTCAAGACTAGAAGACATAGAAGATGGTGCCGCGTTATAGCTATCATCTAGAATCACACTGTCGTTAATCCCCTTCAAACGAAAGAGCCTTCCTTTGGTAGGTTGTATTTTTTTTAGTCCTTCTTGTATCTCTTTTATTGGAATTTCCAGAAAGACACCAACAGCGAAAACAGAGGAAACAATGTAAGCAAAATGTTTCCCAATGCATCTCGGCAAATGAAGAGGATATAAAGTTCCCTTATATTCAATCTCAAGAAACAGGCCTTTTAAGTCGTCCCCTTTAAAGTTCTTAATTACAACATCGGCATATTTTGAAAAGCCAAAAGTAATTTTTTTTGCTTTTGTTTTCATCTCTGCAATATACTGATCATCCTTGTTTAAGATAGCTCCTGCGCTCTCTGGTAACGATGAAATTAATTTTTCCTTCTCCTTAGCTACCTCAGCAGGGCTTTCGTAAAACTCTACATGTACTGGAGTTCTTCCTATTGCAGTGATTATTGCAAGATTAGGTTTAATAAACCTGGAAAGATAGGAGATGTCTCCTGGCTTATCTGCCGCAAGTTCAACAACAATAATTTCAGGATAGTTTTTATCTCTCCAGAAAATAAGAAACAAGCCACGAAAAAGAATCTGAGCCCATTCTTTCAATTTCTCTCCAGGTTTTTCTATTCCCAAGAAAACAAGTGGGGCTCCTATCTCTGTGTTAAGATTTCCTGTGCTTTTCCTTATTTCTCTAAATCCAGAAAAAGCAGAATAAATTGCCTCCTTGGTAGATGTTTTCCCAACACTACCAGTTATTGCAATGATGTAAGGATTATACTTCTTGATAATCATTGAAGTTATAATCCTGAGTAAAAATTGAAGAATATTTCTCATTTTTTAAGCACCCTAGAAGCTAAGCTATACGCTTCATATTTTATTTTTTGCAGAGGAATATCTTTTGGGGAAGGATATTTTTTTTCTTCTCCTCCAAAGCCCTTCTTGAAAAGCGTGACTCCTGGAAATTTAACGCTATCAACTCCCCAAAAATCATACCTCTTACACCCTTTTTCTTTTGCAAACTCCATTGCCTTAAAGCAAATAAGGCTGGTAGCATTTAGATTGTTCTTTCTTGACTGTGAGGCGGAATGAAGATAAAAGGCAGTTTCTCCAAAAACAAGAATAATGGCTCCTGCCACTATCTCTCCCATGTAGCTTGCGATAAAAAGTGTACTATCCGTCTTCTTAAGCATCTCTTCAAAATAGCTTTTTTTATAGCCAGTAAATCCCTGTCTTTTATTTGTTTCCAAAAGAAGATCATAAAAGGCATCTATGTTGTTGCTTTCTTTCACTTCTACTCCTTTCTTTTGAGCAGATCGAATATTGTATCTTGTACTTTTTCTAAAACTCAAAAGTAAATCTTCCTGACTTCTTTCAATATTAATAATTAATGTTTTCTTTGGCTGGATGCTGTGAAAACTATTCCTGCCAATAGCAAAATCTTCCTCTGGCTCTAGTTTTATAAAAATAGAACCACTCCCTAACTTTTCCTTAATTCCTTTTATCAAAACTTCTTTTATCTCTTTTTTCTCAGCAACTGGTCCACGAGGAATATACAGATATTTTCCGATTGGCAGATTCTCTTCAAAAATCTGACAAAGACCTTTAATTTTCCCCGAATTATCAGTAACCGCGATCCTCCAAACGGATTGATATTTTTTTTTAAACTCTCCCCATGCAAAAGATTGCAAGTGCTCAGATCCTTTTTCTTTTAAGAATGCGTCCCACTTGGCACAAGAATTACAAAAACCAAGCTTCATAATTAGTTAGAGATTTCTTTAAAGTGAAGGTATTTCTGGAGTGCTTCTGGAACCTTCACGCTCCCATCTTTTTGTTGATAGTTCTCAAGAATGGCAATAAGGATTCTTGGTGAGGCGATTACAGTGTTATTAAGAGCATGAACGTACTCTTTTTCTCCTTTTTTGTTTTTGTATTTTATGTTTAATCTCCTTGATTGCCAGTCAGTTAAGTTAGAATCAGAGTGCGTCTCACCGTAAGAATCTCTTGAAGGCATCCAAGTTTCAATATCGTACATCTTATGTTTTCCTGCCCCCATATCTCCCGTACAAATCTGAATAACTCTGTAAGGAAGTTCAAGATCTCGTAAGATTTCTTCGGATATCTGTCTCATCTCTTCAAGCCAAAAGTTTGAATCTTCAATGCTGTTTTTACAAAGAACAACTTGTTCCACTTTCATAAATTCGCGTAATCGATAAAGTCCCTTAGTGTCTTTTCCGTAGCTTCCTACCTCTGATCTGTAGCACTGCGAAAATGCTGAAACTTTTATCGGCAAATCTTTTTCCTCCAAAATAGTATCCGAAAAATAGGCTAATAAAGAAGGTTCTGATGTTCCTCCTAGAAAAAATTTTTCCTTCATATTGCTTCCATCCATAAGTTTTCCAGGGTTTGCAATTTGATAAATTTCTTCCTTACCAAAAGGAAAGTGGCCACTGCCGATAAGAGCAAATTCTCTTAAAATAGTAGGAGGAAACATAAAAGAAAATCCTCTTTCCGTCATTTTCTGAATAGAGTACCAAAGTAAAGCAAAAGCCAAAAAAGCTGCTTCATTTTTCAGATAATAACCACGAAAACCACTTGTTTTAACTCCTCTTTCAAAATCTATAATGTTTAATTTTTTACCCAAGGTTACATGATCCTGAGCTTTAAAGTCGAAAGAAGGAGGATCTCCCCATCTAGCTACTTCAACATTATCTTCCTCACCTCCTCCAACTGGGGTATCCTCTGAGTGAATGTTGGGAGTTAATAGAATTAAATCATTATACTCCTCTTCAACTTTTTTCAGGCCAGGAGCAAGTTTTTTGATCTCTGCCTTGATTTCTTTTCCCCTCTCAATGTCTTTTTCTGTCAGCTTGTTTTGAGAAGATCTTAGTTCTTCAATTATTTTAATTAATTCTCTTCTTTTCTGGTCTAGTAGAAGAAGGCGATCCAAATCAAGATCGATCTTCTTTTCATGAATTGTTTTTTTTACTAAATCCTTATTTTCTCTGATAAACTTAATATCCAACATATTAATATTATAATTCTAATTCATCACTAATTTCCTGCATGGCATTAAGGCCAATTTCTATGAAATCATTAAGGTCAATTCCAATTTCACTACAAGAAGCAATAACCTCTCTGTTTGCTCCTTTTGCAAATGCTTTCTCTTTAAATCTTTTTTGAATTGATCTTGTATTAATATCATTAATTTTTTTACTGGGCAAAACTAAAACAGAGGCAACAATAAGGCCGGTTAATGGGTCAGCCGCATAAATCGCTTTTTCTATCTTAGATTCCCTTTCTTTTCCACTTTCTTCATTATGAGCGAGCGTTGCGTTTATTATATCTTCATCTACCCCTTTCTCTCTAAGGATTTGAGCACCCAAGACCCCGTGTTTTTGTGGTTCATTACGATAATCAACCATCTCCATATCAATGTCATGAAGTAGTCCAGCAACTCCCCACTTATCCTTATCTTCTCCAAATCTTTCGGCTAAAGCTCGCATTACAGCCTCCAAGGCCAGCATATGTTTAATGCTGTTTTTATTTTTCACGTGTTCCTTAATTAAGGATAGTGCTTCTTCTCTTTTCATGTTATTTTTGTTCTTTTCTCATTGCTGGAAAGAGTATTGTCTCCCTTAAGCTATAGAAATCAGTGAGAACAGCACAGAGACGATCAATTCCCATTCCAAAACCTGCAGCTGGAGGCATTCCGTGTTCAAGTGCCTCGATAAAGTCAGTATCTAATCTTTGTGCTTCTTCAAAACCTTCTTTAAACATTTCTTCTTGTTTGCGAAATACTTTCAACTGTTCAACGGGGTCATTTAGCTCGGAAAAGGCATTAACAATCTCCCATCCTGCAATATAAAGCTGGAAATTGGCCAGTTTTCCGTTACTGTTTGGTAGTGGCTTGGCAAGGGGCTGGAATCCTTCAGGGTGATGAATTAAGAAGGTTGGTTGACGTAGTTTATGCCTGCACTTGTGCTTAAATATTTCATCACTGATATTTGCTTTATCTGCTCCTTTTTCTATCTCAAGTCCCATTTTCCGAGCTTCTTCCATTAACTTGTCTCTACTAATTTCTTCAAGATTAATTCCGGTTTCTCCTGGAAGAGCTGATAAAATTCTTTACGAGGCCAAGGACCAGAAAAATCAATCTTCTCATCTTGATACCAGATATCTGTTCTTCCAAAAACAGAAAGTAAAACTTCAGCGAACATCTTCTCAGTAAGCTTCATTAAGTCCTTGTAATCCGCATAGGCCCAATAAAATTCAAGTAAAGTAAACTCAGGATTGTGACTTCTGTCAATTCCTTCATTACGAAAACAACGAGCAAATTCATACACTTTCTCCCAACCACCAATAAGAAGTCTTTTTAAATAGAGCTCGGGTGCAATACGTAAATAAAAATCTGAATCTAGCGCTCTGTAGTGTGTTTTGAATGGTTTTGCTGCGGTTCCTCCGTACATGGGGTGAAGAACTGGAGTCTCTACTTCCATAAAGTCATTACTCTCAAGAAACTTTCTAATCTCTCTTATAATCATAAAACGTTTTTCGAACTTTTCCTTGACTTCAGAATTAAAAATAAGATCAAGATAGCGCTTTCGATATCGTTCTTCCGTGTTCTGCAATCCATGCCACTTTTCGGGAAGCGGAAGAAGACTCTTTGTCAGCATCTTATAATCAGAAACCTTTAGTGTTTTTTCGCCTTTCTTTGTTATAAAGAGCACTCCCCTAACTTCTATAAAATCGCCAATATCAAAGTTTTCTAATAAGAAATTGTACGGATCAATACCAATCGTTTCACTTGAGAAAAAAACTTGAATCTCTCCTTTTCCATCTTCGATATTAAGAAAAGCGATTTTCCCATGTTGCCGAAAAGACCTCACTCTTCCTACCAGCGTTATTTCCAACTCTTCCTCCTTTAGTGCTTCAAAGTTCTTTTGGGCATCCGAAATTAAATGGGTTCTCCCAGTTTTTAGCGGATACGCAGACACTCCGGTGCTATGGATTTTATTTAACTTCGAAACTCGATTGTTTCGTATTTCTTCTTTTCTGCTCATTGTTTTTTAGTTTAAAAGAATTACTACAATTAATCAACTAATATTCAAAATCTTAAACTCTTTCTTATTTGAGGGTGTTTCTACAATACATATATCTCCCTTTTTCTTACCAAGAAAAGCTCTTCCTAAAGGTGATTCAGCTGATATCTTCCCCTGCGATGGGTCTGTCTCGGTTCCTCCCACAACTTCCATTTCTTTTCTTGCCCCTTTCTCCTCTACTGTAATTTTTGATCCTACTTGAACTGTACTAGATCCTTTTTTCTTTTCTACTACCCTGGCCTCCTTCAAAGTTTCTCTCATCTTGGATATCTGAGACTCAAGCATGCTTTGTTCAGTTTTTGCATCATCATATGCTGAATTTTCGCTTAGATCTCCAAAAGAAGCAGCGTGCTTTAATTTATCAGCAACCTCTTTTCTCTTTTCTTTTTCTAGGCGCTCTAACTCTTTTTTTAGTTTCTGTATTCCCTCTGGCGTAAAGTGTTTTTCCATATATTTATAATTATCTTACTCTTCACTAAAGTACCATTTAAGGATATCAAGCGCAAGTGGCCCACTAACTGCCTGAACTCCTTCAACTTCCTCAACTATTAATGTAATCACTATTTCTGGTTCCTCGTATGGGGCAAAAACGGTGATCCAGTTATGAAAGTGACCAGGTTTTGATATTTGTGTAGTTCCCGTTTTAGCTCCTACCTCAAAAGGAAGATTACCCAAGCTCCTCGCCGTACCAATGGTTGTTGTCATTTTCATTCCCTCTTTTACAGTTTCCAAACTCTCAGGAGAAACAAAGTTTTCTCGAATTATCTTACTTTCTGTTTTGCTAATTACCTCTCCTTTATCATTTAACGTCTTTTTTAATAGATATGGTGAAATTATTTTTCCTCCGTTAACAAGCGCACTATAAGAAACGGCTACTTGCAGAGGTGTGGTTGAAAGATAGCCTTGTCCTATGGAAAGGTTGTATGTATCTCCGATTCTCCACATCTCGCCAAAATTATCCATCTTCCAATCTGGCGAAGGAACTTGTCCTTTTTTTTCATTCGGTAGATCAACTCCAGAATTATCTCCCCATCCAAAAAGCTCAAGATATTTCTTGATTCTACTTACTCCCAAACCTTCTTGATTCTCGTAACCCCCTCCTATGCTATAAAAATAAACGTTACTGGAAACAGCGATAGCCTCCATGATGTTTGTCCACCCGTGAGCCTCATAGTCTCTAAAAACAATAGGATTGGAAGAGTCCCATGGATTTTCAATAGAAATATATCCAGGGCTGTAAATCTTTTTATCTGGTGTGATAATTTTTTCTTCTAATGCTGCTACTGCAAGTAAGGGTTTTATAATTGAACCTGGAGAATACGTTGCGGACACGGCTCTATTTATGAAAATTCCCTCCTCCTTAAGGAGAGCCTCAAGATCTTTTGGATCAGCTCCCTTTTTGAAAATATTATTGTCAAAGCTTGGAATACTTACCATAGAAAGAACCTCTCCTGTTTGTGGATTTAGCGCTACAACAGCCGCTTTCTTTGCGCCTATCTCTTCTAATTTTTCATTAGTTTTTTCTGTAATAAATCTTTGAAGATCTCCGTCAATTGTCAAAACTAGGTTGTAACTCCCCTCCCCTTCTTCAATTACTTCCTCCGATGTAACTTTTCTACTTGCATCATATTTTGTTTCAATTCTCATCCCCCCTCTCGTCAATTTTTCCTCATAAAATTTTTCTATTCCAGTTTTTCCAGAATAATCATGAATATTATATTTCCCCAAGTTTCTTTCCATTGTTTCTCTGTCCACTTTCCCAATATATCCTAAAATATGCGAGAAGACACTTCCATCCTTATATTCTCGACCGACATTACTAGAAATAGAAAAACCCGGGAAATTAACTATTCCTGCTTGCAAAAGAACCATTTCATCATGATCAAGGTCTCTTTTAATTAGTACTTGCTGAGTAGTGGAATCTTCAATTTTTTCTAAAACTTCATTCCTTTCTAGCCCTATTATCTCTGCAACCTTCCAAAGACTTTCTCTGTCCTTCAAAAAAAGATCATCTTTTTGGAAATATAATTCAAATTGAGGAGAGTTGTGGGTAAGCTGGTTCATGTTGCGATCATAGATAACTCCTCGCAATAGCTGCATTGATGTAATGGTTGTTTGATTTCTTTCTGCGATATTTGCAAATTTTTCTCCTTGCACAATTTGAAGTTGCCCACTCCTTAAAATAAGAGAAAAAAACATTGCAAAAAAAATAGTCATAAAAATTATCGCCGAATTTCTTGACAATGGAATTTCAAAACGTTTTTCGGAAACGCCAAACTCTTCTTCTCTTTTTCTTGCAAAATCATCCAACAAAACTTCCTGCGGCTCTATGTCCTTGTTTTTTTGTCTTCTAAACTTACGAAACTGTGAAAGCGACATATTTTTTTAATATTTTTTTAAGCAAAAAAGCCAAAAGAAGAAAGGCAGCAATATAGAATCCTATAGGCATGATGGAGAAAACATCCATCCAGAAGCCGGCAAAAATAGCTACGTACAACCCCTCTCTCTCTTTATGATTTTCTAGTAAGTTATAGACTAAAACAATCAAAAACAGAAAATTAGGGATTATCCCATATATCGGAAAATGAACAAAAAAACTACTTTGTAGCAATGCAAAAATTGTAATAACAAAAAATAGAAAAAGTACTCTCATTTTTTAATTATAAAAAGAAAATCAAGATAACGAATATCAAATCCTGGTCTTATTTTTGCTTGAGCAAAGGCCTCTACATCACTATAAATCAACTCATCAACAGTTCCTATATAAATTCCGCCGATTCCAATAATTCCTTGTGGCAAACTAACAACAATGTCTTCTTCCTTAATTTCTTTTTCTTTAGGGAGGAGATCAAGAAAAAGACCATCGCTATCTCCTTTAAGAAGCCCTATTGGCTTGTCATCATTTTGAACCTTTGCCTCAAAAGAAGATTTTTTACTTGTAATAAGCTTAATCTTTGCAGATCCTTCGTAAATATCAGAAACCACTCCAACAAGAGATCCTTCTGGGCTTACGGCCAAATCTCCTTCATCAATCTTTTCTTGATGCCTTATAATGATGTGATGTCGAGACATGTCTTTTCCTATTACCTCAGCAAAAACTCTTTCCTTTTCTTCGCTGAGCTCTAGTTCTAGAGCCTTCCTTAACGCTTCATTTTCCTCCTGAACATCTCCCTGCATTCCAAGGCGAGCGGAAAGGCGAAAATTTTCACGACGTAATCTGTCTATCTCTGCTTCTGCTTTCTTTGCGTCTTGTAGGACTTCTGTTATTTTTTGAAAAGCACCACCTCTTTCAAATAAAACGCGTTGCACAGGTGAAGTTATGCTGAAAAGAGCTCCTTTCGTAATGTTTGAAAAAGGAGTAAATATGTTTAGCGCAGTGAAAAGGAGAACAACCAAAAAAGTTATCCAAAGATACTCCATTTTTTTCTTTTTTTCGTGCATTCCCTTTATTATAACAAATTCCCGGATCTTCACAACAAAAGCGGGAAAAGAAAAATCGTACTCAGATAACGGGGGCTACCTACTTTTGCAGGAAAACCTACTATCATCGGCCTTGACGCATTTCACTTCTGTGTTCGGAATGGAAACAGGTGGGACAACGCCAGTATAGCCCCCATTAACTAAATACGATTTAAAATAATAATCATTAACTACTAGCCAAAACGCACGACCGATTAGTACTGCTCAGCTAAAAACGTTACCGCTCTTACACTTGCAGCCTATCAACCTCGTCATCTTCGAGGGGTCTATGAGTCCTAATCTTGGAGTAGGCTTCGCGCTTAGATGCTTTCAGCGCTTATCCCTTCCCAACTTAGCTACCCAGCGATGCCCTTGGCAGGACAACTGGTACACCAGAGGTTGGTTCGTCTCGGTCCTCTCGTACTAGAGACAACTCTCCTCAAGACTCGACGCCTGTGGCAGATAGGGACCAACCTGTCTCACGACGGTCTGAACCCAGCTCACGTACCTCTTTAATTGGCGAACAGCCAAACCCTTGGGAGCT
>PWNV01000006.1 GCA_003557645.1 Candidatus Nealsoniibacteriota bacterium
ATTATAAATGGAGCAATTGAAAGAATAGGAAAGTGGTTTAAAGATAAAATAGGATAAGTTAACGCTTAAAACATTATCTATTTTAAAGAAAGGATCTTATGAGCCTTTCTTTTTTAATCTTGCTTTTTCTCTTAAATCGCCTGTTTCATCGGTTTCATCAACCACACTTCCAATTATTTGTTCTAACACGTCTTCTAAAGTTATTACTCCAGCAGTGCCCCCAAACTCGTCATTGACCACCGCTAAATGACAGCGAGTTTTGCGAAAAACAGGAATAAGTTCGTCTATTTTTTGATTTTCAATTACTTTAATTACTCTTTTGCTCATAAAATCAGAAATGTTTTTTTCTTTTTCTCCCTTAGAAAGAGCAATAAGTAAGTCTCTTTGATGACAAATGCCAACAATATTATCTAAGTTTTTTTTGTATATTGGTATTCTTGAATGAGAAAGAGAGTAGATTTCTTTTTCTAGTTCCTTTATTTTTTTGTTTTTCTCAAATGCAGTAATTACTGTTCTGGGAGTCATCACTTCTTTCGCAGTAAGATCGTTTAATAAGAAAACACGATGAATCATTTCTTTTTCATCTTCTTCGATAACTCCCTCTAAAAAACCAATATTACTTAGGGTTCTAATTTCCTCCTCAGAAATAGTTTTCTTTTTCCGAGGAAGTGTTTTTGTAAAAATATCAATTATATAAATTAAGGGAGAAAAAATTTTTGTTGTATAAAAAAGAGTTTTTGCTAGAAAAATACTTATTTGAACTGAAAAAGCATCCCCGATACTTTTTGGTATTATTTCTGCAAAGATTATAACAAGAAATGTTAGAATTGCAGAAAATATTCCAATTTTTGAGCTTCCAAAAATATCTGTAGCTATCGCTCCAACAAATATACTGCCGGCAATGTTAAAAATGTTTGTAAAAACAACAAGCACGGTAATTGTAGGGCGCATATCTTTTTTTATTTTTAAAAGATATTCGGCTCCCTTCTTTTTTTGACTTGCAAGTATTTTTGCCTTATTTATGGGGGTAGAGAAAAGAGCAGCCTCTGTTGCAGAAAAAAAGCTAGAACCAAGAAGCATTACTAAAATTAGTATCAGAAGTATTTCCATATTAATCTTTTTATTGTCGGGCCGGCGGGATTTGAACCCACGATCTCACGCACCCCATGCGCGCGCCCTAAGCCACTAGGCCACGGCCCGTATGTTCAAAAATTTAGAGTCAATTTTCCAATCGCTTATTTTTTTTATACTTATAATTAAAAAATATTCCATTAAGAGCTTTTTTAAATAGTTATCTCTATATGTTTTATATAGACAACTTGTAAAAAAACAAACCTATAGTTGAAGAATAGATTATTTTTCTTTCTTTCCGAGTGTTTTGATGCACTTTGTGCAAGCAATTACTTTTTTTCCAGCATGAGGTTTAAAATTTTTTCTTTTTACGTCTTCTGGAATAAATGCAATTTGCAAATTGGGACGTTTTCTCTTTTTAGGAGTTGGATTGTATTTTGACATCAGCTTTTTTCTAGCGCTTTCCATTACCGATGTTTTTTCACAAATTTGACACATTCTTGGCATTTTATTAAACCATTATTTACTATTATAATTTCGCAACGTAATGAATTATAATAGAAAAATTTATTTTTTCAAGTTTTTGTCTATAAAATTTTTGACATTTTTTATTAATGATGTTATTTAATCATAGCTTGTAAAAATATAATTATTGATTTTAGGGCTTTTTTTTGTTATTATAACAACCATGGATGATTTTCAAATTAAAATATTTATTTATATTATAATAATTTTATCGGCTGTTTTTCATGAATATGCTCATGCATGGGCAGCTTACTCCTTAGGGGATCCTACAGCAAAGAATGAAGGAAGATTAACACTTAATCCTGTTGCACATATGGACCCCTTTGGAACGGTTTTTCTTCCACTTCTTTTACTTTTTACGGGAGGATTTTTTATTGGATATGCAAAGCCCGTTCCATATAATCCATATAACCTTAAAGATCAAATTTATGGATCTGCAAAAATAGCACTTGCTGGTCCTGCTTCTAATTTCTTTATCGCCATTATCTTTGCTATGGTTTTGCGTTTTGGAGAGGTTGACTTTATTTATAGAGACCTTCTTTCTCTTGTTGTTTTGGTAAATATTTTTTTAGGGCTTTTTAATCTTATTCCAATTCCTCCTCTTGATGGTTCAAAGCTATTACAAGTTTTCTTTCCAAATAATCCTCTTGCTGGAGGAGGGGTAGCAAATATTTTTTTAGCGCTAATGATTGCTTTTTTTCTTATTTCTCCTCTTGCCTATAGTCTTTTTCGTATATTGGTGGGAAATTGAATTTAAGTACTTAGAATTAAATTTGACTTTTTATTTTTTTTATGTAACATAGTGGAGTAGAGGTATAAAGCCTTGGAGCTTTATTTTTTTTTGAATAATAAAAATGCCAACAATAAATCAACTTATAAAAAAAGGAAGAAAAAAAGTGAAGGTGAAGGATAAGTCTCCTGCACTTTCTTTTGGATTTAATAATGTAAAAAACAGAAAATCTTATTATCCATCTTCGTTTAAAAGAGGGGTTTGTGTTAAGGTGACTACTGTTACCCCTAAGAAGCCAAATTCAGCATTACGTAAAGTTGCAAGGGTAAGGGTTTCAAATGGAGCTGAGGTAACTGCATATATCCCAGGAGAAGGGCATAAATTGCAAGAACATTCTGTTGTATTGATAAGAGGGGGAAGGGTAAAAGACCTTCCTGGTGTTAGATATCATGTTGTTCGTGGAACTCTTGACACAACAGGAGTAGAGAACAAGAAAAAGTCTCGCAGTAAATACGGAACAAAAAAACCAAAAAAATAATTGATATCATCAATTTTTAAAATATGTTTGAAGAAACTGGAAAAAAAAGTTATAAGCTGCAACCGATTCATCCCGATATGGTATATGGCAGTGTTGTTGTCTCTAAGTTTATAAATCATGTAATGAGGCAGGGGAAAAAAGATATAGCAAAGAAAATAGTTTATGATGCTTTTAAGGTCATAAAAGAAAAAACAAAAAAAGAACCACTTGCTATATTTGAAGATGCAATTGAAAATGTTTCTCCGACGATGGAAGTAAGGTCTAAGAGAGTTGGTGGTGCTACTTATCAAGTGCCAATGAAAGTTAACAAAAAAAGATCAATGAGCTTGGCGATGCGATGGATTGTTAGTACGGCAAAATCAAAAAAAGGAAAAGCAATGAGCGTGAAACTTTCTGAAGAGCTTATTAATGCTTCAAATAACGAAGGAGAAGCGGTTAAGAAAAAAGAAACAATGCACAAAATGGCAAAAGCAAACAAGGCTTTTGCATATTTGGCAAAGTAATTTAATCTCAAAAATAAAATACATTTAATCACATGCCAAGAGAATATCCCATAAATAGATATAGAAATATTGGAATTATAGCTCATATTGACGCAGGAAAGACTACGGTTACAGAACGTATTCTTTTTTACACAGGAATATCTCATAAAATAGGAGAAACTCATACAGGAGAATCTATTATGGATTGGATGGAACAAGAAAGAGAAAGAGGAATTACTATTACTTCTGCAGCAACTACTTGTTTTTGGACTCCTACAGGAATGGAAAGAAACAAAGAAAATGAGTATAGAATAAATATTATAGATACTCCAGGACATATTGATTTTACTGCGGAAGTACAAAGATCAATGCGCGTATTAGATGGTGCAGTGGTTATCTTTGATGGGGTTGCGGGAGTAGAGCCACAATCAGAAACCGTTTGGAGGCAGGCAGATAAATATAATGTTCCTAGAATTTGCTTTATAAATAAAATTGACAGAACAGGAGCTAGCTTTGAAGACGCTGTTGCTTCAATAAAAGAAAAACTTACTCCTGATGCTGTTCCAATGCAGTTACCAGTAGGAGAAGAAGAAAACTTTAAAGGAGTGATAGATTTAGCAAAAAGAAAATTTCTTGTTTTTGATGGTGATTTTGGAGAAATCATTAAAGAAGAAGATGTTCCCTCAGATATGAAAGAAAAAGTAGAAAGTTGGAGAAGTGAAATGGTTGAAAAAGTCGTAACCGAAGATGAAGAGCTTTTTGAGAAGTATATGGAAGGAGGAGAGATAAGTGAAGAAGATCTAAAAAAAGTTACAAGAAAAGCTGTTTTGGGATACAAAGTTGTACCAATTTATTGTGGTACCGCTCTAAAAAACAAAGGAGTGCAACCAGTTCTTGATGCTATTTGCAATTTTTTTCCAGCACCAGCAGACCTTCCTCCTGTGGAGGGAATTAACCCAAAAACAGAAGAAGTTTCAAAAAGAGAGCTTAAAGATGAAGAACCTTTCTCAGCGCTTGCATTTAAACTTGCCAACGACCCCTATGTTGGAAGTCTAACATTTTTAAGAGTTTATTCGGGAAAACTTTCTAGTGGATCATATATTCTAAATGCAAGCACGGGAGATAAAGAGCGTATTAGTAGAATATTAAGAATGCATGCAGATCAACGCGAAGAACTTAAAGAAATTTATGCAGGAGATATAGTTGCGGCGGTAGGACTTAAAGGGACATCCACCGGACATACTTTGTCCGATGAAAATAATCCTATTGTCCTAGAAGAAATATCATTTCCTGAGCCGGTTGTTTCAATAAGAGTTGAACCTAAAACAAGAGAAGATCAAGAAAAAATGGGACTTGCACTTAATAGGCTTGCAGATGAGGACCCAACATTTAGAGTAGAGGGAGACATAGAAACAGGCGAAACAATTATTTCTGGAATGGGTGAGCTGCATCTTGATATTATTGTGGACAGAATGAAAAGAGAATTTAAGGTTGAAGCACAAGTTGGTCAACCTCAGGTTGCTTATAAAGAAACAATTAGAAAATTGGCCGATGAGGAAGGAAAGTATGTAAAGCAAAGTGGAGGAAGAGGACAGTATGGTCATGTTAAGCTTCGTATTGAACCGTTGCCCGAAGGAGGAGAAAAGAGATTAGAGTTTATAGATGAAATTAAGGGAGGAGTTATTCCTCAAGAGTTTATTCCTGCCGTTGAAAAAGGAATTGAAGAAGTAATGGACGAGGGTATCCTTGCAGGGTATCCAATTGTAAATGTTAAGGCGGCTCTTTATGATGGCTCTTTTCATGAAGTTGATTCTTCTAAAATGGCTTTTAAAATTGCCGGATCAATTGGATTTAAAGAAGCATACAGAAAGGCCGACCCTGTCATTCTCGAACCCTTTATGAAGGTTGAGGTTATAATACCTCCTGAATATTTGGGAGATGTAATGGGAGATATTTCATCGAGAAGAGGAGAGGTTGAGTGCACAGAAGAAACAAAAGGAAAAAGAGCTCAAAAAATTATACGAGCCAAGGTTCCTTTAGCAGAAATGTTTGGATATGTCACAACACTGCGTTCTTTGACCAAAGGAAGAGGAAACTATTCAATGGAATTTGATTGCTATAAGGAGGTACCGCAAAACATTGCGCAAGAGATTATTGAAAGAAGAAAATAAAAATTATTTTTAATTTGCATTTTTTGTAAAAATGATGTAACATTACGAGGCAATTTTATTAAAATTTTAAAACTAAAAATTATTAATCTAAATTAATATAAAAAATATGGCCAAAGAAAAATTTGAAAGAGGGAAACCTCATCTTAACGTAGGTACAATTGGGCACGTTGATCATGGTAAAACAACCCTTACTGCAGCGATGATTAATACTCTTCACCTAAAGGGTTTTCTTGATAAAAAGACAAGCGTTGAAGAAATTGATTCTGCTCCAGAAGAGAAAGCAAGAGGTCTTACAATTTCTATTTCACACCGAGAATATCAGACAGAAAAAAGACACTATGCTCACATCGATTGCCCAGGACATGCAGATTATGTCAAGAACATGATTACGGGTGCTGCTCAAATGGATGGAGGAGTTTTGGTTGTTTCTGCTACAGAC
>PWNV01000002.1 GCA_003557645.1 Candidatus Nealsoniibacteriota bacterium
AGATCTTCTAAGCGCTGCTTTGCAGAAGACTGTTCTTACGAGTGGACAACCAGACAAAATACTCCAGGAGAACACACATACCAAGGATTAATTTTAACCAGCGACAGAGTGTTTGAATACTGCAGAGACACAGTTACGGTAGGAGATGACAAGCCCGTTCACGATTTTTGCTCGGACTCATCTGACTACGACTCACACGGCACATTAAATGGAGACACTGTATACTGTGATGGAGATGGAAATTTGTGGACCACAACCATGGCAAGTCCTTTTACAAAGAACTGGTCAGAGGCTCTTGATTATTGTGATGGCCTCACTTACGCTGGTCACTCGAACTGGGAACTGCCAACATGGCAACAGTTAAGAAATGATTTTGGTGTTTCGGCATGTGGATGGCCACATCAAGAAAGGACAGGAGATTGTGCGTTTTGGGGTGGATGTTCTTTTTGCTCTCCCGACTGGGACCCTCACAGTGCTGCTTCCTACTACTGGTCTTCTTCAGAGCACAGCAACACTCATGCACGAGGAGTATACTTCACTTCTGCCAGCACAGGATTTGTTGGGGTTCGTAATAAAAGTGGTAAATACCGTGTCCGTTGCCGTATTGGAGACGATGACAAAACCACCCAAACTCTTTCAGGTAGTATCTCAGGATCAGGAACAGTGAACGTAAATCCTCCTAACAGAAATTACACCAGCAGTTTTAGTGAAAACTATAGCGAAGGAACAAGTGTTACCCTTAATGCCACTCCTTCGTCCGGCTATGAGTTTGTAAGATGGTCGGGAGACTGTAGTGGAACGGGAACTTGTATTCTAATTATGAATCGAGATGCAAGGATAACGGCTGTTTTCGAGAGGACGGAAGAAAGAACTTTTTGCTCGGACTCATCTGACTACGACTCACACGGCACATTAAATGGAGACACTGTATACTGTGATGGAGATGGAAATATTTGGTCAACAACTGCAACCGATAGAATGGGTTGGGACAGAGCTGTTTCTTATTGCGAAAACCTTAGTTACGCTGGTCACTCGAACTGGGAACTGCCAACAGTACGACAGTTAAGAAATGATTTTGGTGTTTCGGCATGTGATTGGCCATATCAACAAAGTGCAGGTGATTGTGATGGTTGTACAAGATGTGATAATACCTGGGCATGGGATACTTCACCATTTTTCCCTTCTGCTCCTTTCTTCTCTTCGTCAGAAATTGATAATGATCGTGTTTGGGCTGTTTACTTCACTAGTGGCAGTGTACGTAACATCTCTAAAGGCATTAATGGATATGTCCGTTGCCGTATTGGAGACGATGATAAAACCATCCAAACTCTTTCAGGTAGCATCTCAGGATCAGGGACAGTGAATGTAAATCCTCCTAACAGAAATTACACCAGCAGTTTTAGTGAAACCTATAGCGAAGGAACAAGTGTTACCCTTAATGCCACTCCTTCGTCCGGCTATGAGTTTGTAAGATGGTCGGGAGACTGTAGTGGAACGGGATCTTGTACTGTAACTATGAATCAAAGAAGAGAGGTGACAGCCACGTTTGCCAAAGAACTGGAGGAACTCTACAATCTTAGAGTTAAATCTACCGAAGGAGGAACGGCTATTGATGTTACGGATGAATCTCCTTATTCTGCTGGCACAAATTTTAACATACTTGCCATAGCCTCCAGTGGATACAAGTTTAATTACTGGACTGCTGACGTTAATATGTCTTGCCATGATCAGCTCAGCTCTAGGACCTATTGTTCGATGCCTGCGAGTGATGCTACTCTTACAGCTCATTTTGTTAAGGAGGAAGAAGGAACTTTTTGCTCGGATTCATCTGACTACGACTCACACGGCACATTAAATGGAGACACTGTATATTGTGATGGAGATGGGAATCTTTGGTCAACAACTGCGAGCAATCAGATGAATCAGTCTGATGCCATTTCTTACTGTGATAATCTTAATTATGCAGGACATAATAGTTGGGCGCTACCAACCTCGGAACAACTAAGAAACGATTTTGCTGTGTCGGCATGTGGATGGCCACATCAAGAAGGTGGAGGAGTTTGTGAAGATTGTAGTGCTTGCTCTTGGAACTGGGATCCAACTAATTTTCCTGGCAGTTATCGATCTTCTTCTTCGTGCTCTGGAGCGAACAACTGGATTGTAGGATTTAGCGATCTCAACGGTGTTTGGTGCTATGAAGATCATTATGGTTATCGTGTCCGTTGTCGTCTAGAGAAGTAATGCATTGAGCTCAATTAAAATAAAACCACCTTTTAATCAAGGTGGTTTTGGTTTTATAATGATTTAAAAATAAATTTTAGAGGAAGCTTTAACAAAATTAAAGAAAAGAAAATACAGGAATCTGCCTAGACCTCTTATTTGTCAAAAGTTTTTAGTAAAGAAGTGTTGTCTTTTTTCTAAAATTATTGTATTGTGTGAATAATTTTGCACCCTAAAGAAGTGTGCTGCTTCTAGAACCACCTATTAAGAAGGGAGAGAGATGCTTGTATGTCAAAAGAAAAAGAACGTGCTTTAAAGGAGTTACAACAAAGACGGGAGAGAAACGCAAAGAAAGAAAGGATCAGCAACGGCTTTGATCCTGATGCTCCAATAATTTTTTATTGTAAAAGTTGCGGAGGGCTTTCTGACTTAATTACAAAAACCTATGTAGTTTCTCCAGAAGAACTTTGTGAAGAGTGCAAGAAGATGAAGGAAAAAGGTTGGCTAGAGTAGTTTTTACTAAGCCCCAACTAGAAGATATTTCTGTTTGGGGTTTTTTTATAGAATAAAACTTTGCAAAATATTTGTTTTTTTATCTATTTATTTATGATATAGTAGAAGAAGTAAAATGAATAAAAAAATATTAATATTATTAATAGGATTGATTCTTGTTACAGGAATTTTCTTTGTTTTTTATTCCAATGAAGAGATCAAAGAAGAGAGAGAGGAGACTATTAAAGAAGAGGAAGAAGAAATAAAGAAGCTTGAGGAGATAGTAAAAGAATTCATTGGAAGACCATATGAAAGAGGCCCCTTAGGAGAAGAAGAGGGCGAGCTTTTTTACAGAACGGATGCCTTTGACTGCACCACTCTTGTTCTTGTCTCTGTTTCCAAGCTACACTCTAACGGATTTTCTCCAGAAGAGATGATTAAAAGAATCAATTACCATCCACAAGGAGAGGTTTCTTATGAAACAAGATTACATTTTTCTACCTACAGAAACGAAGTAATAGATTTCTTTAAAGATATTACAAAAGAGATAGCACCTGAGCAGTACAGGGAAAGAAAGGTGCTTTTAAATAAAGAGAGAGATGAAGGAGGAAGATTAATTGATATCGATTGGGAAGAAGAGATAAGCTTTTATTATGTAAAAGCAGAAGATGTTCCTGGAATTATCTCAGAGATACCCCAAGCTGTGGGAGTGGCATTTTTAAATTATGGAGATGAAGAGATAGGGCTTGATATAAGGCACGAAGGATTTCTTTTTAATGGAAAAGACTTTGTTCATGCTTCTTTAGCTACAGGGGAAGTTGTTAAAGAAAGTTTTCTTGAATTTATAGAAAACAGTGATTACGATGGAGTTACTTTTTTTGAGATAAAAAATAGTTTCTAAATTTATTGTTTTTTGCTATAATGAAAATTAATAACCATTAATTTAAAGGAAAGAATGAAGAAGGTTTTAATAATTGAAGACGAAAAAGCTATCGCAAAAGCTCTTGAATTAAAGCTTAAGAAAGCTGGTTTTGATGCAAGAGGGGTCTCGAATGGACAAGAAGGACTAGATATATTACAGAAAGAGAAGTACGATCTTATTCTTCTTGACCTAGTAATGCCTGTTATGGATGGATTTACAATGCTTACAGAATTAAAAAAGATGAACATAGAGGTCCCAGTTATAATCCTCTCTAATCTAAGCCAAAAAGGTGATGAAAAGAAAGCCCGCGATCTCGGAGCAAAAGATTTCTTTATTAAATCTAATACATCTATCTCTTTCATCGTTGAAGAGGTGAAAAAGATTATTAAATAAAAAACCTGCATGAGCATAAATGATAAAAAAATAAAGGAGGCTCTTTTGGGAGAGGCTTATGTAGAAGAACAAGACATTAAAGCTGCTGAAGGATTTGCCAAAAAAAATGGCACTTCTTTTTTAGATTATCTTTTTTCAAAGAATCTTATTACAAAAGATCTTGTAGGACAGGCAATAGCAGAACATTTTCAGAGGAACTATGCTGATCTCAACTCTATTATTCCTGATGCTAAACAGGTAAAAAAAATACCAGAAAGAATAGCACGAAAACATAGAGTTGTTCTTTTCCAGGAGAAGGAAGATGAGGTTATAATCACTACAGACAATATTACTGAAAAGAAATCTGTTTTACCGAACGAAGTTATAATTAATGACAGTGATACTCAAGATGATATTTTTACTTCTTTAAGAGAAGTTTTTCCTGATAAAAAGATAACCATCGCTTACTCTTTGACTGAGGACATAGATGCTGTTTTTAGGCACTATCAAAAGCCACTGGAAACACGTTTTTCTAAGATTATCAAGAGTAAAAAAAGAGTTGTTCCTGAGCTCCTTGAGGAGATTTTCGATGATGCTCTTTCCTATAAAGCGTCGGATATTCATTTTGAGCCCAGAGATAACCATGTTCTGGTTCGTTTTCGTATTGACGGATCTCTTCAGGAAGCAGGGCGCATACCGAAAGAGTTTTATGAGAATATTCTTAATCGTATCAAGGTGGAAAGTAGTTTGCGTATTGATGAGCATTTTACATCACAGGATGGAGCTTTAAGATATGAGAAAGAGAATAATACTGTTGATTTTCGTACTTCGATTATTCCAACAGTTCAAGGAGAGAAGGTTGTTTTAAGAATTCTTTCTGCTTACGCCCAGAGTTTTTCTCTTGGTGATTTAGGTTTTTCTTTTGAGCAAGAAGAGATGCTTGCAGAGGCTGCGCAAAAGCCATTTGGGATGATACTTGTTTCTGGACCTACAGGTTCTGGTAAGACAACAACACTTTATGGATTATTGAAAATAGTGAACGCCCCAGATGTTAATATTGCGACCATTGAAGATCCTGTTGAGTATAAGGTGACGGGCATAAACCAGACACAAGCAAGCGACAAAAGTAATCTTACTTTTTCTAGAGGGCTTCGCTCTATTATTCGACAAGATCCAGACATTATTTTGGTAGGAGAGATTCGCGATAGAGAAACAGCAGAGATTGCAGTGAATGCTGCACTTACTGGGCATCTCCTTTACTCTACTTTTCACGCCAATAATGCTGCGACATCTATTCCTCGACTTTTAGATATGGGGATAGAACCTTTTCTCTTGGCTTCTACCTTAGAAGTGGTAGTTTCTCAGAGACTGGTACGTAAAATATGTGAAGAGTGTCGCTACAGCGTCACAAAAAAAGCAGAAGACTTTGATACGCCAAAGCTAAAAGAAGCCAAAAAGTACTTTACTGATTCCATGACTTTTTACGAGGGAAAGGGTTGTAGTGTTTGTAATTATACTGGGTACAAGGGGCGAACAGGAATTTTTGAATTTATTAAAGTAACAGAGGCTATTCAAGAACTTATTCTTGAAAAACCTTCCACGAATGAAATAAACAAGGTCGCAAAAAAAGAAGGAGCCAAATCGATGTTTGAGGATGGAGTTAGAAAAATTAAATCGGGTATTACGACATTGGAAGAAGTGATGCGTGTTACAGATTTTTAGAAAACATCTCTATGAAGAAAAAAGAAAGGAAGAAAATTTTCACCTTTGGCCTTGGAAAAGAAAGAGATGATTTTCTTGAGAATATTAGTATGTTGATTGCGGGAGGAGTTCCTGTGTTTGAGGCCATTGAAAGCATTAAGGATGGAACTCGCTCGAAAAACATGAAGCAACTCCTTGATTATATGAGAGAAGATATTGAAGATGGACTTCCGATATGGAAGTCTTTTTCAAAAACTAATCTTTTCCCTGATCATGTCATTTCTCTTGTTCGACTAGGAGAGGAATCCGGCAAGCTCAACGAGAACATCAGGACAGCAGCAATAGGGCAGGAAAAGAACCGAACGTTGCAGTCTAAAATTTATTCGGCGATGATGTATCCAGCATTTGTTCTTTCCCTTACTGTTTTTGTTGGACTTGGTATCGCTTGGTTGGTTTTGCCAAGACTTACGACAACATTTGCTCAAATGAGGATGGAGCTTCCTCTCATTACAGAGATCTTAATAGAGATAGGAAATTTTTTAGGGACTTATGGTCATTATTTTATTCCAGCTTTTCTCGTATTTTTGGGCTTTATTGTTTTTGTTCTTTTTTATTTGCCAAGAACAAAATTTATTGGTCAATCGATTTTATTTAATATTCCAGGAGTAGGAAAACTTGTTAAAGAGTTGGAGATTGCAAGATTTGGCTACCTTTTAGGAACACTTCTTGGTGCCGGGATACCTATAAGGCAGGCTATGTTTTTGCTTTCAGAGTCCACTGCTAGTACACGTTACAAGAGATTATATAAGCACCTGGAAAGATGCATTGAGGAAGGAGACACGTTTAAAAAAAGTTTTTCTTCTTTCAAAGGCGTAGATAAGCTTATACCGAGACCAATTCAACAGCTAGTTTTTACTGGAGAAAAATCAGGATCCTTATCTGAGGTCTTGCTAAATATTGGAAGAAATTTTGAGGAGAAAACGGACAACACTACAAAAAACTTGTCGGTAATACTGGAGCCTCTAATGCTTGTTATTGTTAGTCTTGGTGTTGCTTTTGTAGCAGTTGCTATTATTTTACCGATATACAGCCCTATCGGAGGAATAGAGACAAGACAGCAGGCAGTTGATGTTGCTGTTACCATAGAAGAGGTTCCTTTTGAAGAAACAGAAACGAAAAGAATAAGAGCCCTTGATGTAGATCCGGAAAACCTCATAGTTTATTCAAAGCGCTCTTACGGTAGTGAAATGGTTGGTCAAATTGTTCCCGAAGAAGAGATGGAGTATATTGAAGAAGAAGGGGGATGGTACAAAATTATTATTTCAGAAGATGAAATGGGATGGATATCTGGTTCATATATTGAGATAGTCGATGATGAAAAAAATTAGTCCAGGATTTACGTTATTGGAACTTTTGCTTTCTATTGCAATATTTGCAATTGTTCTTGGTTTTACAGCGCCTCTCCTTTATTCTTTTCAAGCAAAAAATGAATTAGACCTCACTGTAAATAAAACGGCACAGTACTTGAGAAGAGCACAGCTTTTTTCCCAAGCAGGAAGAGAAGATGACTCTTGGGGATTTATGGCAACGGAAGAAAAAATAATCCTTTTTAAGGGAGAAAGTTATGCTGAACGCGATAGCGATTTTGATGAAATTTTTCTTTTACCGAGAGAAGTTACTCTTTCTGGTCTTTCCGAAGTTGTTTTTGAAAAATTAACGGGGATACCACAAGACCATGGAGAAATAGTGCTCTCCTTAAGAGGAAGACAAAGCAAAGGAATTAAAATAAATCAATGGGGGATTATTGACTATGAAGATGTTTTTGTAGCTTTACCTCAAAAAAACCCATTGGGATACTGGCCACTTGACGAAAATGAAGGTTGTATTGCTTTTGATCTTTATGGAGACAATGATGGTGTTCTTGATCCTGATTGTCCTCAAAATTCTCCAGAATGGATAGAGGGAAAGATAAACAGTGCGCTTTATTTTGATGGTACGAACAGAAGAGTTTCGGTTGCTGACTCTCCGGAATTAAATCCTGTTGATGCTTTAACCCTTACAGCTTGGGTAAAATGGGACATTGAGCCAAATGAAGGAAATGACTGGGCAACGATTATCAATAAAAACGTAGACTCTCAATACAGACTGCAACACGACAGAACAAATGATTTTTTTGAGTTTGCAATTAGAACTTCTTCGGGTGGAAGATGGATCTGGAGCACAACATCTCCTCAGGAAGGAGACTGGCATCATGTTGCCGGAACTTATGATGGAGAGGAGATGAGAATATATATAGACGGCACACTGGAGAATGCTCAAAGCTGGAGCGGAGAGATAAATGCCTCTACCAATCCCCTCATTTTTGGAAATAGAGCTGTAGGAGATAGAGGTTTTCACGGCATAATTGATGAAATAGGTATATGGGAAAGAGCTTTAAGCGAAGAAGAAATAAACGATCTTTATTTGGCCGGACTTGAAGAAGATACTTATACATTATCTTTAGAGTCAAATCCTTTGCAAGGTGGAACAACTATAGATGAAACAGGTGCGCTTGATTATGAACCGGGAGACATTGTTAATATAAAAGCCGAGGCTAACCCGGGTTATATATTTGTTAGCTGGACAACCGAAGATGGTGGCACTATTTCTAATCCCAGCTCTTCTGAGACTACCTATGTAATGCCATCTAACAATGTGACAATTGTTGCTAATTTTGAAGAAGATGGAGATTTTTGTGGAGGAAGCGGAAGCGTGGAAGATCCTTACTTAATTTGTACGGCAAATAACTTGGATAAAGTAAGAGAAGGTCTTTCTTTACATTATAGACTTGAAAATGACATAGATTTAAATATTGCTCCTTATAATACGGGAGAAGGATGGCTCCCTATTGGAAGTTCAGAAAATAGTTTTACAGGAGTTTTTGATGGGGGTGGAAATATCATTTCTAATCTTTATATTAATAGAACAGAGGAAGACTATATAGGTCTCTTTGGTCATATCAATGCAACTCCTGGAGAAGAAGCAAAAGTATATGATCTGGGATTAGTTAATGTTAATATCACAGGAAGAAGTTATACTGGAGGAGTAACAGGATACATTGGTGGAGTTTGGAATGCTGATGGAAAAATTACAAGAAGTTATGTTGAAGGAAGCATCCAGGGAGAAGGGAACACCGGAGGGGTTGCCGGATATACAGGCTATAAATCTTATTTAGAAAATGTTTATTCTATGTGTAGCATTGAAGGGGGATGGGGAACAGGAGGAATATCTGGCTCTCATTGGGGGACCAATAATTTTATAGTAAATTCTTACTCTATCTCTGAATTATCTCCTGGAGGAGGAGTTGGTGGAATAATAGGGCAAGGAATTTCAGGAAATGTTATCAATTCTTACTGGAATACCGATATTTATCCTTCTTCTCCAGCTGGAACAGGAAAAACTACAGAGGAGATGAAAGATATTAATACCTTTTCAGGCTGGGATATTTCAACAAGCAGTATTGATTTAAACGAGGGATATCCTTATTTTGGTTGGCAAGAAGATAGAGATGATTTTGCCTGGCTTATTTCTGGAGAAAGCGATCCGGAACCGCTTATAAACAAAGCTACAGATAAAAATAAATTTACAACAAATTATGTTGATTTTGGAAGTGCGGGAAATTTAGCTGAAAGTGAACCATTGAGTGCTTTATGGCAAGTTAATCAAGGTGGAGAAAATTTAGATATTTGGGTTAATTATGATATGGGTGAAAAAAAAGAAATAAATACTTATGAACTTACTCCCACAACAATTGATCCTTCTCGTTCGCCAAAAAGCTGGATCTTTCAAGGAGCTGATACTATTGAAGGTCCCTATGAGACTATAGACACTAGAGAAAACATTACAGGCTGGGTAGGAGAAGTGCCAGTTACATTTTCTCTTTCAGAAACTGCTAATAATAGGTATTATAGATTACTTATATCTGAAAGTAATCACGATCTTAGATTGGCATTATCTAGATTAAGAATTTTGTTTTAATAAAACTATAAAAAACAAATGTTTTTAATGAAGAAACATCCTGTAATTTCTTTTAAGAACCAAAGAAAATGTAGTGGCTTTTCACTGGTAGAAGTCATTTTTGCTATCGCAATCTTTTCTTTATTAATGACAGTACTTACAGGAGCCTATCTTTATGGACAAGAAGCTACTGTTCTTTCCGGAAATCGATCCCGGGCAAACTTTTATGCAAAAGAGGGGATGGAGGCAGTAAGAAATATCCGTGACAATGATTTTGAAAATTTAGAAGACGGTATTTATGGACTTACGGTAAGCGATAACGAATGGCAACTTGTTGGCTCTCAAGATTCTTGGGGAATATTTACAAGAACTATTGAAATTTATTCTATAGAAGAAAACAAGAAGGGAGTTCAGGTAAGTGTTTCCTGGGACCAGAATATGCAAAGAGAGGGGCTGGTTTTCTTGGAAGGACATTTTACCAATTGGAGAGAAGAAAAGGAAGAAGAAGAGATTTTTGAAAGTTGTTTGGATTACTGCATATCAATTGGATATACCGGGGGAATTTGTAGACAAAACAGTAACAAGTGCGAAAATAATGACGAAACACATGAAGAGGATGGAGATAGTTTCTGTCCCGGCACGGGTGGGCAAAACGTTTGTTGTTGTAATTAATAATTATGAATTATTACTTTAAAAAAGATAAAGGATTTACTCTTGTAGAGCTTATACTTTATGTTGTTATTGCTGGAGTTGTTCTTCTTGTAATCTCTATCTTTTTTATGAACCTTGTTACTTCAAGGATTAAAAATGAAACAGTAAGCGAAGTTGAGTTTCAGGGGACGCAAGTATTGCAAATGATTACTCAGAATATAAGAAACGCGGAAGAAGTTTCTTCTCCAATAAAAGGAGAAACCTCTTCTTCTCTTGCAATAATAAAAGAAGGTGAAAACATTACCTTTGGCCTTGATGATGGTGTTATTTATATTCAAGAAGCATCTGGGGATCCAGTTAATCTTACAAATAAAAGAGTTTTAGCATCTAGTCTTTTATTCGAAAATGTGGGGAAAGAAAATGCTCCGGAAAGCATACGAATTAGCTTTACTCTTTCACGTGTTAATCACACAGGAAGAAGCGAATATTCTTTTGTTAAATCTTTTCTTGGCTCTTCTTCTTTGCGCACAACAATAGCAGAAGAAGAGGAGGAAGAAGAGGTCATTGATAATTGCCATGACTACTGCATCTCAATTGGATATTCCGAGGGAGTTTGTAGACAAAACAGTAACAGGTGTGATTCTAATGACGAGATACACGAAACAGATGGAGATGGTTTCTGTCCCGGTACGGGTGGTCAAAACGTTTGTTGTTGTAATTAATAAACAAAAATCATTGTTTTAAAGAAAAGAGAGTTAGATGAAATATGAAAAATAAAACAAAGATCAATAAAAAAGAAGGATTTGTTGCACTAATAAGTATCTTAATTGTGGGAGCTGTCGGTCTTCTAATTGCTTCCTCGTTGCTTTTACTTGGGATAGGGTTTTCTCGCACAATTTTACTTTCTCAACAAGCAAATAGTGCGATGTCGCTTGCAGATTCTTGTATAGAAGAAGCTCTTTTAGAGATTAGAGAAAGTGAAGTAGGAAATAGCAGTGGAAGCAATTCTTTTAGCAGTGGCAGTTGTCTCTATAACATAGAAAGCACAGGAGGAGAAGGGAGAATTATTACGGCGAAAGGAGAAACGGAGTTTGCAAAAAGGAAGGTAAAAGTTATAATAAGCGATATAAATCCTAAAATTCTTGTTTGGTCGTGGCAAGAAGTAGGTGATTATTAATTTAAAAATAAAAATATGATAAAAAACAAAGGTTTTACACTTCTCGAAGTGCTTTTAGTAGTTGCTATTATTGCTGCTTTAGTGGGTATTGTTATTTTCGCCATAAACCCTGGAAAACAGTTAGCTGAAACAAGAAATGCTGAAAGAGGATCGGACGTAAATACTATCCTAAATGCGGTTTATCAGTACTCCATAGATCATGATGGAGATCTCCCGGAAGGAATTGAGGAAATTGCAGGAGAGATATGCAAAGAAGGAAATGATCCGGACACAGATGATTGCGATGTCAGTCTTGATGTTTTAACAGAAGAAGAAATATATCTGGTTATGCTCCCAGAAGACCCAACTAATCCTGCTAATTCCGACGGGATCGGATACGAGATAGCAAAAACAGAACACGGAAGAATAGTGGTTTCTGCTCCAAATGCTGAAGAAGATGCAACCATTAGTGTTACTAGGTAAAAATGGAAAAAAGGACAAAAGAAGAAAGATATCTTAAAGCCGTTAACAAACTTGTTCGGAGTAGTTTAGTATCTTCTTTTGATACCTTTAATTACCAGAAGCTAACAGATACTTTAGTTGATTTTTCCGGAGCAATGGCTGTTGCTTTGAATTTGTATAACGAAGAGAATACAAAAACCAAGACAGTGGCCATCTCCGGATCATCTAAAGTAATATCAGGGGCATCACGTTTGGCAGGTTTTAATATTAAAAACAAAGAATGGAACATTATTTCTTCAAGAATTAAAAAGTTGGAGAAAGATTCCTTTCTTAAGTTTTCTAATCTTCAAGAAGCGTCTTCTTCGGCTATTCCCAAAAAGACGGCAAAATTATTGGAGAAAACTTTTAATATTGGTGATGTTTATTTAATAAAAATATCTCATAAAAAAACGCTTGGAGACTTCATATTTTTTATGAAAAAGGGGCATGCTCTGAATAAAAGCCTTGTTAAAGACTATGTCGGTCATGTGGAGTCCATTTTGATGCGTTACAGAGAAGAAAAGAAAACAAAAGAGAGCGAAGGAAAACTAAAGGAAGCTCACAAGATGGCAAAAATGGGAAGATGTGATTATTACCACGAAAGTAATAAGTTTTTGTGGTCGGACAACATTTATGAGATCTTTGAAATTGATAGAAAAAAAGTAAAAGAGCCTTCTTATGAGGCTATTTTCAGTATGGTTCATCCCGAAGACAGAGAAGATGTCAGTAAGGCTCATGCTAAGTCACTTAAAAGCAGAAAAGAACATATCTTTGATTACCGTTTGCTTTTGAAAGATGGAAGAGTGAAGTGGGTAGAGCAAAGGTGTAAAACTATTTTCGATAAAAAAGGAAATCCTTTTCACTCAATAGGAGTTTTCCAAGACATTACTAAGACAAAAAAACAAGAAGAAGAATTAAAAGAAATTAATTTTCAGCAAGAGACTTTTGCCAAAAACCTTCCCGGAATTACTTACCGATGCTTGTGTGATAAAGATTGGACGATGCTATATGTAAATGAATATATTAAAGAACTTACGGGATATTTAGCAAGTGATTTTTTGGAGAATAAAGTTCGCTCTTATGGAAGCATAATTTATCCTGAAGATAGAAATTATATTGAAAAAGAAATTAATAAGGCCCTTAGAAAAGGAGATTTTTGGAATATTGAGTACAGAATAACAGACAAGTACGGCAAGGTAAAATGGGTTAAAGAAAAGGGCAAGAAAATGGAAAAAGGGAAAGAGAAAGATATTTTAAGTGGTATTATTTTAGATATTACAAAAGAAAAAGAGATAGAAGATCTTTTAGAAGAAAAAGAAAAGCTTTACGAAGAGCTTGCCAAACAAAGCCGAACATTTATCTGGGAAGTGGATAAAAAAGGAAACTATTTATATGTAAGTGAAAACGTAAAAGACGTTATAGGATATAAAGCAGAAGAGCTGGTTAATAAAAAAACAGTTTTTGATTTACACCCAGAAGAAGGTCTTGAGGAGTTTAGAAAAGGTGTTTTAAAAGCATTAAAAAAGAAAGAAAAAATACAAGGATTTGAGAACCCTATTGTTTCCAAGAAAGGTGAGGTTTGCTGGGTAATGAGTGCCGGATTTCCGGTTTTAGATAAAAAAGGAAACTTATTGAGATACAGAGGCTCTGATACTGACATTACAAAGAAAAAGGAGATTGAAATAAAATTAAAAAAGAAAGAGGAGCAGTTTGAGTTGGCGATAAAAGGCTCAAATGATGGTGTCTGGGATTGGGACTTGAAAACAAACAACCTTTACCTTTCTCCAAAGTGGAAAGAGCAATTGGGATATAAGGATAATGAACTTAAGAATGAATTTAAAACCTTTGAGAATCTACTTCACCCTGATGATAAAGAAAGAGTCTTAAAAGAAGTAGGAAAATATATTAAAGGAGAGATAAAAGAATATAGTATCGAATTTCGCATGCTCCACAAAAAGAATAAAGTAGTTTGGATTCTTGCTAAAGGAGCTGCGGTGTATGATGAGAAAGGAAAGCCTTATCGCATGGCAGGTTCACACAGTGATATAACAGAAAGGAAAAAATATGAACTAGAGCTTTACGAAAGTGAAATGAAATTTCGACAGATAACAGAAAACATGGGAGAGGTTTTTTGGCTCAGAAGCGCAGATAATAATGAAATGATTTATATTAATCCTGCCTATGAAAAAGTTTGGGGGCGGAGCTGTAAAAGCTTATACGAGAACCCTCAATCTTTCATAGATTCGGTTCTTGAAGAAGACAAGCCCATCGTATTTAAAGAGTTTGAAAAATACTTAAAAGGAGGAAAATTTGATCTTGAATATCGAATTGTTAGGCCGAATAAAGAAATTCGTTGGGTTGGGGTAAAAACTTTTCCAGTAAAAAACGAAAAAGGTGAGATAATAAGACATACAGGAGTTGCTGTAGATATCACAGACAGGAAAATAGTAGAAAGAAAGGTGTTGGAAAAAAATAGAGAATTAGAAAAATTTCAATTAGCAGTAGAAAATGCTTCGGATCACATCGTTATTACAGATGAAGACGGAAGATGTCTTTATATGAATAATGCTGCTGAAAGAATAACAGGATTCAAAAAGGAAGAGATTTTAGGAGAAAAAGTGGGAACAAAAGATAATTGGGGAGGGCTGATGGATAAAGATGTTTATGAGGATTTATGGAGAACTATCAAAGAAGAAAAAAAACCCTTTATGGGAGATCTGAAAAACAAAAGAAAGGATGGCGAAGAATACGAGGCTAAGGCCAGCATTGCTCCGATAAAGGGAAGTGATGGAGATGTAATATTTTTTACTGGTATAGAGCGTGATATTACAAAAGAAAAAGAAGTAGACAAGGTAAAAACAGAGTTTGTTTCTCTAGCCTCTCACCAGCTTAGAACTCCTCTTTCTACTATAGGATGGTATACGGAAATGCTCCTAAGCGGTGATGCGGGAGAGGTGAATCAAGAACAGAAAGATTACTTGAAAGAGATTTATGATGGCAATCAACGCATGGTTGAACTTGTAAATGCTTTATTGGATGTTTCCCGATTAGAGCTTGGTACATTTATTGCTAACCCAGAGAAGATAGATGTAAAAGAATTAGCAGATAGTATTGTAAAAGAAATAGAGCCACAAATTAAAGAAAAAAAGCAAACCTTTGAAAAATCATACGAAAAAAATCTTCCCAAGATGCAAAGTGATCCTAAGCTACTGGGTATTATTTTTCAAAACTTTTTATCTAATGCAGTAAAATATACTCCGGAAAAAGGGGAGATAAATCTAGAAATAAAATCATTGAAGAAAGGTGAAAAGGTTGATAATATAAAGGCTGGAAAAGATAGTATATTAATAAGCGTTAAAGACAACGGATATGGAATACCATATAGTCAGCAAGATAGAGTGTTTTCCAAACTTTTTCGAGCAGACAATGTCTTGCAAAGAGATACGGAGGGAACAGGTCTGGGTCTTTATATTGTTAAAGCGGTTATAGAGTACTCTAATGGAAAAACTTGGTTTAAATCAAAAGAAAACAAAGGAACAACATTTTATGTAATGTTACCTTTCGATGGTATGAAAAAAAAGAAGGGGACTAAATCACTTAATCAATAAAAAAAATGAAAAAAACAATTTTGGTAGTAGAAGACGAAAGACCACTCCTAGAAGCAATTAAAATTAAACTTGAAAAAAATGGATTTAATGTTTTAACTGCAAGGAGTGTAGAGCAAGCAAAAAATCATGTTTTGGATGTTAACAAAATTGATTGTATTTGGCTTGATCATTATCTTTTAGGAAAAGAGAATGG
>PWNV01000009.1 GCA_003557645.1 Candidatus Nealsoniibacteriota bacterium
AATCCTATTTTTCCATACGTTTAGAATATTATGAAAAAAGAAAAATTTGTCTTATCGAACAAATTGAAGAAGAGTTAAAATACTTGGCCTCATTATCCCATTTTATCCATTGTATTATTAAAGGTGAGGTAATTATTTCTGATAAATCCAAAAAGCAAATTATTGAGCAATTGGAAAGGATTGAAAAGGAGGGAGGAATCTGTAAGAAAGATGGGTCTTTCAATTATTTATTGAAAATTCCTATATATTCAATCTCTAAAGAGAAAAAAGAAGACATTCTTAGGGAAAAAAAGATTAAGGAGGAAAGTCTTAACTATCTAAGAGAACAGAAGAAAGAAACTCTTTGGGAGTCAGATTTAAAGGAATTTTATGGATCAGCAAAGAAAGAAAATAACCAATTCTTCATTTATTCTTAAGGATTTAATCCAAGGGGATGAAGTTCTATCGAAAAGAGATGAATTCATTCAATTGAATAATAGAGAAATTTTAGAGGCTTTACAGCTCATTTTGAAAAATGAGAATCTATCGGATAGTGATAAATATCAAATCATGACCAATTCATGGAGAATCCACTATCGGAAAAAGCCTCCAACTATAGAGGAATTCTTAACTAAAGATTGGATTGGTCCAACTGCTGATAACCTGTTTCCCCATGTGTCTGAGATTCTAACTACTTTTTATAAGCCAGAATCTACTTATAGGAATTTAGTACTCGCTAGTGCAATAGGAACAGGGAAATCATTTTCTTCTACTCTTTGGAGCTTATATGTTACTGTTCATTTATGGTCTATGAGGAATCCAAAGAAATTTTTTGAATTGTCCCAGGCAACCTCCATTGTTCATGGTTTAATTTCTTTTACTATGGAGAAAGTAGATCAATTGCTTCTTCAGCCTTTTATGCAGATCTTACTCTCTTCCCCAAGATTTCGAAGGGTTAAGATGGAAGAAAGGCTTGGACATAAACAAAGGGAATATCCAGATGATATTTGTTTTACTACTGCTGGTAAAATGGGAGTTTTACAGTTTTACAATGATGTCCATTATATTGTAGCCTCTTCTCCTGCTAACCTTTTAGGGTTGAATATGATTACGGCAATTCTTTCAGAAATTTCTTTTTTCATTGAAAAAGGTTTTTCAGTAGAATATATCAATAGGATTTATCAAGATTCTAAAAGACGGGTTCGATCGAGGTTTGAAGGTAAATATTTTTCTGGAACAGTGATTGACTCCTCTCCAAATGATCTTGAATTATCCCCCATAGATAAATATATCTTTTCAGGAAAAGCAGAAAAAGATCCCACGAATTTGGTTGTTACTGGAAGCCAGTGGGAGTTTCTTCCTCATAAATTCCCAGAATGGCAGAATACAGGAAAAACTTTTCCAGTGTTTAGAGGGGATACAGGAAGACCCCCAATAGTAATTGAAGATGAATCTGAACTGAAAAAATTTGAGCCAGAGGAAATTTATTTTGTTCCTATTGACGTTCGTGACTTATTTGAGGAAGACCTGATAAAATCAGTAAAGGATATTTGCGGATGGCCTGGGGGATCATTAGGAACTCTAATTAGGAATGATAAAGATATAGAGGATATGTTTACTCCATTACTTAAAAATACTTACACTTATATCTCTATTCCTGCTTCAAAAGATCCTAAAAATCTCATATGGGATTCGATTAGAGATCAGTTTTTTATCCCTTTCGATAGGGGATATGAATTTTACCGGAGTCCATTGGAAAAACGATTTATCCATGTGGACCTTTCAGAAACTGGGGATATGGCTTCTATAGGGATGGTTCATCCAGAAAGGGATAAGGATGGAAAAATTCAGTATATTACTGATTTTACTTTAGCCCTATCTCCTGAGAAAGGAAGAATTAATTTAGATGCAGTGAGATTGTTTATTGAAGATCTAAAAAAATTAGGAAATCTTCCTATTGAGATGATAACCTTCGACCAATATCAATCCTCCTCCTCAATTCAGTATTTGAAAAATCAAGGATTCAATGTACAATTATTATCGATAGATAGAGATAGTAAAATATATCTTACCTACATATCTTATATTTTCTCAAGGAGGATCAAAGCTGGAAGGAATATCTATCTTAAGAATAATTTAAAATCTCTCCAAGAAATTGTCATTAGTTCAGGAAGAAAAAAAATTGACCATACGAAAGGAAAGATTATTTATTGGGATGGTGCAGAATGGGATTTTTCCCAAATGGGAAAATTCGCAAAGGATGTTTCAGATGGGCATTGTGGAGCTTTCTGGAATTGTCTCCACTGGTTTACTGGATCCCCTCGGTATATATGGGAAGAAATAGAAAAGAAAACTCAATCTGAGGTGGTTGCAGATAATCTATTAGGGAAATTAGAGGGAAGGTTCGGCTTCCAAACACAAGAATTGAAGGAGAAATTACATGGATGAGAAAAAAGAAAAACTCATTGAATTAAATGGAAAAAAGCTCACTTTACAAGCTTTTCAAGAAGAGAAGGAAAAACTTGAAAAGAAGAAAGGCATTACTGTAGTTGAGATCTCTGAAGGAGTTTTCAGAACTAGAATTCAAGGGTAAAGTTTACTTAATTTATAGTATTATAACTCTATATCACACCATTTGTAAAGGAGAACTTTCCTGCATGAAAAAATTAAAATTTTATAAAAAAGAGAAAGAAATGATCCATAAAATTCATCTTTTGACAGGAAAGCCATTTGATGAAGTTAAAGAGGTTTTTGAAGGATTTTTGTACATGGTTCTGTTGTCTTATTTAGAAAAAGAACCTATCTATATTCCCTTCTTTGGGGATATAGAAATGAAATACCTAAAAGATCGAATCACTCAATCAGGAAGGATTGCTGAGATTGATATTGATTTCACCCCAAATCCTTTTTTATTGAGGACTATAGGACAAATAGAAGATAAGGAAGAATCTGACCTAGAAAAATTTTTAAAAAATAAAATTTATTCTTCTATTTATGATCTTTTGAAATAGGAGCAAAAATGGATCTCTATTATGCTAAATCAGGGAAGAGGATTAAAAAATACGAGCTTGTTCATGAGGATGGGGAAGAAAGTTATAGGGAAACCAAAGAATGGAAAGAATATAAACAAGAAAAAAGAATTAAAGTCCTTATTGAATCTTCTAATATTCCCCCTCATTCTTTAAGCCTAGGATTAGATGATTACATTGGAGAGGATCGGAAAAAAATCGATAAATTAAAAATTTTTATTGATAAATTTGAAAAAAAATTCCATAAGATTCATTTATACTTTTGGTCCTTGGAAAATGGAACTCAGAAAACTACCATTGCCTCTATTGTAGGAAAAGAGCTCCTTAAGAAAGGATTTTCTGTACAATTTATTTTGATGAATCAATTGATAAATCTTCTTTCTGAAGAAAAATTTAATCCAGAACATACCGATATCCTTTCCCCTATTCGGCAAACAGATTTTCTAATCATTGATGATTCCTTTGATAGGAAGAAATCCACTATTTATAAAAGTGGATTTCAGCTTCCCTTTCTTGACCAATTTTTGAGAACAAGATTAGAGCTTGATAGAAAATCCACTTGTTTTACAAGCAACATTTCTATAGATCTAATTGATGAATCTTTATTTGGATCATCGATGAAACAACTAATCAAACGGTCTATTATAGATCCATTACATTTTGGTTCTTCTTATGAATTGAGAAATAATTTTAATCCTGAAGATTTATGGAGCTGACATGTTATCAATTATAAAAATTGAGCAACAGAATCTAAACTGCGTTTGGGATAATCCTGAACTCATTTATAAATTTGACCGTTGCTATTTTATCTCAGATGTAGGATGGGATATTTTCCAGACCTTGAAACAGCTTTATGAATCAGGGATTAGTATCAATTTAGATGAAGTTGTTACTTATGGGAATTCAAGAAATTCTACTATTACAAAAGAGAATCTATTAAAATTACGAGAAACTTCCTATTCAATTCAAAACTTTGATTTCTATTTTTCTAATTTGAAGAAAAAATTTGCCCAGAATGAAATTGAGAATAAAATCCTTCAAGAAACTCTTATACAAGTATCCTCTAAGGGGGAGTTAAATATTTCCAAATTGGAGGATCTTTCTAAAGCTCTCCAAGAGAATTTGGATATGATTAAGGGGAAGGAGTCAGTCCTTCAATCGATCCAACAAATTGGGACTAGATATAGAAAAACATTAATTGACC
>PWNV01000007.1 GCA_003557645.1 Candidatus Nealsoniibacteriota bacterium
GAAATTTGAGGGAAATCATATTTGGATTGCGCTTTTTTTAGCCATTTTTATTGTAATCGGGTACCTTTTCTACACCGTTCGTACTAATCAGGTTCAGCTTCAGGAGCAGAGTATCCGGAGTTTCAGTCTTGTCAAAAATAATCTGATGAGTAGTTGGAATAATTATAAAGAACAGTGCAAATCTGATACAACACTTCCCCGCTCTATTTCAAATGAAGAAGATCTGAAACAAGTGCTTAACATTCTTCTTGGCCAAATGCCTCCTGGCGAATTTTTTGATCTTACCATTATTGCCGACAGTTTTGGTAAAGTATTGATTACCGAACCGGGCATTCCTGTTGAACAAATGCCTGTTAATGACGGTACCACTGCAGATGAAATTAAACTCGGCATTTTACAGTCAAACATGAACATCTCCACTGAAGATTACCTGGTATTTCAGGCTCCTCTTTCACTGGAATGGGAAATAGATCATTGCATATCCGATGAAAATGGTGATGAAAATGTTCATGAAACCGAAATCGATGGGGTACCACCTGGTGGTCGGCAAATTATCCTGTACGCAGCCCTGAGCCAAGATACATTGAATCAGGTTCGCTGGCGGATTCCCTTCATAGCCATTTATTTTCTATTAAGCCTCGTAATTTTAATCGTAGTCTCCTACCCTGTCATCCGAATTTTGGGAATGGGTCGCGGCGACAGCATGACAGGCTCTCAAGTATATCAGACAGGACTTTCACTTATTCTCGTTTCGCTATTTATCGGTTTTTCAATCTCTTATTTTGCCAGTCGCTCTGAAATTAAAAAGAATCAGAAAAAGTCTGTAAATACTCTTATTGAGAATGTTGAGCGGTTTCATAAGATCCAAATAGACACGTATGCAAAATTGCTTGAAACATTTATAAATTATGGAGCAGACTCAGTTTATTCCGAAGAAGCTAAATATAAAGAGTTAGTAAATATTAGCTATAAGGGCGAAATATTGGACTTTTGGCATTATGGAAAATTCGAACCTAAACTGGATACTGTACAACAGACACTCCCCAACCTTGCTAAACGCCACTATTTCAAACAGGCAGATACTGAAACCTTCTACCATGGTTCTCATTTTTCTTACCTTGACGGCGACTTTGAAGGCGTTATCAGTAAAAAAGTCTTTCAAAATAATTCACCGGATTCTCTTGATGTTTATGTACAGGCCATCACATTCAGTTTTGATGAGTACAACCAGGCTGACTCGTCACGCATAACACGAACCCTTTTTGAATCCAGAAATTGTTTAAACATTCACATCAGGAAAGAATCCTTCCAACTAAATAAACTTGGCCTGAAATATCTCATCATCAATGAGCGCGGCGAGGTATACTACCAGCCGCCTTCAGTGAATATTTCTATTTCAAACCTCAAAAATGCAATTCATCCCCGTCAATGGAATGAGATTCGGGCATTAATGCAGAATAACAATTCTACGGAAACACCACTGCAAATCAATATCTTTTTTGAAGGTCAACGTTTTCATGCCTATATGCATAAGTTGTCAACAAAACCACTGAATCTGAAAGAATCATCCTGGATCCTGGTATTCGACGACCCAAATCTGCTGGCTTTTCGCAGCTACTCGGTGTTTATGTATTCGGCCGTCGGCTATTTATTCCTGCTGATTATTTTCCTGACCGTTGGCCTGATATCGTATGCATTTCGGCCGAAGGTCTATTATCTCACATTCCGCAGATTTAGTCAGTATTTGTTCAGGCCTTCTTTTATGAAACGGAAAGAGTATGTAGTCCTTTCTTTGATCGTTTTTACCCTTATCGTCTATTTTATCATCATTTTTTTGATGGATATTCATCACTTTTGGCTGCTTTTACTTCTTTTCGGGTTAACCGCTCCATTTATCATATTGTCCCGGCACCTTCTGCTGTCAGATTTTCTTCAAAAACAAAGAACTTTGGCCTCCTGGAAATTTCCGCTATCGGTTCTCGCTATAATTCTGCTGATCCTTTATTTCCTTTTTCGTTTACCGGATATCAACTCACGTTACATTTGGCTGACTATTATTCTGATAGGAATTCAGGCCGGATTGATATATTTCATTGTACGGGCATTCAATAACTATCCGTTTCACATTCAGAAAAAATTAACTAAATATCCCAGACTCCATAGCACAACTGGCTTTCTGAAAGCATTTATTCGCAACCCGAATCAAATGTTTTCATTTACTTTTGCATTCTGGATGCTGCTGATCGGAATGATTGCGGGTTATGCCATTCATCATTCTGCGTTTCATTATGAAGACAAACTCTGGGAGCTTGCGGTCGAACACAGGACCGTAGAGCCACAACATCACAATGACAATTACAATCATGAGGAACATATTTCCAAAAGTACCAGCCATGATCACAACATGCGTTTTCATCCAGAAAAGTCACATCCGTTTTTAGATTACCTTGAGTATTGGCGAAGACAATGGCTATTTAATTATACGGGTATCGAGTATCCGGTCATCAACCGTTACATCTATGCCGGCAGGTCCCAAATTCTGGATGCCTTTGTGCACGATCATGCTGCTAAAAATGATCATTCTAAGCATGCCCACCACTCAAAAAACGTTGCTACAGTAAGCCTTATCGTTCTTGCATTCCTGGCTGGTTTTGTGTTACTCTACTTTCTGGTCAAAAACCTCTCAAAACGTATTTTTCTGACTGAATACCGGGAGTTTATACCCGACCCGGAACCTGCACCGAAAATCAAAGACTACACCTACATACTTACCCCAGATCCCGAAAATGCGTTAACAGTACTCCAATCCGGATTTCTGAAAAACAAAAAATATAACGAACTCAACCTCTCCGGGCGGTCAGAACGGGAAAAATTGCGCTGGTCTGAAGGCTCCGGCAATGTTCCATTCGGCCCCTTGTTGAAAGACGCTGACGGAATTGTACTACTGAATGCCGACCGTGCACTCCGCTCTCCTGATGACATCGAAAATCTCACAGACCTGATCACAACCTTCAAACGAAAGGAAAAATTTGTACTGATGACAGGGTCAATCAGCATAAAAGACCTGAGGGAATCTGTCTCATCCGGCAGGAATCCCGAATGGGAACATGCACTGCTGAACTGGATGGATGTAACCGGATCGTTTTTTACAAGCCTCATTCCCGTCGGTTATGGGCTTAAATCTCCTGAAACCGGCAAAGAACCATCTGGCAACAAATATGTTAATAAGCTGAAGCGGGAAATTTTGTTCGGCCCTCATACTGAAGCTAATTCTCTTCTTATTAAGCGCGCGGAAAACGAAGCAGAAGTTGACCGGTTTCACAAAAAAGAGTATGAGAAGTACATCCTGAACATTCAAAGACACAACAAATCGTACTATCAGAATTTGTGGGATCAGCTCACATTTCGTGAAAAACAGTTGGTGTACAACTATTCGAATGAAGGATTTATAAACTATAGCAATGTCGACGTATTCACAGAGTTGCTCCAAAAAGGAATTTTCAGGTATGACCGGCAGCATGAAGAAATCAGGTTATTTAACATGAGTTTCTCCAATTTTGCAACTCAGGCTGTTACCGTACAGCTTTCCAATGAGTTTAAAAAAGATAAAAAAGCGAACGGAAATGTAAGTCATCTGAGGAATGCTCTGCTGACTATCATTTTCCTTACTATCCTGGCCATCAGCCTTTTTGCCCCTGATCTTCCTGAACGATATATCGGTGCCATCAGCGGAGGGCTTGCACTGATCAGTTCACTGGCTTCTGTTGCAAACAAATTATCGTTGAATATTCCATTTCTTGAAAAGTAACCGATTCTCTTCAGATCGAAATCTAACCACGACACAATATGTCTTAAAAATTTTATAATAATTTAATTTTTCACATATTCAGCTATCTGCAATCAATCTTTCAGGTAAGACCGCATGGACAAAGTAAAAACACTCATCAGGAGCAGCCCCGTCGTTATCGCAATCATTTATATTATTGTGGGGCTAATTTGGATTCAATTCTCCGATCAGTGGGTTTTAAACCTGTTTGATGACCCGGAATCCATCACACGTGCGCAGTCGCTGAAAGGCTGGTTATTCGTAGTTGCCAGCGGCCTGTTAATTTTTTTTCTGGTACTGCAAAGCAATAATATGCTGGGGGAGATTATACACGGGCTAAACCGTAC
>PWNV01000003.1 GCA_003557645.1 Candidatus Nealsoniibacteriota bacterium
AAAATTCTCATAAGAGCAGCATTTCCCTCTCCTTGTGCTCCGGTTGAAAGAATGGTTAATTTATTATCTGGATAATCCGACGCCTTTTCTGAAGGGATAACGGTTCCTTTTTTTGTTTTTATTAATTTTAAATTTCTTGCAATTTCTATATTCGTTTTCATTCCATAACCTTCAATAACAACTTTTCTTCCATGTTTTTCAGAAAGAGAAATAATATCTTGAATACGATTAATCAAAGAAGCAAATGTTGCAGTAATTATTCTTCCTTTTGCTCTTGCAAATATTTTATCAAGATTTTCGGCAATAACTTTTTCTGAAAGAGATCTTCCTTATGATTCTGCGCCCGTTGAATCAGACATCAAAAGAAGGACCCCCCTTGAAGCAATTTCATTTAGTCTGTCAAAATCTGTTGGGGGAGCATTCGTTGGACTTGAATCAAACTTAAAATCAGAAGTATTAATAATATTTCCAATAGGAGTCTCTATTACCACTCCATGACCATCTGGAACGTTATGATTTTGGTGAAAAAACTCAACTGTAAAAGAGCCGAGTTCAATTCGATCTCCTTCTTTGATTTCGTTTAATCTCAGTTTTGGCTGAAGAGGAAATTCTTCTTGTCTTTTTTGAGTTATTCCCAAGGTAAGCGCAGAGCCAAAAAGAGGAGGATTTCCTATTTTATCTAAAATATAGGGAATTGCTCCAATGTGGTCGTAATGACCATGAGTCAAAATAATTCCCAATATTCTTTTTTTATTTTTTTGCAAATAAGAGATGTTTGGAATTACATAATCAACCCCGGGTGTTTTTTCTTCTGGAAAGTTAAGGCCAACATCAACTATAATTGCTTCTTCTTTCCATTCTATTATCATCATATTTCTTCCCACCTCTCCCAATCCTCCAAGAGGTACTATTCTTACTTTATCAGGGTCTTCTTTTTGTTCTTGGCTTTGATAGTAAGATTTTTTATTAAAGCCATCTTTAGAAAAGTTACTGTAATTGTTTTGTCTTTTTTCATTCATATTTTTTTAATAAAAAGAGTAAATAACTATTTTAATAATTAAATAGAGTTGCTTTTAAAAGCAAAAGAGAATTCTATTTATTGGTGCCCGAGGAGGGATTCGAACCCTCAAGAGCTTACGCTCATAGCGTTCTGAACACTACGTGTTTACCGGTTTCACCACCCGGGCTGTTTTTGTGATTAGAACAAATTTATATTTCTTATTTTAATAAAGAGAAACATTTTTAATTATTTTTTGATAAACGTTTTGTATTTACATACCATTTATCAATATCTAAAAATCTTTGTGAAGAATTTACAAGAACTCTTTCTTCTATTCCCATTACTCTTTCTGAAATAGAGTAAAGAAAATCTGGATTGTAAAGAAAAATAGCTGGAACATCTTCTAAAATTATTTCTTGAAGACTTAAAAGAGCATTTTCTCTTTCTTCTTCTAATGAAACCATTGTTTTTTCTAACAGCCTATCAACTTCTTCATTTTCATAGCCAGAAAGATTAAATCCAGGATCATCTATTTTTGTAGAATGCCACATTGGAAGAGGGTTTACTATTCCTGAAAGCATTGTTCCAGAAAGAAGAGCATCAAAGTTTCTTGTACGAATAACTTCTTCTTTAAGCTCGCTTGCACTTTTTGCTTCAATAGTTATTACTATTCCTAATCTTTCCCACTGTCTTTTTAGTATTTGAGCCGTTTGCATAAGCATTGGGTCATCTAATGTTGTAACTAAAAATTCCAAAGAAACAGTTTTATTAAAAAGACCTTCGCAAAGTTCGTTTAATTTTTCTTGTGTGCTTCCTGCAACCATTCCTGTCCCGTGCCTAAAGTTTTGTGGATCAAGAATTTCTTCACGATATTTTTCTTGGAAGTAAATTGTTGCTTCTTTTGTTTTTTCATCAAAAAAACCGGTTACTTCTCCATCAGGATAAATATCTTCATCTTTTTCTTGGAGATATAAGAAGCATCGTTGTAGATTTCTTACTTCTTCTCCTTGAGAGCCCTCTCTAGTATCTTCTGTAAAAACAAAAGGATCTTCTGTTTCTCTTCTGCCATCTTCAAAGCCAGCATCTTTTAAAATTTCTCTTGCTTTTTCAAGATTGTGTTCGTGTATTACGTCTCCTCCCCTAAAATTATAAAAGTCCAAGAGTAGTGGGGAATTAACAGGACTACCCTTTCCTGCCAAGATTGTATTTATAAACTCATTCTTGTTTGTTGCATATTTTAATGCCTTTCTTACAGATGCGTCTTGCAAAGCTCCCTCTCTTTGAAGATTGAAGAAAACAGAAAAGTATCGTGGAAGTGTTGCTCTATAATTAACAAAACCCTCTAATTCCTCTTCTTCAATATTTCTTCTTATGTTGTCAGAAAGAACAAAACCATCTATTTCTGCTCTTCTCTGAGCACGAAGAAGTTCTTCAATATCTCTAAAAAAGTGAAAAGAAACTTCGTCTAAGTAAGGGCTTGATTTAAAGTAATAAGGATTTCTTTCAAGCAAAAAATATTCTATGTTCCCTGAAGAATCAAATTTTACATCTTTGAAGCGGTATGGACCAGAACCAACTGGTTTTAAATTATACTCTGAGTAACGAAACTCTCGCGGAGAATATCCTTCAAATATATGTTTAGGAATAATTTTTAAAGTAAGATTTTCTGGAAAAATGGAGGATGGTTCTTCAAGTATAAAATATATTTCATAGTCAGATGCTTTTCTTATTTCTACTCCTATCCATCTTTGTCTTAAAGTGCTTTGAAAATCACTATTTTGAATTGTTTTTATAGTATAAATAATATCGTCTGTAGTTATCTTTTCACCGTCAGACCAATAAATATCGTTTCTTAGAGTAAGTTTAAAAACTTTATTATCGTTTGTACCATATCCCAAAGCAAGATTAGAAACAATATTTCCATTCTTGTCATAAGTCATTAGTCCTTCAAAAACAACCTCAATGATGTCTCGATCAGTTTCGCTTTGAGAGGCATAAAGAGGATTAATAACAAGAGTTTTTGTTGATTCTATAAATCCTTCACGATAAATTCCGCCGTAGCCAGGAACTACCTCTGTTCTTGAATGATAAAAACTAATAGAAGTATAAAGAAAAGAAAAAATCATAACAAAAACAAGAGAAAGTAAAATAATCTTCTCCTTTCTACTTAAAACTTCTGGAAGTTTTTTCCATTGCTTTTTAGTAGGCCATTTTTTGGGCCAAAAGTCCTTCAAAATATTAGGCATATAAAAAACGCTTTGAGAATATTAGAGAAAAAGGTTAAGAAGCGCAAGACAAACAAAAGTAACCCCTAGCACTATAGTCGATGTAAAAAGGGTTTTTTCTGCTCCTCTTTTTTCAGTATGAAATCCTTCGCTTTCTCCAAAAGCAGATCCCATTGCCGCTCCTCCTTTTTGCAAAAGAATTACTGTAATAAGGAGTATTGCAATAGCAATTTGTAAAAATGGTAAAATTTCTTTCATGATAGTTTATTTTGTAAGATTGTGAAGGGTAAATTCCATTACCCAAATAATTAGTGTTGTATAAAGCAGTGCAATATTTGTAGCAATATCAATCTCTGTAAAACTTGTTGCTACAAGCCAAACAATAGCAATATTAATAAAAAAAGTAAAAAGCCCTAATGTAAGAATACGAAGAGGGAATGTAATAAGACGTATTATTGGTCTTATAAAAAAATTTACAACGCCCAACGTTATCCCACCATAAAAGAAAAAGTCTCTATCAATATTTACTTCTAAGAGAAAATAATCGGCCAAATAAAGACCAATAACCCCTACGGCAATCTGTAAAAGTAATCTTTTAAAGAAGGACATGATACAAGAAATATACCATAATTGGTAATTTTTGCAAGTATAATTGCTTTTATTTTACATTTTTCTGCTCCTTGATCAGAAAAAATAAATTTTATTACTATAAGCCTCTCTAGCGTGTTATTATACAAAAAACTACAAAGGAATCTTCATATAAAACTGGGACCCATTTCCTTTTCCTTTTGATTCTGCCCAGACCTTTCCGTTGTGCATCTCTACAAACTGACGAGCAATGTAAAGCCCTAGTCCTGCTCCTTGTATCCAGTTCTTCTTGCCAGCATCTCCTCTTG
>PWNV01000012.1 GCA_003557645.1 Candidatus Nealsoniibacteriota bacterium
AAAATCAGGCCTTAGCGCCCGCAGGGCGCGTGCCGAGGCGCTTTGCGCCGAGGCAACAAACGCTGAACATACAATTTGGCTCCGCGGGTAGGATTCGAACCTACGACTAACCGGTTAACAGCCGGTCGCTCTACCACTGAGCTACCGCGGAATACTGCTAAAATATATAATAAAAAAATATATATTTCAAGAACTAATATCCTTGCAATCTCTCTAGTTGCTCATGCTTTCTTATCTTCTCTAAAGCTTTTGCCTGAATCTGTCTTATTCTCTCTCTAGTAACACCAAACACCTGCCCTACTTCTTCTAGGGTGTGCGTCACTCCGTCTTCCAGCCCAAATCGCATAGCAAGTATTTTTCTTTCTCTTTCGTCTAAATCAACAAGAATGCTATCCAGTCTCTCTTTGAGAAGCTTTCTTGCCGCTGCAACAGAAGGAGGTACAGACTTTTCATCTTCAATGAAGTCAGCGAGTGTACTGCTATCATCTTCTCCTCCTACCGGAGCTTCCAGAGATGTAGCCGTCTGATAAATCTTAATTATATGCCTTACTTTTTCTATTTCAATTCCCATTTCCGAAGCTATTTCTTCTGGAGACGGCTCTCTTCCTAAACTTTGGAAAAGCTCTTTGCGTACTTTTGTATACTTAGATATCTTCTCTACCATATGTACAGGAATGCGTACTGTTCTTGATTGATCTGCTAAAGAACGATTAATGGATTGTCTTATCCACCACGTAGCATAGGTAGAAAACTTATACCCTCTCCTCCAGTCAAACTTTTCTACTGCACGGAAAAGTCCTAGGTTTCCTTCTTGTATAAGGTCCAGGAAAGTGAGTTTAGGAGATCGTCCGATATACTTTTTTGCTATGGAAACAACAAGTCGCAAATTAGCTTTAATCATTTTGCGCTTTGCATCCTCATCATTCTTTTCTATTCTTTTGGCAAGCTTTACTTCTTCTTCCGAGCTAAGCAGTGGCTCTGTCGCTATCTCCTTCAAGTAGCTTTGGATAGAATCAACACTAATAACCATCATGTCCTCCAAGTCTTCTTCTACATGATCATCTAAAAACTTTCTTTCTTTCTTAATTCTTACGCCTTCTTTCTTTAGTTTGGAGATAAGCTTTGCCAAAGAAACATCATCCTTCTTTAATTTAGGAAATATCTCATAAATATCAGAGAAGTAAATAACATCTCCTCTCTTTTTGGATCTTGCCATAAGCTGCTCCAGCTTTTTTTTAGAAAAAAGTTCTTTCTTTTTACTCATGTGCTTTGTAATTTTTTAGAGTAATTATTTATTTCCTGCATAATTTCTTCTTGTTTATCTTTATCACCAGTTCTCTCAGCTTCCTTCAACCTTGCTTCCGCATCCTTTAAGCTTTCTCTAAGCTTCTCTCGCTTAATCTCTCTCATGCACAGCTCCAGTTCTTTTTCTGCGCTAAAGTCAGTTTCCATCTCCGGCAATACGGAGAGGTAATCTGCAAGACTGGTGTTTTTGGGTTCTTTTTTCTTTTTTAGAGCTAACAAAACTTCTTTAATGTCTTCTCTTAAAAAAGAAATGTCTTCATTTGTAAGCTTCCCAAGAAGCTCTCCTCTTTTTATGCAAAGCGACCCCACCCTCTCTTCTAAGAGCTCCTTTCTTGTTTTCTTTTTTTCTCTTCTTTCTTTGTCTCTTTCTGGATTTTCCACCTTCACTTTTCTCATCTCTTGGGTTACCGTTTCTTCATCTATTCCCAGAGAACGAGCAAGCTGGGAAACATAGTGTGAGCGCTCAATACTATTTTTAATCTTCTTTATCTCAGGAAGAAGTTCCCCTGCTGCCTTTCGCTTTTCGCGAGGATCGGAAAGATTGTAATTAGATAGAACGGTTTTGAAGTAGAAGTTCATAATCGAGTCCGCTTTTTCAAGGTACTTTTTCCACTCTTCTGGATTTTCTTTAATTACATCTGCCGGATCCTTATCTTTTTCCATCATAATGACTTTTATCTCAAAGTCCTTCTGTCTGGCAAGATCAATTCCTTTTTTGGTTGCCGTGTTGCCCGCTTCATCCATGTCAAAAGCTGTATAGATAGTCTCTGTGTAGCGTCGAAGCATGTTAAGTTGCTGCATGGTAAGAGCCGTTCCGGAAGATGATACTGTATTTTCGTATCCTTCTTGATGGCAGAGAATAACATCCGTATAACCTTCTACAACCACAGCTACCCCTTCTCTCCTTATCCCTACCTTCGCTTTGTGCATTCCGTAAAGAAGATTGCTTTTGTCATAAAGAGAAGTAGCGGGGCTGTTAATATACTTCGCTCTTTCATCCTTTTTGAAAATAATCCTACCCCCAAAGCCAATCGGCACCCCGCTGAGACTGAAGATAGGAAAAATAATTCTTCCACGAAACCGATCGTAAATACGATTCTCTTTTCCTGTGGCTATTCCTGCATCTTTAATCTCTTCTTTAGTATATCCTTCGCCAATAAGAAACTTAGAGAGAGCGTCTTGTGCTGTAGGAGCATATCCCAGCTTCCACTCTTTAATACTCTCTTCACTTATTCCTCTTTTTAAAAAATATTCTTTCGCTTCTTTTCCCTTGCTTGATTTTTGTAGTTGATTTACAAAAAAGTCAGTGGCAATTTCACAAATATCAAAAAGACGCTTCCTTTTTGTCTCCAGTTGCGGGTCTTGTCGTTTTAGCTCCACTCCAGCTTTCCTTGCCAAAATACGTAGCGCATCTCCAAACTCTACTCCTTCAATGCGCATAACAAAACTAAACATATCGCCTCCTTCTGCGCATCCTCCAAAACAGCGCCATATCTGCCTGGAAGGATTAACAAAAAAAGACGGACTCTTTTCCGCGTGGAACGGGCAAAGCGCTCTTAAATTGCTTCCCGCTTTCTCCAAATTGACATACTCCCGTACCACTTCTACTATGTCAATCTTATTTTTTATTTCTTCAACGGGAGAGTTATGCATAATTTAAAACGAAAGATGCCCTATTATAATGAAAATTAAACATTTTTGCAAGAATATTTCTTCATCACTTGGAAAGAAGCACTTAAAAAGATATAATCCTTTTAATGATTATTATCGTCTTAGGGTTTGGCTCCCATCAAAAAGAAAAACTTTCTCGTGAAACCGAAGAAAGACTTGAGGAAGGAATACGTCAGCAAAAAAAACGCAATGCTTTTATTCTTCCTTGTGGAAAATCTGAGAACGAATCCAAGCTGATGCATAACTACCTTGTCTCTTCTAAAGTAGAAAAAATTCTACCTGGAGAAGACTCTGCTAACACCGCTCTCGCAGCCTATTTTGCAAAAACAAAATACTTTCTTCCTCAAAAAGAGGGTCGTGCATTTGTTATCACTTCCAGCTACCAATTAGAGCGTGTAGAGTATATTTTCCGTAAAGTTTTTGGAGAAGACTACAAAATTCACTTTACAGGCCTTACTACCAACCTTTGTTGTGGAAGCAGAAACATCATAATGCAAAAACAAAGAGAGCTTACACAAAGAGCCGTAGAGCTTTTGTATGGTATAAGGGAGGGTGATCACGAAAAAGTAAAAGAAAGAGTGCTTGAAAAATGATTGACAATGCGCCCCCTTTTCTTGTAAGATGAGGTGGTTGTAAAAATTTAAATATTAAAAAAATATCGACTATCTATTCTTTTTAGGTAGTTTTGTTTAATGTCATCTAATAATAAAGAAAAAAAGAATAACGGAAAGAAAAGAGTAGCGATGATAAGTGTTCACTCCGATCCTTTGTCCAAACTTGGCGGAAGAGAAGCCGGAGGTCAAAACGTCTATGTTGCCGAGCTAAGTAAAGAACTCGGAAAGATGGGATGGACCGTGGACATCTTCACTCGCCTTACTAGAAGAAGAACAAAGAAGATGCGAAGAGCGGCAAATAACGTTAATGTTGTTTACTTAAAATCCGGACCTCATAATCACGTCCCAAAAGAAGATCTTCTTGAAAAGTTGCCCGAGTTTTTAGGCAACTTCCTTGAATATAAGGAAAGGAACAAAATTAACTACTCTATTGTTCACGGTCACTATCACGATGGTGGATGGGTAGCTAGCCAAATAAAAAGAGTTCTTGATATTCCGATGGTGCAAACCTTTCACTCTCTTGGACATGTAAGACATCGTGCACTGGAAAAATTTGGAGAAGAGCACATCGATATGGAACCATTTGAAGAAAGAATAAAGACCGAACAAGAGATAATGAAGGTTACCGATAAGATAGTAGCAACCAATCCTCCCGAAAGAAAAGATATTCTCCGCTACTACAGCTTTGATTTGGAAGAAAAAATTGAGGTTATTCCTTGCGGAGTAAATCTGCAAAAATTTCGTAAAATCAACAAAGAAAAAGCTAGGAAACATCGTAACATCGATAAAAGTGAAGTTCTCTTGCTCTATGTCGGGAGGCTAGATAGCAGAAAAGGTGTTGAAACCACTATTAGAGCTCTACCAAAAGTGATAAGAGATTTCTCTAAAAAGAACAAGACTGTTAAATTTATGGTAGTGGGAGGAAAGATAGGTAAGAGAGGAGATAAAATCGATATCAAGGAAAAGGAGCGCCTACTTGGAATCGCCAAAGAGCTAGGAGTCGAGGACAATGTAGTTTTCGAGGGGAAGCGAGACCAGGAAAAATTAAAAAACTATTACTCAGCGGCCGATATTTTCATAACCGCACCTTACTACGAACCTTTCGGAATGACCGCCTTAGAAACAATGCGTTGCGGAACACCTATTATTGCTTCTAACGTAGGAGGTCTCCCCTATCTTATCAAAAACAGAAAAAACGGACTTCTTTTCCCTGTAGGAAAACACAACTCTCTCGCCGATAGAATCATTAAGCTAGAGAACGACGAAAAGATGAGAGAAGCTGTTATTGAAAGTGGCGAAGAAATGATAAAAGAAAAATATGGATGGAAAATTATCGCCAATGATATGGCAAAACTCTATCAACAATTAATATGAAAAAAAATCTTAAACTTGGTTACTACTGCTCTAATAGAACTATCTTTCCCCCTCCGGATGATTTAATCACCGCCAACGCTGATGTGATGGAGACGATTGCCAGAGGAATGATGAAAAAGGACCACGAGGTATCTATTTACGCTTCAAAAGGATCTATGCTAGAAGGTGCGAACATTATAGACCTTGATCTTCCCCCGCATCTTCTTGATATTGACTTTGAGGACGAAACTTGGGTGCAAGACCTTCATATCGCGTACCGATTAACATACATAAGTCACCTTATCGAAAACTCTCACAAATACGATTTAATTCACCTTCATGTAGGTCGCTCAATCTTCGGCCTTCCTTTTGTGAAGTTTTCCAAGTGCCCGGTTCTTTTCACTATTCACGAATCAATGATTCCAAGATTCGAACCGGTAATGAAACAATTTCAAAACTGCAACTTTATCTCCATCTCTGATGCGCAAAGAAAAGCCCTTCCTTCTCTAAATTACGTTGCAACCATTTATCACGGAGTAGAGATAGAAGATTATTCCTATAATAAAGAACCAAAAAATGACCTTCTCTTCTTGGCGAGGCTTGTTCCAGAAAAAGGAGCAGATGTGGCGATTAAGGTTGCAAAGAAAAACAATCTTTCTCTTGATATTCACGGGCCGGGAAACGAGAACTATTTACAAGAAGCAATAACTCCTTTTATCGACGAAAAAATAGTTTATCACGGAATGACCAAAAAATACTCCAAAGAGTGGTACGATGCTTACTCCCAGGCAAAGGTTCTTCTGGTCCCTATTAAGTGGGAAGAACCTTTCGGTCTTATGATGATAGAGGCCATGGCCGCCGGTACTCCTGTTATCGCTTTCGCGCGAGGCTCTGTTCCTGAAATCATTAAAGACGGAGAAACCGGATTTATCGTTAACTCTTCTCCTAGTGATAAAAGAGGTGACTGGATAATAAAGAGCACCGGAGAAGAAGGAATAAGCGAAGCGGTAAAAAAACTTTACTCTTTAAGCTCTAAGAAGTATCAAGAGATGAGAGAGAACTGCCGAGAACATATTAAGAAGAACTTCAGTAAGGAAAAAATAATTGAAAATCACGAAAGATTGTACTATAAAATAATAAATGAATCTAAATAGAGCAACTTTATTCACTTAATAAAGATAATGTGAATCTTGAACTTGTAAACAAGATTAAAAAGAGGAAGAACCAAGGAAAGTCTATAAGCAGCATAAAAGAAGATCTTGTTTCTGAAGGATATACAGAAGAAGAGATAAAAAGTGCTTTAAAGATAAGGCCTGCAGGGGCAGTTGAAGCTATCTTCTACGGAATAAGGAAGTTTAAGGAGCGTCCTCTTTTTCTTCTTAGCGTAACCGCTGTCTATCTGGTTGTTCCTTTTGTTATCCCAGGAGTCTTCTTTTTGTTTTTGGGTTTTTTGGGATCAAACCTACTAGCGATACTTTTCGGAGCCGTCCTTTTTGTTTTTTTAAAAGTCGTCCTTCTTATCGGTCTAATTAATGTTTGTCTGAAGATATATCAAGGAGTGGAACCCTCCTTTGGTCATCTTTTAGAAAAGTCCTTTCTTTTTTGGAGAATGGTTTTTGCTACTGCTTTAAATTATCTAATCATCGGGCTCGCCTTTATCGTTCCCGTCGCCCTTCCTCTATTTTTATCTCAAATCACCTTAATAGGTTTTTTCCTTGTCCTAGCTGGATTTATTTTAGCAATATTTCTCCTTTTAAGGCTTTACTTTTACGATATCTTTCTTGTTGATTTAAGTTCGGGACCGATAACTTCGTTAAAGAAAAGTTATCTTGCCACCAAGGGGTCTTCTGTCTTTTTGCTTTTTTTAATACTTCTTCTTTTCAGTTTTGCCGTAAACGCTTTAGCACTACCTTTTTACTTTCTCTTAGTTTTTCTTGACGTAAGTCACCTTGCCTCTCTCTTAACATATCTGGTCTCACTAATATCTACTCCTATTATTTTTCTTTCTACTGTTTACTTCTATCAAGGAATCAGCGGAAATCTTGAAAAAAGAGAAAGAATAAAGAACAAGTGGCTGTTTCTGTTTCTCTTGACCGTGGCGGCTTTTCTTGGTCTCGCTTTTCTCTCTGCGGCGAGTATGAGCAGCGAAGACGATTTAACAAATATCCCTATTCCATGGTCAGAGCAGCAAGCCGATACATTGCAAATAATTGTCGATACACAGATCAGGTGGGATCTACGCGAAATGAGAACTGACTTGGAGATACACTTAATTGAAAACGATTTCTCTTATGAAAATTACAAAAGTTCCGATAAGTGGAAAGCATTGTCAGAAAAAATTCCCGAATGTAGCACAGAAAGATTAAAAGAAGAGTTCGAGGTTGATTTTGAAGAAGAGTATCAGTTAAAAGTAGAGGATCAATCTTTTATCGCCTGGACTCCTCTTTGTAGCGAAGATACTATTTACTGCGTAGATAGTAACGGTAATGCACTAGAAATAGAAAAAGAGAATATTGAGAATGCACTAGAAAATTTAAAGTGTATTAATTAAAAAAACTATGAATAAAAAAATAATCATCATCGGAGCTGTCGTCGTGCTTCTTCTTGGAGTCGGGGCTTACTTCCTCTTTTTCACCGATAAGGAAGAGCTCTCAGATAGAGAGATTATAAGAGAAGAGCATATGGAAACTATCGCCGATGCTATCTCGCGCTACATTGCAGATAGTGAAGAAAGCACTCTTCCCCGCTGCATGGATGATCTTGTCTACTTTGGTGAGTTCGAACCTTTGGGAGAGCCTCACCGCAAAGGAGACTTTAATAATATAAGAGGTGTTACTTCTTGTAAAACAGAATTAACCGAAGGAGATGAGCCTTACTTAGAAAGAATTCCCGAAGGACCACAAGACGGTGAGGTTTATAAGATAGCGTCAGACGAGGAAGGTGAAAAAATTAAAATCACTACTACTGCCGAAGAGTCCGAGATAGAACTGATTCAATAAATAAACAATTAAAAGACCGCTCTATAGAGAGCGGTTTTTTCTAGGGAACGACTGTATTTGAAAAAAGTTTTAAACTCCTCTTAAACTTTCACAAAAAAGTTTGGTTACAAGATGTCTCCATAAAGAGCTACTTTTCCTTTTCCCTCTCTTTTATGGTAAAATCACGCAAGTTCCTAGAAAATGTTTTCTAGGATAGGTTTTAATTATTTAGAAAAACAATGAATTCTTTGAAATCTTTCAGAGTAGGATTTTTTCTTGCTTCACGCCAGATAAAAAACGCGAATCTTTGGGTGAACATCCTTATCATCTTCATTATGACAGTTACCTTTCTTAATCTCGTTTTTATCAGCGGGCTTTTAGAGGGTCTTGTCACCGGTGCAAGTAAGGATTCCAGAGAACACTACTCGGGAGATATTATCATTACTCCCGACGAGGATAAAATAAACATAATAAACAGCAACAATTTAATTGAAGAGATAAGAGAGTCTCCGGAGATAAGAAGCTACAGTGTAAGATATTTACAAGGGGCACAGATAGAAGCAAACTACTCTCTTTTCTTTGAACCAAACGTAGAGAGAAACGCTATCACCGGAACTATTACAGGAATTGACTTTGAAAACGAAAACAAAACCACAAATCTTGAAGATTTTATTGTTTCAGGAGAGTATATCTACGGTAATCCTCAAAACAAAGTTCTTGTTGGGAGCGGTTTCTTGGCAGAGTATGATTCCGCGATAGAGGGAAGCACACTAGAAGGTGTGGAAGTTGGAGACAAGATTAAAATAACAGCATCAACAAGTCCTAGAGAGTACGTTGTAAGCGGAATACTGGAATCAAAATTAAACCAAATAAACAACCGTGTTTTCATGAGCACCCAGCAGTTTATTTCTCTTACCGGAAGATCTCCCCAGATTACAGATGAAATAGCTATAACTATTTTCGATCCCCAAACCTTAGAAGAAACAAGAAACAAGCTTTCATCTGCTGCAGAAAGCTCTCAAGCCAAAGCAGAGACCTGGCGAGAAAGCCAAGGACAGTTCTTTGAAGATCTTTCTATGACTTTCACCATTTTAGGAGCGGTTATCGGAGCTATTGGACTTGCTGTTGCCTCGGTCACGCTTTTTATCGTCATCTTCATAAACGCCATATCAAGAGAAAAGTAAATCGGCATATTAAAAGGAATTGGAGTTAGTGCTCCCATCATCAAGTACTCTTATATTTTCCAATCTATCTTTTACGCGCTTGTCGGTTCCCTTATCGGTCTTTTCCTTCTTTATATTTTTCTTATTCCCTACTTTGACGAAAATCCAATAGACTTCCCTTTTAGCGACGGAATACTAGATGTGACCATAGAAGGAGTTTTATTAAGAGTTGGTATTCTTTTTGTTTCCAGCGTTGCCGCAGGGCTTATCCCCTCTCACCTTATTGTAAAAAAGAATACTATTGATTCAATACTAGGAAGATGAAAAATAAAAAAACAATTCTTGCCGCTAAAAACATCGTGAAGACTTACACCACCGGCTCCGTGGAAACCAAAGTTCTTCGCGGTATTGATTTAGAGATAAAAGAAGGAGAGTTTATTGCCATTACCGGGAGATCCGGTTCAGGGAAAAGTACCTTGCTTTATGTTCTAAGTCTTTTAGACAGACCCACTTCCGGAGAGATTTTGTTTGAGAGTTGTGATACGAAGACATTTTCCGAAACAATGGACTCTTACTGCAGACTCCACCACTTTGGTTTTGTTTTTCAAGACTACGCTCTTCTTCCCGAGTTAACTGCACTGGAAAACGTTTCCATCCCTTTAATGGTTCAAAAAGATAACTGGGAAAACATCAAAGATGCTGGAGAAAAAGTATTAGAGCAAGTTGGTCTTAAAGATAAGTTAAATAACTACCCATCCCAACTCTCGGGAGGTGAGAAACAAAGAGTTGCTGTTGCAAGAGCGATTATTAATAATCCTAAAGTTCTTTTTGCCGACGAACCAACCGCCAACCTAGACTCAAAAAGAGCCGATGAGATTATTGACCTTATCGCCGGGCTTCGTAGAGAAGGACTAACTATTGTTCTTGTTACCCACGAAAAAAAGTATTTACAAAAAACAGACAGAGTTATTGAGATAAGTGACGGAGTGATTACAAAAACATGAACGATTTCTATAATCTAAAAATCAGCGCAAAAGGCTCAAAAAAAATAGGAGAAGATTTTTTCCGCGAAGTAAATCACCTGTTTACACTTGTAAACTGTATTGAGATAGATCTTAATCACCGAACTAAGAAAAATTTTCAAGAAGAGACGTCTTTTCTTTGGAAGTTAAAAGAAGAGAAAAAAGTAAACTACACCGTACACGCTCAATACATGAACGGAAACCTTGCTGATTTTAATGAAGAGATAAGAAGGGCTTCTCTTGGAGAGGTTTACTACGCGATAGATACAGCAGAAAAGTTAGGAGCCTCTGTAGTTACAATACACCCCGCACTAGAGCCGTACGGATTAAAGTTCGAAAAAATAAAAGAGTTAGAAATAGATTCTTATAAAAAGATTGCTGTTTTTGCAAAAGAAAAAAACATTAAAATCGGTCTAGAGAACTTAGCACCTGATCTTCTTTGGATACCAAAAAGAGCTTACAAGCTAGATATGATTCTTGAAACAGTAAGAGAGGTTAATTTTTCTAATTTTGGAATAACTCTTGATATTGGACACGCCAACACCTCTAAAGAAAACTACACAGAGTTTATGGCAAACCATCAAGAAAAGATATTTCACATTCATGCTCACGATAATATGGGAAGCACAATAAAAAACCTCAAAGAATGTAAAAAACCAGATCCTCATCTTCCTTTAGGAGAAGGAAACGTAGACTGGGAAAAAGTAATAGGAACTCTTAAAAAGTTAAATTATCAAAACTACTTTGAGCTGGAAGGAGATGTTGAGTCAGTAGAAAAGGGTTTGAAGTTTATAGAAAATTACTAACAGCTTCCAGGATTCATGAAAAAGGAAGGAGTCCCTTTCTTTTTTTGTATTTCATGGTATAATATAGCTAGATCTTTATATAACATTTCCAGGGAGGAAAAAAATGAAAAAAGTAGTGTTTGTTTTGGTGTTTTTGATGGTGTTTCTAGGAATGAGTTCTTTGGCCTTTGCAGAAGGCACTTTCTACTTGATAGCGGGGAGCTACCAAGAGCTAGAGAACGCAGAAAGTAAGCAGGAGGAACTTTTTCTCCACACTTACAGATCAAAGATAATGGGCTACCCTATCGACGGCACTCTTCACTGGAGGGTGGTTGTTGCTCAAGATAAAGAGAAAGAAAATCTTGAGGGCATGAAAGATCTTCTCAAAGAGGATGGGTTTGAAACGTTCTTCGCCTATGACGGTCCAGACGAACCAGAGCGTCCGGTGAAAGACCCTGAGCCCGTTCCAGTTTGCAAGACTAGGGCCTTTATACTAGAGCTTATCGACTGGCTCTATGATACTCTTGAAAAATATTAAGGAGGCATTTTTTTGGAAGAGAATCTTTTTGCATTTCTTATCGTGCTTATCACAATTACTCTCATAGGAGCTTTGCTTGCTAGAATGCTTATACCACTATAAATCACACAAATAAAACGAAACTACTGTTAAGAAAGAGGTCCTTCCTCTTTCTTTTTCTATTCCAACACATCTCTTAGAAGAGTGCTATAATATATAAAAGAGTTGTTTGCGTATGAAATTTAAGAACGTAATTAAAAAGAAAATACAAGAAAATATAAATGAACTTGAAATTCAAATCTCTAAGCAGATGGAATTTTACCGTACTCTTCCTAGCGCCATGCAGTCATGGAGCGATACAGGCAGAAGTGAAACGGAAAATATAATAAAAGAACTTCAAAAAAAACTTGAACTTCAAAAGTATCTTTTAGAAGAAATAGTGTGTGATAATGAAAAAAAATTATCTTCTAATGTTATCGATCTCCACTCTCTTGTAAATGTTATTAATAACGAAACAGGAAAAGAAAGCTGGTATTTGATTTCGTCGGTCAGTGGCTGTGAAATTGAGATTGATTCTAAGAAAATCACGCTTGTTTCTTGTAGTTCTCCGATCGGAAAAAGTTTGATGGGTTGCAAGAAAAATGACTGCGTTACAGTGAGCACGCCTCAGAAAACTTTTACCTTGAAAATTTTAGAAGTAAAGCATGACACCGATTAAACAGTTTGTGTTTTAAGAGTGTATTTTGTTTATTCTTCTCTCCTTTTGTGATAGAATCTACAAGATATGTTAGAACTTTTCAGAAAACTACAAGCAATACTACCGGCCAAGGACAAGATAAAGCTTCTCCTTCTTCTTGTTTTAATGGTCATCGGAGCTACCTTGGAAGCACTCAGCATCGGTGTTATCGCCGGATTTGTTTCCGTAGTGGCCAATCCGGAGATACTTTTTAATATTGAGCTGTTAAAGCCTGTCTTGGAATTTTTTGGGATAGAAACTTCTCAAGATGTCTTAATCTACGGAGCAATTTTCCTTATTTTAGTCTTTGCCTCCAAAAACCTTTACCTTATAACCTTCAAATACTTGAAGGCTCGTTTTGTTTTCCATCGTTATCGCTCTATCTTCAATCGCCTCTTTAATATCTACATGAACGTCCCCTACTCTTTTCATTTAAATCGCAACAGCGCAGAGATCATCCGTAATGTTACCCACGAAACAAGAGAGGTAGTACAAGGAGTAATACTCCCTCTTTTACAGATCACCACTGAAGCACTCATGGTGATTGTTATTCTCCTTCTTCTTTTTATCGTAGAACCCGTTATTACCTTGGCTACAGTGCTGCTCCTTGGCGGGACTAGTTTTGTTTTCTTAAAAGTAACCCGCAGACGCATGAATAAATACGGGAAAAAAGCTTTAAAAGAAAGAGCAAAAATAATCCAGACCGCTAACGAAGGAATCGGAGGTTTTAAAGATGCTACCGTAATGAATCGCCAGCCTTGGTTTATAGAAAAATTTGAAAAGAGCATGGATCTTCTTTGTCGGGCCCATATATTTAAAGATCTTACAAGGCAAAGCGTAAGGCATGTCATGGAAACCATCGCCATTATTGGAATGCTCCTTATCGCTCTCTTTCTTCTTTTTCAGGGACATCCTATCTCTTATCTTGTTTCCATTCTTGCACTTTTCGCTCTTTCCGTTCACCGCTTACTCCCGGCAATGAACAAGATTGTTAGCGATTACAACGTTCTTCGTTATCACGCCTACTCAATAGATCCCATCTATAACGATCTTACAAAACTAAAAATACAAGAGAAGTCAAGCAAGGAAGAAAGAAAGCTTCCTTTAGAAGAAAAGATTGAGCTGAGAGATGTAAGTTTTTCTTACAATGAAAAAGAAGATGCCGTGCTTAAGAACATCTCTCTTTCAATTTACAAAGGATCTGCTGTTGGAATTATCGGTGGAACCGGTTCCGGAAAAACCACTATCGCCGACCTTATCTTAGGCCTTTTAACTCCTACGAAAGGAGAGGTTGTTGTGGACGGGAAGAATATTTTGGATGACTTGCAAGCATGGCAAAGAAATATAGGTTATATTCCTCAGTTTATTTACCTCTCCGATGACACTATTCGTAACAACATCGCTTTCGGGCTTGGAGAAGAAGATATAGACGATGAAAAAATAGAGAGAGCAGCAAAGATGGCGCAGCTCAATGAGTTTACCGACAAACTTCCCGAGGGACTTAATACTTTTATCGGTGAGCATGGGGTAAGGCTTAGCGGAGGACAAAGACAAAGAATCGGTATCGCCCGTGCCCTTTATCATAATCCGGAGGTTCTGGTTATGGATGAAGCCACTTCTTCTTTGGACAGCATTACAGAGAGATACGTTATTGAGGCAATCGAAAGATTAAAGAGAGACCGTACCATCATTATTATCGCACACAGGCTGAGCACAATAAAAAACTGTGATAAACTATGCTTAGTGAAAGATAAGAGGATTGTGGCCGAGGGGGATTATAATAGTCTTTTGGAGATAAGTAAGGACTTTCAAGAAATTGTAAAGTCCGCTGATTAAATTTTATGAAAATTTGTGTTATTGGAACAGGATATGTAGGGCTCGTCAGCGCGGTTTGTTTTGCCGAGCTTGGGCATGAAGCCGTGGGAGTAGATATTGATGAAAGTAAAATTGAGAAATTAAAAAAAGGAATCTCCCCTATTTATGAGGAGAGTCTAGAAGAGCTTTTAAAAAAGAATCTGGATGAGGGAAAGATTTCTTTTACTAGCAGCTTGAAGGAGGGGCTTAAGGGGGTTGAAGTTGTGATAAATGCAGTAGGAACTCCTCCCGATGAGAGAAGAAAAGTAGATCTGCGGTACGTCTGGGAAGCAGCAAAACAAGTAGCGGAAAATTTGGAAGACTATATTGTTTTTGTAAATAAGTCCACTGTTCCTGTAGGGACAGCGGAAGAGGTGCGAAAAATCATGGAAAAATCTTGTGATTGCTTTGATGTGGCTTCCAATCCGGAGTTTCTGCGTGAAGGATCTGCGGTAAAGGACTTTTTAGAGCCAGATCGTATTGTCGTAGGAGTGGAATCGGAAAGAGCAAAAAAGGTACTAGAAGAGCTTTACCGTCCCCTCACAGACAAGGGGTATCATCTTATGATAACGGACATAAAAAGCGCAGAGCTTATTAAATACGCTTCCAACGCTTTTCTTGCTACCAAGATATCTTTTATTAATGAAGTGGCAGGACTTTGTGAGAATGTGAAAGCAGATATTGAGGAGGTAGCCAAAGGAATGGGCCTTGATAGTAGAATTGGAGATAAGTTCTTAAAGCCGGGTCCGGGGTACGGAGGGAGCTGTTTTCCGAAAGACGTAGATGGCTTAATCAGCATTGCACTGGACAATAACGTTAATATGCGTATTCTCGAGTCAGTAACCGATACCAATAAGCTTCAGCAGATTCTTGCCGTGCAGAAGTTAAAAAAATATATCCCTAATCTCTTTGGTAAAACTATCGCCGTTTGGGGACTTGCTTTTAAAGCGAATACGGATGATATAAGAGAATCTTCGGCGATAAAGGTAATTGAAAAATTGGTACAGGAAGGAGCAAAAGTGAAATGCTACGACCCTGTCGCTACAGAGAATGCGAAAAAGGCGCTAGATAACGGAAAATCGGTGGAGTTTGTGGGAGATAAGATGGAAGCGCTTTCGGGAGCTAATGCACTTATCTTAATGACCGAGTGGGATGAGTTTAAAAAGGTTGATTTAAACGAAGTGAAAAGATGTGTTAATGCTGTTGTTGATATGAGGAATGTTTGGGATAAGCAAGATTTTGAGGGAGGGAGTGTTAATTATGAGGGAGTAGGTGTATAATAAATATGAAAATTCTAGTAACAGGAGGAGCGGGGTTTATAGGGAGCTATGTAGCGAAAAGACTGCTTGAGAAAGGATACTCCGTAGTTATCGTTGATAATTTTAACGAGTATTACGACCCAGATCTTAAAAAAAGAAGAGTTAAAGATTTACTTGGAAATTTAAACTTTAAACTCTATAAAACAGATATCTCTAACTATAAGG
>PWNV01000001.1 GCA_003557645.1 Candidatus Nealsoniibacteriota bacterium
TCTTTTCATTTTTTGGTTTATTCTTTTCATAATTTTCTTAGTTTTCGTTGCTACGTCGTCGTTTTGAATAAAGAGTAGTTCCTTTTGTGTTGCCGACCACTTATATTTAATTTGGTTTATAAAACACAAAGTTAATCAAAACTATTCGTTTTGTTCGTATTTACCTTTATTCGCTTTTTAAGTCTGCTACTGAGTCGTCGTTTTGAGGTAAAAATTAGTTCATTTTGTGTTGCCGACCACTTATATTTATTTGGTTTATAAAACACAAAGTCCGCCAAAACTATTCGTTTTGTTCGTATTTACCTCTATTCACTTTTTCAACTTCTCCTCCTTTTCGTCTATCCCTCCTCCTTAAAGAACATCTTTGCCCTGTTATAATAAAACATTATTGACTTTTTGTCAAGTTTTCTTCCTCATATTGAGCGTAAATTTCTTCTTAATATAAAAGAAAATCCCGCGAAATGAGCGGGATCTTGTAACAATCCAAGATGATCTATTTAAATTCTGCGTAGCATTATCCTCTCTAGAACTCTTCTCCAAAAGCTTATTACACTTTCGAGCGATTTTTCCGGAGAAGGTTTTTCTTCTTTTCTCTCCTCTATAATTTTTATTATTGTTCCATCCTTTTCTCCATATCCAATCACCCCCGCTTTTACCTGGTGTTCTCCGGGAGGTAGAGGGTTCTTTTCAAGGTCATGAATCATCATCCAAGAAGCAGGAAGAGTGGCTTGAGTTAAAGCCATCGTACAAGCTCGCTCCCTCTCTAAATCAAAGTTCCCTATTTTGTAGGTTACTTGACACCCCGTATTAAAATTTAAAACCCCCTCCCCCTGTGCTTCTACCTCAATAACAACCTCTTCTCCCTCTCTGTACTCACTTTTATTCGTTTGAGAACGTATTGTAAGGCCAGACACATCTTCTTTTTGACTCAAATTCTCCTCCTTTATGCACCCTGCTGCCCCAGCAATATCATCAGGAGACATCGTCCCGCTATAATACTCTCCTTTGATTTGTACTTCAGGAACCCCTCGCCCAAACATATTTTCTTTACACTTTTCGCCATCTTCATCACAATCTACAAAAATTGGCTTTACTTTCTCATATCCTCCAAAAGATTCTATTAAACGGGCACACAGTGCACACCACTTAGTTCCGTAAATCACAACACCCTCTCTTTCAAGGCAACTAATAAGGTTATTTGTACTTGAGAAAGCAAGCACTGATCCCACTGCAGTAAGAACAAAGGAAAGCACAACAATACTTACAATAACCTTTTTTAGTAACTTCTTTTTTTCTTTTTTCATAGATTATAGGTTTCTTTAGAAAAATATTAACAAAGATGCAAAAGAAAAACAAGAAACTTCTATATTAAAAGTCGCCTCAAAAGAGGCGACCTTGCTGCCGGTGAATTGCTATATCTTAATGTGCTTGCTTTTGCGATACATCTCCCTAAGTTTTTCAAGTCTCTTGATAAGACCTTCTATTTTATCATTAACCTCCACTTTGGTTTCATTTTCTACCTTCTCAAGAATCTTCCTCATCTTCTTTCCCTCTGCTTTCTGTTCTATCTCATCGGAAATTTCTGCTAAACCGTTAAGATAACAATCTAAAGCAAAGAGAATGTCCAGTGTTTTTTCTTGGAAGCTAACTGCCTCCTCTTTTAACTTTTCTTTCCTTGATAAAACTTTTGCCTTAGTCAATGCAACTACCTCCTTTTTTTTAAGTAAGCAAAAACCTTCGTACTGTTATTATACCATATTCTTCAAAAAAATAAAGTCCTTATAACAACCAAAAACCCCGCCTGGTTTGGCGGGGTTTTGGTACTTAGCTTTAGCTAAAGAGCTTGGCTAAGTGATTACCCTATCCCTTTTAGGATAATTTTTCTATCAGTTCCTTTTTTTGTCAAGTGTAACTCTTCTAGTTCTCAGGTCGTCAAGAATATCTCCAATACCAGTGTACTCACCAACAACATCTCCTGATTCTTCCAGTCTCCATTGGAATTGGTCAACAATAAGTCTTACACTTTCATCCAATGTTCCAGTTCCTTGTACATGAACTCTTCCTTCAAGCACAACGGATACTGTGTCGTTCTCATCTACAGTTACGCTCTCATTATCAATCTCATCACCATCTATTTCAACGAAAACGTTGGAAAGAGTGACTGTTTCCCCTGTAATTGTGGTGGTAGCAAGCCTAATATCTTGCCAATCAAACACAATGTCGTCACCAAGAGCTTTCATGTCAAAAGTGATTGTTCCGTCAAATCTATCAACATTACCAACTCCATCGTCTCTTTCAGTGACGCTTGTAGAGATGTTAGAAAGCTCAGGAACAACGGTATAGAGATATTGCTTTTCTCCATCAAATTCATCTCCGCTTTCAAGTTCAATATCTTCTCCTTGAGTATGGTCATATGCTCTAGCAAATGCTAGGTCAGCTTGAAGCCATACTCCTTGTGGAACGCCATCATCCTCCATGTCTTCCATGGCATAAACATCGGCCACTACTCTAAATACTTTAGAGGTGTTTTCGTCCATGTCCATGTCAACATCGAATCTTATTGTTTCAGTGCTGCCAGTTGCAGTAACACTTTGAACATCTACAGGAGTATCATCTCCAACTTCATAAAGAAGCAGATCTAATGCTACCTCCTCAAGGGTTCCATGGTCAGTAGACAGCTTGATGTCAATAACTTCAAGTTCCATATCAGCATCTTCGGCAGTCATTTCGAATTGAAGAAGGTCAACTTCTGTTCTTTCGTCTTCCTCGATTCTTACAACTCCCTCTTCCGGAGAATTATAATCACTTGCTGTGAGTTCTCCGGCAGGATCATCGGTGAGTTCAAACTCACGATATTCATCATCTGTGTCAGCATATACATTAAATCCTGCAGTATCTCTTCCTCTTATAGCATCGCTACCTGCAGGTCCAATATTGTATGCATTTTCACGAAATTCATCCCTGTCTGCTGCAGTAACTTGAATTACTACATCAACATAGCCGTCTTTCTCAACTAAGATGCTAAGTCCGCCGAAGCGAAGATATTCATCATCTCTATCAACAGTAGCTGCAGAAACTGCCATTTCATGAACTTTTTCTCCACCTACATAGAGAGCTACATTATCTATATCTCTCTTGAAGTCTCTCATGTCTTCATCAACGTATACGTCAAATCTCTCAATCGTGACATCAGAGTCATCGGCTTCAACACGAAACATAGCTACATCTTTGGTTTGTCTAGCGCTAAGCTCTACATACCTTATATCATTTCTTCTTTCTACAGAAAGATCACCTTCGTCACCAACTAATGTTGGATCTTCTACTTTTTCTAATCTTTCAGCAAGCTCTTCTACTCTTTCGGAAAGTGCAATAAGCATTTCCAAAATCTCTGCGAGCTCATCTGTTGGTACGTCTGGATCTGAAGGATCCACAACAACTCCATCATCAAGCATAGCGTTAAGCTTAGCTCTGGTTTGTGATCCTACATAACCAGTTCCGGCTGTAAGACCAACAGGAGCTAAAACTTCACTTGCATACTTGTTTTGGAATTCTATTACTGCTGCGTGTGTAAGAGCTCCGAAATATTCGGTCTCTTGTCCAGGGGATCCTACTCCCGTGGTTGCTACTTGCGTAGTCGGATCGGCGTTAAGAACCATTTGGAGATACTTTACAGCTTCTCCCCTTGATCCTTGGCTAAGGTTTTCGGTGAAAGTAAAGTTCGCTGGAACTCCTACAACTCCGACAACCTCGTCGTAATCTCCTTCATCGCCCTCTTCCCCTTCGGTAGCATCATCACCGAGCAAAGCGGCAATCATGTCTCTGAGTTCTTGCACCTCAGCTTGAAGTTCATCAACTTCATCTGTTTCATTTGCAAGAACAGCACCGAAAGCAGTAAAGGCAAGCGAAAAGGCCATTACACCTACGATTATTTTTTTTGTTAAACTGTTCATCTTCTATTTTCTAGCAAATTATACTTGTCGTACAATTTGCGGTTACTTTTAAACGACTTTTAATCTGTCGTTGTCGACCCCCTCTAAAAGAGGTTAACGACTCGTTGCTCTTTGTCTCTCTAATATTCACAATTCTAAAATTATAACTAAAGGTAAACCCTTGTCAAGTTAACGTCTCATTCTAAGATAAATGGAAATAACATCGTCGTATCTTCCTTCTTCCATCGCTTCTCTGGCATCCTCGATCAAACTACCTTCTTCCGTTTGTACCTGTACTTGAAAAGAGGACATCTTTTCTATCTCTGCTAACAAGTGCCCAGCCAACTCTTCATCGGTGTAATCTCCTTCTTCCTCCTTCTCCTCCGCAATCATTTTTGCCAAGACAAGCTTCTCTAGTTCTCTTATCTCTTCACTCAAGCTCTGCGTTCTTACTAAAGGATCTTCTTCTTTCACTGCTACTACCACTTCTCCTTCATTCTTTTCTTCTTCTTTAATCTCTTCCTCTCCTTCCTCTACCTGAGCGACTGTTACTTCTTCTTTGGTAACGTCCTCCTTCTCCTCTTTAACCTCAACATAGGTTTCCTCAGGTTTAGAAAGCAAGGGAAGAGTGAATATAACGGCAAAAGCCAAGACAAAAACCCCGGTTGCAAGCAATCTGGGTTCTACGACGAAAGAGGAAGCAACATCTTCTTCCTTCAAGATGTCTTTCTTGGTGTTCTCTTTCCAATCTTCTCTCGGGCTAACGTCGCGCAGTAAATAAATTTTCTTTAATAGTTCTTTTTCCATAGTTTTTGCCTTCCTGTAATAGTAGACGTAAAGTCTCCAATTTTGTTACACCTACTCTTTAAGTTCTTTTTTAAGGGCTTTCAGTGCTCTGTGAATACTGACTCGAACCGTGGTTTCTGACTTGGCAAGAAGATCAGCAATTTCAGAAATAGAAAGTTCATCCAAATAATACCAGATAACTATGTTTTGATAATCTTCGCTTAGTTTTCTAAGAGCCTCTCCCACTCTCTCCATCTCTGAGGTAATCTCTGCTCTTTCGTCCGCCCTTTTCTCCGTATCGGAAACATCTATCTTGTCCGGAGTAGTCACCTTCAAAAACTCCTTCCGCCGATAGTGATCTATCACAAGGTTTCTTGCAATACGAAAAGCAAATGCACGAGGGTTTTCAATGTTCTCTTCTGCCTGTAAAGATTTCCAGATTCTGGTGAAAGTTTCCGACGTCAAATCTTCCGCAACCTCTTGAGAGCTTACTTTCAAAAAAATGAAACGGTAAATCTCCTTTACCGAACGGTCATAGATTTCCTCAAACTTTTTTTTCTTATTGTCCTGTCGGAAAAACATTTGTCCTAAGCTTTGTGGCATTGGCTTAATAAGTCTATTAGGGCTAAAGTAAGCTATTTGTCCTATTCGTAGTTAGGACAAAGATAGGACAAAAACAAAAAGATGTTATTGTCCTATCACTGTCCTATCAAATCTGGTAATAGGTCATGTTTCCTTTTCCTATTTTTTTTAATTTTCCTTGCTCGGTAAGAACAGCCAGATCTCTTCGTAAAGTACGCTTCGTAATTTTAGGAAGAATCTCCTGAATATCTTTCACTTGTGCTTTTTCTTTCTCTTTCAAGAACTCCATTATCTTTTCTTGCCTCTTGCTTAAAGGTTTCGATGTTTCTTTTTTATCAGGAGCTGTAATTTTCTCTTTAACCTCTTCCTTAACTTCCTCCTTCATTTCTTTACGATTGTTGTTATTGAACTCCTCTACTTCCCTTTTTATCACTAAATAATCAGATTGAATGTTTTTTAACTCCTCTATCTCCACCCAGTTTTGATTTTTGGAAAGCTCAAAACAGGTGTCTAGTAATCTAATGTTTTTCTCTACATTAAACGCAGCGTCTCTTTTCTCCTTTTGATCTCCTTCTAAGATAACAACAAGATCCATGAGAATTTCATCAGCCAAGCCCCTCATTCTTCGACGAAGAGTTTCTTGTTTCGGGAAAGAGAGCGTCATCCGGTACAGCTTGTTTGTTAATTCGAAAAAATATCGCTTGTCCATTTAAGTTAAGAGCCCTTCTCTGGGTTTAAGAGAAAACTAAAGCCGTATACTGCTCAAGGTTTCGCAAGTCTTCCTCACTGAGCTTATTCGCCTCTTCTAAAGCTTCTTCTATGATTTCTTTGGAGATCTCTATCTCATCGCCCGTTTCAAGCAGTTCTCCTGGAGAAGAAATCTTTTTCTGCACATAATCTTCCATATAAATCTTCCTCTCGGAAACAACTTCCTTTTCTTCTTCCTGCAAGTATCTGCCTATCGCTCTACGAGCTAAGTGAGTAAAACCGTCTCCACTTTCTGCCGTTTCCTTGTAAAAAGACCTTTCTTCGTAAGCCGGGGCGACTTCTTCTTCTGCTTTCGTTTCCACTACCTCTTCTTTTTCTTCTCCCATAAAATGACTCACTGTAGAACGCAGTGCATCGCTGTACTCTCTGCTTAAAACAAAAATACCGATAACAAGAATTATCACAAAAAGAACCACTATTGAAAAAGTAAGTTCTTTTTTGTCATCGGGCTTCTTTTCTATGTTAATAAAATCTTCACTCATATGTTTGTTTGCCCTTTTAATTTATCACGTCATATTATATCATAAGAAGGTAATATGGCAAGAACAAAAAACAAAAAAATCACGCTCTCTTTTATCCTTCCCTTGCTTTTACTTTTCGTAGGAATGCAGCTAAGAGATGTTCCTAAAGAAACCTCTTACACCATCCTTTTTACCGGAGACATTATGCTTGATCGAGGGGTTCGTTACATGACGGAAAAACACGGCAACAATGACTACACTTTTCCCTTTGCGAAGATAAGCGAAGTCTTGAACGAAGGAGATGTTGTTTTCGGAAATCTGGAAAGCGTAATCTCTGACCAAGGGTGGGATGTTGGAGGCCTTTACTCTTTCCGTGCTTTACCAGAAGCGATGAAAGGACTCTCTTACGCCGGATTCGATGTAGTGTCTTTGGCAAACAACCACGCTTTCGACTATACCAGAGAAGCCTTTGAAGACACCATGAGAAGACTAAGCGACAACAATATACTCTATACCGGAGCAGGATTTGACAAAGAAGAAGCTCACTTGCCAAAAACAATACTCTTAGGGCCGGAAGAAACAAGTATCGGCTTCCTTGGATATACTGAGTTTCTTTTTCCTTACGCAGTAGCAACAGAAGAAAGATCAGGCATAACCGACTTTACCTTGGAAAACATGAAAAGAGACATCGAAAAAGCAAAAGAAGAGATTGACGTTCTCGTAGTTACTTTTCATTACGGTAATGAATATCAAAAACAACCAAACGCAAGACAAAGAGAATTGAGCAAAAAGGCGATAGATTACGGGGCAGACATCGTTATCGGGCATCATCCTCACGTAACTCAGCCTGTGGAAAAGTACAACGGTAAATACATCGCCTACTCTCTGGGAAACTTTATCTTTGACCAGGCCTTTTCTGAAGAAACAATGAAAGGATTTATTTTAAAAGCAAAAGTGAAAAACAGAGAAATAGTGAAGGTAGAAAAAATACCATACAGGTTAAATGAATATTATCAACCAAAACCAGTAAAAAACCTTTAACGCATTGACGACAACCCCCTCTTTCCTTATAATCCAACAAAACTACCTTAAATCTCCATGAAGGAAAAGTTTTTTCTATCCATTATTATGTTTCTCCTGGGAGGAGCGACAGCTTTTCTGAGTGGTGCTTTTTTGGATCACAACCCTCTAAGAGCAATGATTGGAACAACCTCTCCTACAGAGAGGAAAGAAGTTGTTCTTAATATAGAAGATCTTCCGGAAATATCAATTGAGCCATCATCAAAGGAAAAAGAGACGCCAAAAGAAGAAGATGTTCTAGAAGAAAAAGAAAGTGCTCCAAAAAAAGAAGAGTTAGCGAAAATAGAGATTAACTCTGCGAATAAAGAAGAGTTGCAAAGCATCGTCGGAATCGGAGAAGTAACAGCTAAAAGCATTATTGATTATAGAAAAAAGAATCCTTTTTGCAGTTTTTCCGATCTCCAAAACGTTAGCGGAATAGGTGAGGTAACCTTAGAAAACATTAAAAAGCAAAACTTAGCAAGCGTCGTTTCACCAGAAGAGTGCAAAAATCCCTCAAAAAAAGAATTAAATAAGGAGAATGCTACAGAAGAACTAGAAGAAATACTTGAGAAATTAGAAAAAATAGAGGAAAGAATAGAAAAATTAAGAAAAAGGGCAAAAAAGGAAGAAGTACTAGAGATTGAGATTAACTCAGCAAACAAGGAAGAACTGCAAAACATCGTCGGAATCGGAGAAGTAACAGCTCAAAATATTGTTGAATACAGAAAAAAGTTTCCTTTTTGCTCTCTGTCTGATTTACAAAACGTTAGTGGAATTGGTGAAGTAACCTTAGAAAATATTAAAAAAGAAGGAGTTGCCTATGCAGAGCCCTTGGAAGAATGCAAGGAAGAAGTCTCTCCTTCAAAAGAAGTAGTGGTAGAGGTAGAAATTAACTCGGCAAGCAGAGAAGAACTGCAAGATATAGTTGGAATCGGAGAAGTGACGGCTAAAAGAATCATTGATTACAGAAAAAAGTCTCCTTTTTGTTCTCTTTCTGACTTGCAAAACGTTAGCGGAATCGGTGAGGTAACCTTAGAGAACATTAAGAAAGAAGGAATCGCCTACGCAAAGCCTCACAATGACTGCAGAAGAAGTGGTTCTTCGTCTACTTCTCCCCCTCCAAAAGAAGAAAATGAAAAAGAAGAAGTAAGAGAAGTAGAGATCAACTCTGCGAATAAAGAAGATTTAACGAAAATAACGCATATCGGAGAAAAAAGAGCAGAAAGTATTATAGAAAAACGGCCCTTTTGTGCTCTCTCTAACTTAGTTGAAATAAGTGGAATTGGCAAAGCAACTCTAGAAGATATCAAAAAAGAAGGAATCGCGTATATCGATCCTCCAAAAAAATGCAAAGAAGAAGATCTTCCTCCAGAAGAAGATGAAAAAGAAGAAGTAAGAGAAGTAGAGATCAACTCTGCGAATAAAGAAGAGCTGCAAAACATCGTCGGAATCGGAGAAGTAACAGCTCAAAATATTGTTGAATATAGAAAAAAGAATCCTTTTTGCAGTTTTTCCGATCTCCAAAACGTTAGCGGAATCGGTGAGGTAACCCTAGAAAACATTAAGAAAGAAGGAATTGCCTATGTTGATCCTCCAGAAAAATGCAAAGAAGAAGATCTTCCTCCAGATGAAGAAGAAATAGAAATGGAAGTAGAAATTAACTCGGCAAACAAGGAAAAACTGCAAAACGTTAGCGGAATCGGTGAAGTGACGGCTAAAAGAATCATTGATTACAGAAAAAAATCTCCTTTTTGTTCTCTTTCTGACTTGCAAAACGTTAGCGGAATCGGTGAGGCAACCCTAGAAAACATTAAGAAAGAAGGAGTTGCCTATGTAAAGCCCTTAGAAGAGTGTAAAGAGGAAGTTTCTCCTCCAAAAGAAGAAGAAATAGAGATAGAGATTAACTCGGCAAACAAGGAAGAGTTAACGAAAATAACGCATATCGGAGAAAAAAGAGCAGAAAGTATTATAGAAAAACGGCCCTTTTGCAGTCTCGATGACTTAGTTGAAATAAGTGGAATTGGTGAAACGACCTTAGAAGACATCAAAGAAGAAGGAATCGCGTATGTCGATTCTCCAGAAAACTGTTTTAACGAAGAAAATTAGTTTTTGATATAAAAAAACGGAGCTCTTTAAAGCTCCGTTTCTCTTGTAAAAATTATCTTGTTGCAACCTTTTCTCTCTTGTTTGCAGAAGATCCCTCAAAGAGAACTTCTCCTTCTTTCGCTCTTACAGTAATTCTTCCTCCTATTTCCGCTTCCCCGGAAATAACCTTTAAGGCGAGTGGGTTGAGTACTTTCTTTTGAATCAGGCGTTTTAGTGGCCGTGCTCCCATCTCTCTATCAAACCCTTCTTTAGCAAAAAGCTCTTTTGCTGATTTATGAAAGGTAACCGTAATGTTGTTGTTATTTTTCATCCTCTTTTGCACCTTCTCAAGTTCCAGGTCAACAATCTCTCGCATATTCTTTTGCGTCAAGTAGTTGAAAATAACAATATCATCGACTCTGTTCAAAAACTCTGGACGAAAAGTGTTCTTTAAAGCTGACATCACTCTTTCACGAAGAGAGTTTTTCATTCCGTCCTCTTCCTTGTTATTAAATCCTATTTCCCCCATTTCAATAATATGCTCCGACCCCACATTGGACGTCATAATAATAATCGTATTTTTAAAGGAAATAACTCTTCCCTTGGTATCGGTAAGTCTACCGTCCTCAAATACCTGAAGAAGAATATTAAACACTTCCGGATGAGCTTTTTCCACCTCATCGATAAGTATTACGCTGTAGGGCTTTCTCCTTACTTCCTCGCTCAACTGCCCTGCCTCTTCGTGTCCAACATATCCGGGAGGAGCACCTATCATCTTTGAAACAGAGTGTTTTTCCATATACTCGGACATATCAAGTCGAATCAAAGAATCTTCCTTGTTGAACAAAAATTCGGTCAACGCACGTGCTGTTTCTGTCTTTCCCACACCTGTGGGCCCTAAAAAGAAGAAAGAACCAAGAGGACGATCCTCTTCAGATACTCCTGCTCTGGAACGACGAATAGCGTGAGAGATAACAGAAATTGCTTCTTCTTGCCCTATCACACGCCGAGAAATAATGCTTTCCATTTTTTGTAGCTTCTTTATTTCTTCTTGAAGTAAGCTGTTTACCGGTATTCCCGTCCACCTTGAAACCACTCCGGCAACATCCTCTCTCGTTACCGATTCTTTCAAAATTGGCTTGTTTTTCTGTAAGTTTTTCAACTTCTTCTCTTCTGATTTCAACTCTTTGTTCATTTCCGGAATCTTCCCGTACTTTATTTCCGCCACTTTTTGCAAATCAGCTTCTTGCCCTGCTTTCTCTGCCTCGTACTTAAGGTTGTCAATCTCATTTTTAAGTTTTCTGATTTTAGTTATCGTTTCCTTTTCAAAACTCCACCTGGACTCTAGCTCATTTGCTTTTTCGTTTAAATCAGCAAGCTGTCTGGAAATAGCTCTTTTCCTTCGTTCTGCTTCTTTAGAGCTGCTCCCTTTTAGTGCTTCTTTTTCTATCTCAAGATCTTGAATCTCTTTCTTCAAGTCTTCCAATTTTTCTGGTTGTGATTCCACTTCAAGCCTTAAAGAGCTCATCGCTTCATCTATCAAGTCTACTGCTTTATCGGGAAGAAAACGATCACTAATGTAGCGAGCGGAAAGTTCCGCAGCTGCTCTTACCGCACTATCTTCAATCTTTACTCCGTGATGAAGCTCATACTTCTCTTTAATTCCTCGTAAAATCAGTATTGTCTCATCTTCAGTGGGCTGATTAACAGTAATTGGTTGAAATCTTCTTTCCAGGGCTGGATCTTTTTCAATATATCTCTGATATTCTTTGAGTGTAGTTGCTCCAATAGCGCGCAGCTCTCCCCTAGCAAGATCGGGTTTTAGTAAGTTAGATGCATCAATAGATCCTTCTGCAGCTCCCGCACCAATGATAGTGTGTAGTTCGTCGATAAAAAGAATATATTTGTCCTTGTGTGCCTTTACTTCCTGAAGTAGTGCTTTTACCCTGTTCTCAAACTCTCCCCTGTAACGTGTTCCAGCGATAAGGCTCCCGATGTCAAGACTTATTACTTCTTTGTTCTTTAAGCTTTCCGGAACGTCCTTTTTGGCAATTCTCTGTGCCAATCCTTCCACAATAGCTGTTTTCCCAGTACCTGCCTCTCCAATTAAAACAGGATTATTTTTCGTACGACGAGAAAGAACCTGCATAAGGCGACGTGTCTCTTGTTTTCTTCCTATAACTGGATCTATCTTTCCTTCTCTTGCCATTTCCGTAAGGTTTTGTGTGTATTTCTCTATAGACTGCATCTTTGACTCTGGATGAGGATCTGTGATTTGCTGATTTCCTCTGATCTCTTGGAGAACTTCTTGTGCCTTGTCATAATGAAGACCTTCAACATCCGAAGGATCCGGCCCTCCTTTTCCTGGAGAAAGAAAAGTGGCTCCCTCCAAAATGTTCTTTGCTCTTGTTTCAGTAGAAAGCAATGCTAAGAAGAGATGCTCTATAGAAATGAATTTATCTTCCATCACCTCAGCCTCCTCTCCAGCAATTTTAAGTATTTTTGCCATGTCTTGAGAAAGATAAAACTGGCCTTGTGTCGTCTCCTCCTTTATTATCTGTGGAATTCCTTTAATGGCACGTTCTGTTTTCTTCTTAAGCATTCCTATATCAATTCCCATGCGCTCTAGAAGATTTAGTACAATACTTTCCTCTTGAAGAAGCAAGGAGTGCAAAAGATGCAAGGAATCAATCTGATGATGGCCTTGCTTTTGCGCCATCTTTTGTGCCGCAACGATGGCTTGCTGAGCTTTATGGGTGAAGTTTGCACCCGGCATTGTTGACATAATATCTAAAAATTAATTAATTCTTTTGTCATGATATCAATTTTTAACCGTAAAATCAAGGGGAGTGTTTCTTTTTTTACCCAAAATTACTTGACTTATTAAACTATATATAGTAGAATACACGCAGTTCCCTGAACAATTAAATAAAGACCAACAGAAAGGGAAACCAAAAAAAAGGAGTGTGAAGTGATGACTAAAATGAGTTTCTTTTTATCGGTAAGTAAGGTTTTGCTGGTGTCCCTTCTTCTTGTTTATTTTGCAACAGACAGTATTGTCCTTGGGCAAGAATACATACAAGAGGAAAAGGAAGAGAAATACTTAATTGAAACTCTATCCTTTCCTCAAGAAGGAGGAAGTATTGAAGGCTCCGGTACCTACGAAGAAGGAGAAGATGTTGTTCTTACTGCGGTCCCCGCAGAGGGATATATCTTCGCCAACTGGCTTGAGGGAGACATATCCCTAAGCTCTCAGGAAAACTATAGCTTCAAAGCAACACAAGACTGTGAATTAATTGGAATCTTTATCCCCAAAGAAAAGGAAGGAGGAGATAATAATGAAAGGTAGATGGATTGTTTTAGCAGTTGTATTGATTTTGATTGCGGTCTCCACAGCTTACCTTATAACAAGCTGTGAGCAGGAGGTGGAAGAGTATGTGGTTGAAATTTCCTCCTTTCCTGAAGAAGGGGGAAGTGTTGAGGGGTCCGGAACTTACGAGAAAGGAAAAATGGTAACCATTACCGCGACTCCCGCAGAAGGATATATCTTCGCCAACTGGCTCGACGGCAATGTGTCGGTAAGCTCTCAAGAAAACTACAGTTTTGAAATAATGGAAGATCGTGAACTGGTTGGAATCTTCATTAAAGAAGAAACGGATGAAGACGTCGTAGAAGAACCAGAGGAGATTGAAGAAACTGAAGATGAGTTCGAAGCTTTTATCGGGAGGTACCCTTTTGTAAAAGAAGGGCTATCTTCCTGGGAGGAAGTTCAGAGTCACGTCGAAAAAGATTCTTCTTTCATGGAATGGCTGACAAAGTTAACAGGAATAGAAAAAGAATCAATAGATTTACTAGCAGCACTTGAAAAAGAGGGTTATGATTTCAATATTACCCTCGCTCCAGGGACTAGACTCATCAATTCCGGTTTTCGAGACGGAAAGCCTTTTAAGTACATAGGCAATCTGGAAGAATACCGAGAAGCTCTTGTCAATATAGAGGGAGATGTAGTAATACTAGTCACCTGTGGAAATCCGGTAAAAATACCCGAACCTGAGTACACCGTCAGTGTTGCAGCTTCTCCTCGAGAAGGAGGAGATGTATATGGTGGTGGAGTCTACAAAGAAGGATCTGTTGTTACAATAAAAGCAGATGCTGCAGATGGCTGGAGTTTTGTTAAATGGACAGAA